>NZ_JARWLB010000002.1:0-514910 GCF_047445835.1 Rhizobium sp. BR 317 | reverse complement strand
CTCGAAGACCGCAAGCAACTCGGCTTCATGGTCATCATCTTCCTGCTGATCTTCTCGGCGCTGATCTACCTCACCAAGCGTTCGGTCTATGCCAAGGCCGGCGCCCACTAAGCGCCTCAGCCATGCAATCAGCGAAAGGCGGCCTTCAGGGTCGCCTTTTTTGTTGGTATCGAGCACGCCGTCTTGATAGTGTGCGCCGCGCCCAATCATAGCCTGAGAGCACATATTTACATGGACACTATCGCTTCGGAGCTTGCCGCCAGCATCCGCTCCATTCCGGATTATCCAAAACCCGGCATCATCTTCCGTGACATCACCACGATGCTCGGCAATGCCAAGGCATTTCGCCGTGCAGTCGACGCGCTGGTGCAGCCCTACGCCGGCACCAAGATCGACAAGGTCGCCGGCATGGAGGCACGCGGTTTCATTCTGGGCGGCGCGGTGGCGCATCAGTTGTCGGCCGGCTTCGTGCCGATCCGCAAGAAGGGCAAGCTGCCGCACGATATCGTGCGCATCGCCTATAGCCTGGAATATGGTGTCGATGAGATGGAGATGCATCGCGATGCGGTGAATCCCGGCGAGAAGGTGATCCTGGTCGACGACCTCATCGCTACCGGCGGCACCGCAGTGGGCGCCACCCAATTGCTGCGCCAGATCGGCGCCCAGGTCGTTGCCGCCTGCTTCGTCATCGACCTGCCGGATCTCGGTGGCCGCAAGAAGCTGGAAGCGCTCGATGTGCCGGTTCACACCCTGGTGGAATTCGCAGGGCATTGAAGAACAGCATGCCTTCACCTCCAAAAGGGGCGAAGGCTTTACTCGAATTCCAGCACGGTGCTTTCGAACCGCAACACTGCCGCGCCGTGCTGGTTGGCTCCATCGCAGAGGATGGTGTTGAGCGTCCAGCCGGGGCGTGACGCCAAGGGGCGGCTGGCAAGCAAGGTCACGCCGTAGGCGACGGTGTCGCCGGCAAAGACCGGGCGAAGCCATTGCAGCTTCTGGAACCCGGGAGAAGGGCCGAGATTTGGCGGTTTTTTGCCTTCGGCCTGGAGGCGCGCGGTTTCGCTTTTCCAATAGTCGACGAAGGTGCGCATCCAGACCGCGCAGGTATGCCAACCGGAGGCGCAGAGCCCACCGAACAATGTGTGTTTGGCCGCTTCCGCATCCATGTGGAAAATCTGCGGATCGAAGCGCGAGGCGAAACGGACGATATTTTCGGCGGTGAACGTATGGTTGCCGATCTCGGCGCGCGCACCGATCGGATAAAGCTCCGTCATCTTCATGCGGAAACCTCCATGGGTAAGCGCATGCGGATCATCGTCGCGTTTTCGCCGAGGCAAACGAGCTCGCCGCGTTGGTTTTCCACCTCATGACGGAATCGGACAATGCCGATGCCGGGGCGGGAACGCATGGCGCGGGATTCGAGCACGATCGACCGTCCCGAGAGCGTATCGCCTGCCAGAACCGGCTTCTTCCAGTCCATGAAGTCGATGCCCGGTGCGCCTTCGGCCTCGGTGTTCAGCAGATAACTGTCGGTCATCATGCGCATGAACATTGCCGAGGTGTGCCAGCCGGAGGCTGCGAGCCCGCCCAGGATGCTGGCGCGACCGGCAGCTTCGTCGAGATGCATCGGTTGCGGATCGAACTCGCGCGCAAACTCGACGATCTCTTCCGCGGTCACATGTTTCGGGCCGAGCGGAAACACTTGTTCGGGCTGAAAATCCTCATATGTCAATTTTGCCATATCCGTCACCAGTCTCTTCATTCCGTCCGTGCGCAATCGCATGCGAGGCGGCAATGGTGCAAGCATTTTCATGGCCGCTATGGGAAAAGAGGCGCGGCGAATGGTGTCGGCTGCCTCGCAGCCCTTGATTGTGTACCGGCGATATGATGAGGCTGGGCAACGATATCATCAGGCAGGAATGACATGAGCGATCTCAAGACCGCGCTGGAAGGCGCCGCCGGCGAGGGGATCATCTCCTCGGATCAGGCCACACGGCTTTTGCCTTATCTCGCCGAGCGAAATATCGGCGTCAAAGGGGCGACCATCAGGCACGATCTTTCGCAGCCTCGCGAGGACGACGTGGCGAACCCGCTGGAGGACAGCGAAGCGCCGCGTTTCATTCGTGGCTTCCATGACGTGCTAATCACCATCGGCATCATCGTCCTGCTTGTTGGCCTGTGGGGGCTCACCGGCTATTATGGTCCACTACCGGCCATCATCATCCTGGCCGAAATCCTGGTCCGCCGCCAACGTCTGGCGCTTCCCGCCGTCGTGTTGACGATCGCGTTGGTCCATTGGACCTTCTGGGTAGCCGTCATGCATTTCGGTACGCAAAATGCCGGCGGCCTGGGCCTCATGACCTCCTGGATGACGATTGCCTTGCCGTTCCCGCCGCTGCTTGCGCTCTTTTATTGGCGCTATCGCGTGCCCCTGTCACTGGCGATGCTGCTCTTCTCGCTGTTCACGCTATTGCTCGCCGCCGTTTTCTATCTGATCGGTCTTGCCACCGGCACATCGGATGTCGTGCTGAATTATCCGCTGCCGTCGCTCGGCATCATGTTTGCGGCCGCACTTGGGGCATTTGCCGTGGCGATGCGTTTCGATCTCAGCGATCCCAGCCGCAGGACGCGTCGCTCGGATGTGGCTTTCTGGCTGCATCTCGTCACGGCGCCGGCGCTGCTTTACACCGCGATCCTGCTGGCATTTCAGATTAGGGCCGGCAGCAGCGGCACATTTTTCGCTGCCACCGCCGAGTATGGCGGCTACGCGCAGGCGCTGATCATCGTCGCCATTGTGGTGATCATGATGCTGGTCGGTCTGATCATCGACAGACGTGCTTTCGTGACCGCAGGGCTGACGTCGCTAGGCGTCGCCATCGGGGCCATTCTCCGGCAGAACAATGCCGGGCTCGACAAGGTCAGCTTCATCGTGCTGATGATTGTCGGCCTGATCGTGCTGGTGATCGGTGTCGGCTGGCCACATCTGCGCCGCGCTGTCGTCCGGCTGCTGCCGGCATCCGTCCAGGGGAGGCTGCCGGCGCTCCGCTGAGGCCGGTAATCCTGTCTTACGTGTTGAAGCGGAAGTGGATGACGTCGCCGTCCTGGACGACGTATTCCTTGCCTTCGTCGCGCGCCTTGCCGGCTTCCTTGGCGCCCGTTTCACCGTTGAAGGCGATGTAGTCGTCATAGGCGATGGTGTTGGCGCGAATGAAGCCGCGTTCGAAGTCGGAATGGATGACGCCGGCGGCCTGCGGGGCCTTGGTGCCCCGTTCGATCGTCCAGGCGCGTGTTTCCTTCGGACCTACGGTGAAATAGGTAATGAGGTGCAGCAGCTTATAGCCGGCGCGGATCAGCCGGTCGAGGCCGGCTTCGTCTAGGCCGAGAGCGGAGAGGAATTCCTTGGATTCGTCTTCGGGGAGCTGCGCCACTTCCGCTTCGATGGCGGCGGAAATGATCACCACTTCGGAATTCTGTTCCTTCGCCATGGCGGCGACGGCGGCTGTGTGCTCGTTGCCGGTTGCGGCATCGGCCTCGGCGACGTTGCAGACATAGAGGACCGGGTGCGAGGTCAGAAGGTTCAAGCCCTTGAGGATGCGGATTTCCTCAGCGTCGAGCTTCGACAGCAGGGTGCGCACCGGCTTGCCTTCGTTCAGCAGTTGGAGCGAGGCATCCATGATCGGCAGCATCGCCATGGATTCCTTGTCCTTGCCGGTGGCGCGCTTGCGCGTCTGCTCGGTGCGGCGCTCCAGGCTTTCGAGGTCGGCGAGCATCAGCTCGGTCTCGATCGTCTCGGCGTCGGCGACCGGATTGATGCGGCCTTCGACGTGGGTGATGTCGCTGTCTTCGAAGCAGCGCAGCACATGAACGATGGCGTCGACTTCGCGGATATTGGCGAGGAACTGGTTGCCCAAGCCTTCGCCCTTCGACGCGCCGCGCACCAGACCGGCGATGTCGACGAAGGAGATACGCGTCGGGATCAGCTCTTTCGACTTGGCGACGTCGGCAAGCTTGCGCATGCGCGGATCGGGAACCGCCACTTCACCCGTGTTCGGCTCGATCGTGCAGAAGGGATAATTCGCCGCCTGCGCCGCCGCCGTTTTGGTGAGCGCATTGAAGAGAGTGGACTTGCCGACATTCGGCAATCCGACGATACCGCATTTGAAACCCATGGCACCTTGTCCATATCTTGAAAAACTTTGCTGTGCGTATGGGCGAAGGGCCGTTGCGGGTCAAGCCTTGCAGGGCGGATGCGCCGTTTTTCTGTAGAGAAGGGAAGCCGGAAGCGCCAGCGATAGGAGCTGTTCCTCACGATCGATTGATCTGCCGGTCCTACCGAAAACGTTGTTTTCCTTGAATGACTGGTTGCGGTGCAGTATAAATTTGCTATCAGCCACAAATCCTTTTTCCCTGTCATCAACGGTGAGCCCGATGAGTGACAATGATGTCGTCCTAAAACCGAAGACTAAGACGAAGCCGAAGCTCGATCGGCCGAAGCTTTACAAGATCATTCTCGTCAATGACGATTACACCCCGCGCGAATTCGTCATCATGGTGCTGAAGGCGGTCTTCCGTATGAGCGAGGAGACCGGTTATCGCGTCATGATGACCGCGCATAAGCTCGGCACCTGCGTTGTCATGGTCTGCGCCAGGGATATTGCCGAAACCAGGGCAAAGGAAGCGATCGATCTGGCGAAGAGCGCCGGTTTCCCGCTGATGTTCACCACGGAACCGGAAGAATAGGCTCGGGCAGAGCTATCAGCCTGCGGCAGGACGCCGGATCTGGAAACCGGTCTTGTCCTGCGTGAAGCCGCATTTGGCATAGAAGCGCAGCGTCGCCGGCTCCTTCGATCCTGTGAGCAGCATCACCTTATAGCAATTCTTCTCCCAGGCCGTTGCGATGGCCGTTTTGATCAGCGCCCGTGCGTGGCCACGCTGGCGATGGTCGGCATGGGTGACGACGTTTTCGATCAGCGCATAGGAAGCGCCACGACGCGTCAGGTTGGGGATGACGACCAGGGTGATGGAGGAAACCGCGAGGTTGCCTTCGAAGGCGACGAAGATCGTCATGCCCGGATGGGCTAAAATCGCCGCGAAGCGGTCCTCCGCAAAGCCCAAATCCATGTCGGGATCGTCGTGGTTGAGATGGCGGTAGAGAGCCAGCAGCGCTAGCAGGTCGCCGGTGGCGGCCGGACGGATTACAATGTCCGCGGCCCCGTCTCCTGCTGGCTCCGCCATTTCAATCGCCCTTCTTGCCGAACATTCTCTTCAGCATCTCGGCCATCGGGCCGCTCTCAGGCATCCGCGGCTGATTGTGACTGCGCGCCTGGTGGATGTGCGATTTGGCCACGGCCTTCTTTTCCGGCTTCGGCGCTTCTTCTTCCGCCTTGCCGCCGAGGGCCAGAGCGATCTTGTTCATGAGCTGCGAATCTTCGCCACGCACCAGCATGTCGGCATTGTCGGCGAGCGCGTCGAACAGCGGCTCCAGCCAGCTCCGGTCCGCCTTGGCGAAATCGCCGAGTACGTGATTGTGCACCAGCTCCTTGACGCCGGGATGACCGATGCCGAGACGCAGCCGCCGGTATTCGCGCCCGCAATGGGCGTCGATCGATTTGATGCCGTTATGGCCGCCATGGCCGCCGCCGGTCTTCAGCCGTGCCTTGCCGGCCACCAGATCGAGTTCGTCATAGATCACGACGAGATCGGAAGGCTCCAGCTTGTAGAAGCGCATGGCCTCGCCGACGGATTCACCCGAGAGATTCATGAAGGTCTGCGGCTTGATCAGCAGAACTTTCTGGCCCCCGAGTTCGCCTTCGGCAATCTCCGCCCTGAATTTCTTCGACCAGGGCGAAAAGCTGTGGCGGCGATGGATCGCGTCCACGGCCATGAAGCCGATATTGTGACGATTGCCCTGATATTTGGCGCCGGGATTGCCGAGACCCGCGATAAGAAGCATTGCGCTTCACCCCTTGGAAAATGCCGATGCCCTTCACGACAGCGAATTGGCGGCAAAGTCAAGGCAGCAACCGCGTCAGTTGCCGAGGTGCAGGCCGTACTTCAGGAATATCTGCTTCTGCGTGCCGTCGGCGATCAGCTTGTCCAGCGCGGCCTGCATCTTCTTCAGAAGATCGTTCGGGAAATCCTTGTGGCAGGCGATGCTCATCGGCTGTTCGGAGAGAACGGTGACCTTTTCAACGGCGTCTCCGTCCTGCTTCAGCTTGTCAAAATAGAATTCAGATATCGGCATCAGGTCGATACGGTCGCTCATAAGCTTTTTGAGTGTTGCCTTGAAGTCGGCGCCGATATCGATCCTTGCAAAATTGGCTTGCCGCAGCGTCGTCTCGGTATAATCGCCCCGCCATGTGCCGACGAGATACTTCCGCGCTTCGTCCAGCGTCGTGGCGGTGACGCTGGATCCGGTATGCTTGATCAGGACGTTGCGATCGACCAGCAGCGGCTCGACCCATTTGAACAGCTTGTCGCGCTCATTGTTGTGAGCGGCGACAAAGACGCAGGTCATCGGTGCCGTCAGTGCCTCATTATAGGCTCGCGCCCAGGGCAGCACCTCGATCGAATAGTCGACGCCGATGTCCGTCATTATCTTTTCCACCTGCTCGACAGTCGCGCCGACGGGAGTCTTGCCGTCGCGATAGTTGAAGGGCGGATATTCTTCCGTGGTAAAGTTGACGGTTGCGGCTTGCGCCCCGTGGAGGAGCGTGAGGGAGGACAGGCCGAAAAATACCAGGAGCAGCAGTTTTCGCATGTAGTTCCTCGTTTCTCTATGATGCTTGCGCCACAGGGGTAAGGTGATCAGCTCGCGGTCCCGCAAGCGCCTTCATCAGGTCGTTCGGATGCTGCGGCCGGTGGAACAGGTAGCCCTGACCGTAGTCGAGCCCCATGGCGCGCAGGGTAGCGCACTCTTCCTCGGTCTCGATGCCTTCTGCAATCACGGTGCAGTTCATCTTGTGCGACAAGGTCGTGATGCTTTCGACCAGCATACGGCTCTTGAGACTGACATCCGAGGCAATGTCGTTGATCGCGCGGATGAAGGATTGGTCGATCTTGATGATGTCGACCGGGAAGCGGTTGATGTAGCTCAGCGAAGAGTAGCCGGTGCCAAAGTCGTCGAGCGCGATGCGGCAGCCGTAGCGGCAGATCTCGTTGATGACCGTGCGTGTCTCCGGATTGTCGTCCATGAGCACGGCTTCGGTGATTTCGACGACGATGCGTTCGGGGCGGATATCGTAGCGGGACAGCAGGGCCGCGATGCGCATCGGCAGTCCGGACTCGAATTGCAGCGGCGAGAAATTGATGGCGAGATAGGTGTCCTGCATGCCGTCGAGGCGCGAGAGACG
This sequence comes from Rhizobium sp. BR 317, assembly GCF_047445835.1. Lineage (NCBI taxonomy): Bacteria > Pseudomonadati > Pseudomonadota > Alphaproteobacteria > Hyphomicrobiales > Rhizobiaceae > Rhizobium > Rhizobium sp. BR 317. Next base: position 507,558 of record NZ_JARWLB010000002.1, on the reverse strand, counting down.
GGCAAAGTGGGAGATCGCCTTTTCCATGACGCGATTGCCGATGCGCACGATCGAGCCGGTCTCCTCGGCAACGTCGATGATCCGTGCCGGCGGCAGGATGCCCTTCTGCGGGTGATGCAGGCGCATCAGCGCTTCGAAGCCGGCGATGGAGCGATCATCGATATTGACGATCGGCTGAAGATGCGCCTCGAACCAGTCGTCGCTCAGGCCGCTTTCGATATGGCTTTCCAGCTCGGCGCGGCGGCGGGAATCGTCCAGCATGCTGTTGTCGAAGATCTGCGCGCCGTTCTTGCCGTCGCGCTTTTTCGCATACATCGCGATGTCGGATTTCAGCAGCAGTTCTGCGGCGTTGGCGGCATGACGCGGGTAGATGGCGATGCCGATGCTGGCGCTGAGGCGGGCGTCGCCACCGAAAGGCGTGTCGAAGACCTCCGCGATCCGGGCGGCCATGTCGATCGCTCTCTTCTCGGCATCTTCGGCGAGCAGCAGGATGGCGAATTCGTCGCCGCCGAGGCGGGCGGCAATATCACCCGGGACCAATCGCGACTGCATGCGCGAAACCAGCTCGCGGAGCGCTGCGTCACCGGCGGCATGGCCCATATTGTCGTTGATCCATTTGAAGCGGTCGAGATCGACGAAGAGGCAGGCGAGTTCGCGCTTGCGCAGATCCGCCTCGTTGATCTTGGCATCGAGCGCCGTTTCGAAACCCTGACGGTTCAAAAGGCCGGTCAGATGGTCGGTGATCGCCTGGCGGAGGTTGCGGTCTTCGGACTGCTTGAGGTCGGTGACGTCGGTCATGACCGAGAGCGAAACACCATCCTGGATCGCCGTGGTTTCGAGGATCAGCACGTCCATGATCCGGTCATCCCGGCACAGGAATTTAACCGTAACGTCGAGACGGGCGGCGCTGTCCAAACGGCTGCGTTTGCGTTCGGTATATTTCTCGCGCGATTCCGGCAGGACCAAGCTTGCGAATTTACGTCCCAGCACCTCGGAGCGGGCATAGCCGGTCGCGGCGAGCCAATAATCGCTGACGGCGGCGATGTAATCGTCCTTGTMGAGCGAAAAGAGCATGGCCGGCGTCAGGTTATAGGTGTCCGTTGCGCGGCGGTGGGCAAGCTTCAGTTCGGTTTCCTCACGCTCCAGCTTGCTCTGCATGTCGTTGAAGCTGCTGGCGAGGCGGCCCATTTCGTCGTTCGACTGCCAATCCACATGATGGCGCGAGCCGAGCCGCCGGGTCGCTTCGACGGCGTGGGTCAGCCGCATCAGCGGCTGGATGATGAAGATGCGGTTGCCGATGAGGGCCGCGCCAAAGACGGTCAGCACGGCGAAGATGAAGATCGAGATGAAAACGATCTCCTCATTCTTCAAGCCGTCGAAGAGGCCGAGCGCGGGGTAATAGACGGTAATGGTGCCGAGATTTTTCGGGCCGTCCACACCGTTGTAGATGATCGGGCGGGCGATGGACTCCAGCAGGCCCTTGTAGGACCTCGGGATGGTCGTCTGCGTAACATCGAGCTGGCCGGAGACGTCGCGGACATTGACCTTGACGATCGCACCCTCGGCGACCGTCGTCGCGCTGATCTGAGTGACGCTGTCTTCATCGAGGTCCCACAGCGGCTTTGCCAGCGCCTGGGCATTGGCGACGAGCAGGACGGAGATATGGTCTTTGATTTCCTTTTCGGCGCGTTCGGACGAAAGGAAGAGGAACAGCACGAAGAGCGGCGCGACGAAAACCAGCAGCGCGCCGCAGACGATCGCGAAAAACCTGTTTTCGACGGAATGACTCATAGTTCCGCTTGCTCCCCAGTCGTAGACCGGCTGATCTTGGGGTTGGCCGTTCTCTACAACTCTTTCGCGTAAACTTTCACGAATTTGTTAAATGTTGCTGAAAAACCGGGGAGTTAATGGATTTAAATCGAGTATTAATTTCAAAAACGAATAGATTTMTTTTTGCTTTTATTAGAAGTTATACATGAAAAACCCGCCATCCCCAGAGGGGAGGCGGGTCTGAATGCGTCACGATGAAGATGCCGATTAAGCGCCGGCTTCTTCTTCGCCAGCTTCTTCTTCTGCAAGACCGGCAGCCGGAGCGACGATCGTTGCGATCGTGAAGTCGCGGTCGGCGATGACCGGGGACACGCCCTTCGGCAGCGTAATATCCGAAATGTGGATGCTGGCGCCGCCCTTGTGACCGGACAGATCAACAGTGAAGAATTCGGGGATCGCATCGGCCGGGCAATGGACTTCGACTTCGTGGCGAACGATGTTCAGCACGCCGCCAGCCTTGAGGCCCGGGGACTTTTCATGGTTTTCGAAGTGAACCGGGATTTCAACGGTCACCTGGGTGTTGCCGGAGACGCGCAGGAAATCGACGTGGACCGTGAAGTCGCGGACCGGATCGAGCTGGTAGTCCTTCGGCAGAACCTTGATCTTCTTGCCGTCGACGTCGATCGTCGCGATCGTGGTGAGGAAACCACCGGCATGAATGCGCTTCGTCACCTCATTGGTGTTGAGAGCGATCGAAATAGGGGCCTGCTTGTCACCATAGATGACAGCGGGAATGAAACCGTTGCGGCGAAGTTCACGGGCGGACCCCTTACCAACCCGTTCGCGCGCCTCGGCCTTGAGCTCGTAGCTTTCGTGGCTCATGGCTATTCCTTTCGAGGTTATTTGGAGAGTTCATCCGTTCATCAGAACCGGTTGAACTGGAGGAGGGCAAGCCCTACCTCATCCGCGTTGCCTCCAAGGGTGTCTACGCGGACGCGTGGCGTATAATACAAAGATGCCGACGGTGCAAGCATCTCCGGAGAAAGCGCATCTGTGATGACAATGCAACTCATGATAAAGAGCCGACGATGCTATTTCTATCAATGGCTTGACATATACGTTCGGCCTCTTCAACAGTCGACTCCAATCGATCAGCGTCAAAGGGAGAGGTCGGGTATGGGCCCCAAGGCTATCGCCGCCGCCGCAGTTTTTTCCATCGGTCTCGCTGGCGTTTCGCAGGCGGCTGAAGTCAACGAGCAGGGCGCAAAGGAACTGCGCGGTATCCTGACGCATTCGCTCTCGCGGGATCTCGCCCGCAGCGGTTTTGTCGCCGTCAAACCGGCCGGCGATCAGTATGAGATTACCTACGATCTCGCGAAATTCTTCGACAAGGTCAATTCCAGCGCGCTTTCCGTTACCGGCCTGAAGCCGCTGTCGCTGTTCGCGCAGCCGCTGGATCAAGGCAGATGGCATCTGAAGGGCGACAACAGCATCGACGTCTCGGTTCATTCGCCGGCGTCGGACATAACCTATTCGGTCGCATCCAGCTCGCTTGACGGCATTTTCGACCCGTCGATCGAGATGATGCGGTCGATCGATGTGAAGAGCAACGGTGCCAAGTTTTCCAGCATCGGCAGCGGTAAAAATAGCGGGCGCAAGGTGGATGCCACCATCGACAGCGCGTCCTTCAGCCATGCGGTGACCGACAGCAGCGAGACCGGCAAGGTGGACCTGCAATCGCAGGGCATGCTGCAGCATCTCAACGAGCAGATCACGGCACCCGGCGCGCCATCCGTCGGCCTGAGCGCCGATAGCGTCGATGTCAAAGTGACCGCAACGAGCTTGCCGGCGAAGGAGTTGCGTGAGCTCATCCGCTTCTTCGTCCAGCATGTGAAGGCAAAACAGTTATCGGAGAGCGGCAGCGAAAAGTTCGAGGAGCTGGTGCGCCGCGCCTTGCCGGGATTCGGTTCGCTGAACGAGACGGTGACGCTGAACAACGCAGAGGTATCGACCGACAAAGGGAAGGTCGGCCTCAAGACGTTGGACTACAGTTTCAAGATGGATGGTCTGACAAAGGCCTCCAACATCAATTTCGGCTTGCGGGCGGAGCATTTCACACCGGATGCCGGCCTTATTCCGCCGGCCTACGCGCCTTTCCTGCCGGAAACGGTCGATGTGCAGCTCGGAATTCCCAACGTCAATTTCGAAGGGATCATCGACACGGTTCTGGACGCAGTGTCGACGCGTGCAACGCCGGTTTCCGGCGAAGCATTGAAGCGCACCATGTTCCCGAGCGGTTACGGGACCCTCGAATTCCCGAGGATCAGCGCGGCTTCCGGCGTCTATGACCTCGAGGTCTCCGGCGCGTTGAAGGGCTCCACGAAGCACCATCCAAGCTATTCGCTGCAGGCGACGGTCCTCGCGCGCAATTTCGACAAGACGGTTGCTGCCATTCAGGATGCAGCAAAGACGGACCCGCAACTGAACGGCGTTTCCTTCAGCCTGATGGCCGCCAAGGGCTTTGCCAAGACCGATCCGGATGGCCGCCTGCGCTGGGATGTCACGATGGACGAAAACCGGACCGTCACGGTGAACGGGCAGGTGATGAAGGGGCTTTGAGGCCACGTCCAGCTTGGGCGCCAGCGCGCATGCACCGTCATCATTCAATTGAGAATCACGTTTAGGGTTTTCCCGCTTTCAAATTGTTTTTCCTAGTATCACGGGGGTGAATTATGCGTTTTAGAACAGTTGCCGCTGCCGCGGCTTTTGCCGTCGGCTTGGCCGGCGCCTCGCAGGCGGCTGACGTCAATGAGCAGGGGGCCAAGGACCTGCTCGGCAACCTGACGCATTTCCTGCCCGACGATCTCGTTAAAAGCGGCTTTGTGACTGTGACGCCGGCGAGCGGTCACTACGAAATCACCTATGACCTGCAGAAGCTCTTCGACAAATTGAATATCAGCGGTTTCGACGTTGCGGGGCTCAAGCCGCTGATGGCCCTTGCCACGCCGCAGGACGGCGGCCTTTGGAACATCGAGGGGAACAATGCGATCGACGTCACGGCCCGTTCGAAGCCCGGCAGCAGCCCGGATGTCGCGCTCCGTTATGCGGTGGCATCATCCAGTTTCTCCGGCGTCTTCGACCCTGCCATCCACTATGTTCGTTCGATGGACGTGAAGGGCAACGGCATTACGCTTGCCACCAAGACCACCGACACCAACGGTGTCGAGAACAACGATATCACGATCGATGGTATCAACTACGCGCTCTCCTCATCCAGCAGCGGCGAGCCGGATAAGCTCGACCTTCAGATGATGGGGGGCCTGCAATCCTTCCACGATAAGGTTTCTTCCGATGACGCAACTTTGGGCGAATTCAAGATCGGAGCGATCGATTTCAGGGCCAATGCGACCAAGCTGCCGCTTAAGGCGCTGAACGAGATCTTGCGCTTCGTTTCCGACCACAAGGACACGAAAACCCTGTCTGACAGCGAAAGTGCGGCGCTCAAGGCATTGCTGCGGAACGCGATGCCGCTGGTCGGCTCGCTTGAAGAGTCTGTCTCCGCCAAGGATATTTCCGTGACGACTCCGCTCGGCAACGGCGGACTGCAGCAGATGGGCTACTCGTTCAAGATCGCGGGGCCGGCTAATGCGATGAATGCCGATTTCGGCATGCGGGCCGAGAAGCTTACCCTGGCCTCCGGCCTGGTGCCTCAGGATTATGTCGCCTTCATTCCCGATGCCGCCGAACTGCAGATGCAGTTCCCCAACCTGAATTTTTCCGCCCTGATGGATGTTCTGCAGCAGACCGATTTCAACAATTCTGCGGGAACGGCATCCATGGATGAAAAGTTGCAGCAGGCGATGTTCCCGGACGGAACGATGACGATCAATTTCCCGAAAATCAGTGCGGTCTCAGGCCTCTATGACATCCAGGCTTCCGGCAGCATGCGCGGCTGGTTGAACGACAAGGATCGTGTCTCCATGACGATGACGGTGCTTGCGCGCGATCTCGACAAGACCATCGCAGCCGTCCAAGACGCGGCGAAAACGGAGCCGGACCTCAGCCAATTGTCCTTCGGCCTGATGATGGCCAAGGGGTTTGCAAAGACCGATCCCGACGGGCGCGCGCGTTGGGACGTCAGCATCGCCGACGACGAGTCCATAACGATCAACGGGCAAGCCATCAAATAAGCCGCCCAAATTTCAGAATGCCACTATGTTTGTCTTGAAGCCGCTGGCCCAACGCTCGATTTCGCTTTTGTGGGCCGGTCAGGTTTTGGCGGCGACCGGATCCGAGTTCTACATGGTCGCCGTCGTCTGGATTGCGGCGGATTTCATCGGCCGTGATGCGGGTTACGTTTCCGCCTTGCAATCGGGGGCGCTTCTCTTCGGCAGCCTGTTCGGTGGCATTCTAACGGATCGCTGGCGGCACAGCACGACGATGATCTCGGCCGACGTGCTGCGTACGCTTCTATTGCTGGTGCTATCCGTCACCGGCCTCATGCATTTCATGAGCTTGCCATTGTTGATGGTGCTCGCCGGGTGCATTGCCTTGCTGACGGCCGCCTTCGATCCGTCGCTCCAGGCAACGTTGCCCACCATCGCGGTCGATCCCGATATTCGTCATGCGACCAATGGATTGTTCGACGCGACGAGGCGCATGGCCCGTATCCTCGGGCCGAGCATGATTGCGCTGGTCAACGGCTTCCTGCCGAAATCGCAGTTCTTCACGGTGACGGCGGCGACTTTCCTGCTTTCGGCTCTCGCGGTGTGGCTGGCCGTCGCCAAATTGCCGTCCGCGCCGCGGCGTCGCGATTTCTCGGGAACGGCGGCGGTGATCGACGGCGTGTTGGGCGGCTGGCGGATGGCGCGGGGCCATGCCGCCATACTCTATGGGCTGTTTACGAACCTGATGGGGAATATCGCCTGGGCGATGGGCATTTTGCTCGGAATGCTGCTGCACCTGCGTGAGACCAGCGCCGATCCCTTGACGGATTACAGTCTGATGATGACGGCTTACGGCGTTGGCAATCTGACGACCAATTTGATCCTCAGCAGTGTCAAACCGCGTCGACCGGTGGTGTGGATCATTGCGGCGAAGCTTATTTTTGGCGCCGGCGTCTTTCTGCTGCCGCTGATGCATGACCGGATATGGCTGATGGTCGTCGCATCTCTCGCCGCCATCAATGGCCCGTTCGAGAACCTCGCCATGCTGCACCTGATGCAGACGCGCAGCGAGCCGCATCGATTGGCGCAGGTCTATCGCTTGCTGATGTGCGCGATCTTCCTCGGCCTTTTCCTGGCCTATCTCATGTCGCCCAGCCTATTTGCCTGGTTCGGCATCGGCCCATCGATTATGGGTGCCGGTGCGGCGGTCTTTGTCTCCGGGCTTATTGGCATAGGATTGCTCGCCTGGAGGCAAAGCCATCCAGTCGATGCGAAACCCGCATGAGAAAATCCGGTGGCCTTTAGTCGAACAGGCTCGAAACCGATTCTTCCTGGCTGGTACGATTAATGGCTTCGCCGATAAGGCTTGCAGTGGTGATGACGCGGATATTGGGCGCCGATTGCACGGCGGTMGTCGGCTGAATGGAATCAGTGATCACCAGTTCCTTCAGTTTCGAGTTTGCCACGCGGGTCACGGCGCCGCCGGAGAGAACGCCGTGGGTGATATAGGCGGTGACGCTTGCCGCGCCTTGTGCGAGCAGGGCATCGGCTGCGTTGCAGAGCGTGCCGCCGGAATCGACGATATCGTCGATCAGGATGCAATCCTTGCCGGCCACTTCGCCGATGATGTTCATCACTTCGGATTCGCCCGGGCGGTCGCGGCGTTTGTCCACGATCGCCAACAGACAGTCGAGGCGTTTAGCGAGCGCACGGGCGCGCACGACACCGCCGACGTCAGGGGAGACAACCATGACATTGCTGATGTCGTAATTGGCCTTGATGTCACGGGTCAGCACCGGAATCGCATAGAGATTGTCGGTCGGGATATCGAAGAAGCCCTGGATCTGGCCTGCGTGCAGGTCGAGGGTGAGAACGCGGTCGGCGCCTGCCTCGGTGATCAGATTGGCTACCAGCTTGGCCGAGATCGGCGTGCGCCCCGAGGCGCGGCGATCCTGGCGGGCATAGCCGAAATAGGGGATGACTGCCGTTATGCGCCGCGCCGACGAGCGGCGCATCGCATCGATCATGATCAGCAGTTCCATGAGATGATCGTTGGTCGGAAACGAGGTCGGCTGGACGACGAAAACATCCTCGCCACGCACGTTTTCCTGAATTTCAACGAAAATTTCCTGGTCCGCGAAACGCCGGACACTGGCCTTTCCCAAGGGAACGTTGAGATAATTGCAGATCGCTTCGGCGAGATGCCGGTTCGAATTCCCTGCGAAAACCTTCATTGTGGCCCGCCTATTACCAACCTGATAGCCGCGCTTTTAACCGCCTTGCTCTCGAATGCAAGGGGCTAGAGTGCGATAGCTTTCATATTTCTGAAAAGCTTGTGGCTATCCACGGCGAGAGTCGCGCCAAGAATTGAATTCCGACATGGTTTCAGTGGCGATTTTTTGCATGACGGAGGGCGGGATGGCGGCCCACGGATCGCCACGCTTCAGCGGCGCGCTTTCCGATCCCTGGATTCGGTGCAGGCGGGCACCACTGTTGTCGAGAACGTCCCAGACATAGGTCACGGAAATCTGCGGCCCGTCCTGGAAGGCCGAGAGATAGCCCTTCAGGATAAAGCTCGCGCTGGAATCGCTGGAGCTCTTGATCGTCAGGCCGAGCGCGCGGGCCTCTGCGCCAAGCTGACGCGACAGCGGTGTTACTGCCTCAACCGGGGCGCCGATGATCGGCAGGAAGCGGACGCTGTTTCTATCCGTCGCTGCGGCAGGGGGACGGGAGGCTTGCTGTTGTTGCTGTTGTTCAGGCTGCTGATCGTCCTGCTGGTCTTCAGCCGCTTGTTGCCGCTGCGGCTGTGGCTGAGGATCATCGGAGAGGCGGCGGTCGGCCTCGCGCTGCTCGTCGGTTTCCGAAGCCTGCGAATCCTGTGACTGGATGGAGGCGGTCCGCGAGCCGTCGAGCGGGCGGGAGGCATAGGGATTGCGGCCGCCGCTTCTCAGCGCAGCCGCCTGATCGTCGAGCGAGCCACCGCCGCCATAGTTTTGCGACTGATATCCCTGCTGCTGATAGCCCTGCCGCTGATAGCTGTAGCTGTCCTGCGCGGTTTCATAGTTCTGCTGGCGTTGCGGCGCGGCGGCCATGCGCTCGACATCGCGCTGGGTGACGGGGCTGGAGCCGGCATCGCCGATCGTCTCGGGCGGGGTCAGGGCATCCGTCGTGTTGCAGGCGGCGAGCGCGAAGCAGAAGCCAACGGAAACAAACGTTGTCCTGACCAGTCCCATTTACGCGATCCCTTCCTTAGACGGTCACCCCGTTCAGGATCGCTATTTTAAGCCGCTAACGGTTAAGAAATTCGAGCTGGTGACGCGACAAAGATTTTGGAGCCTGAGAGGTCGTCAGGTAGGTCTGGCCGAGCGTCATCGCGGTGCCGGTGTCGGAGTCCATGATGATCATGTGGATGAAGAGCGACATGCCTTCTTCGATCTCCTGCGGATTGCCGATATGGAACATCTGGTGCTCCATCCAGGAGGGCGAGAAGCGGGCGCCGAGCGAGTAGCCGCAGGCATTCAGCCTGTGGCGGGCAAGGCCGCGCTCGTCCATGATCTTGGCATGCATATCGAAGACGTCGCCGAAGGTATGGCCAGGCTTCAGCACCGTTTCGATCGCCTGAATGGTCTCGAGGCAGGCATTGTAGAGTTCGCGGTGGCGGTGCGTGGGGTCGCCAATGACGACCGTGCGCATCATGGCGGCGTGGTAATGGGCATAGGTGCCAGCCCATTCGAGGGTCAACTGGTCATGGGCATCCAGCTTGCGGCGGCCGGCCTTGTAGCGGCAGAGCAGGGCCTCTGCGCCGGAGCCGATGATGAATTCATTGGCGGGATAATCGCCGCCGCCTGAAAAAATCGCGCCCTGCATGGCGGCGAGAATGTCGGCCTCATCGGCGCCGGGCTTGATCAAGGCAAGCGCTGCGTCCAGCGCATCATCGGCGAGCGCGGCGGCGCGCTCGACATAGGCAATTTCCGTCGGGCTTTTGACGAGGCGCAGCCGGCTGACGAGGTAGGAGGCGTCGATGATCTGGCCGAAGGTGGAAATCTGGTTGTCAAGCAAGCGCGCCACGCGGCCAGTCATGCCATGGGTGTCGTATTCGACGCCGATGCGGCTGCCGAGGAGATCGAGCTCGACCAGCAATTCCTTGAGATCGAGCGTCGGATCGGCGTTGACGCGATCAACCCAGATGCGGATGTCGGAAATGACCGATGTGAGCTGTGCCTGGCGAAGGTCGGCCGAGCGGGTCAGCAGCACCATCGTGCCGTCAGCCTTGACCACCAGCGTCTGGAAGAAGCAGTAGCCAAAGGTGTCGTAGCCGGTCAGCCAGTACATGCTTTCCTGCGCGAAGAGCAGCATGGCGTCGAGTTTTTCCTCCTGCATTTTTGCAAGAAGGCGGGCTAGGCGGGCGTCGAATTCGCTGCGCTCGAAATGCAGGGCCATTTTAGAACGTCTCCTCGATGGCAATGGCGGAAATCTGCCGGCCGTAATCCGGCTCCTTCGCGTGCGTGGTGCGGCGATAGGAGAAGAAGCGGTCGGGATCGGGATAGGTACAGAGATTGAGGTTTTCGGCGATCACGCCGGCCTTGCGCAGGCGGTCGATCGTCAGATTTGGCAGGTTGAACATCGCATGACCGGTCCGCTCGGACGGAATGAAGTACTTGGCATAGCTTGGATCGTGGCTGACGAAACGATCCACGAATTCCGGGCCGACCTCGTAGCTCGCCTGGCTGATCGAGGGGCCAAGGCAGGCCATAATCGTCTCCCGCTTGGCGCCAAGCGCAAGCATGGCTTCGATGGTGTTTTCCAGGACGCCTGTCAGTGCGCCCTTCCAGCCGGCATGGGCGGCACCGATCACCCGGTTTGCAGGATCGGCGAAGAGGATCGGCCCGCAATCGGCGGCGAGCACGCCGAGCACAATCCCCGGCGTCGCCGTCACCATGGCGTCGGCTTGCGGGCGAGTGCCGTCATAGTTCGCGTMGACTGCAATCACGTCGGGCGAATGGATTTGATGTACGGTTGCAAGCCGTTCCAACGGCAGGCCGAACCAGGCGGCGACGCGACGACGATTTTCCTGGACATGCTCCCGACTGTCGTTGGAACCGAGGCCGACATTCAATCCGCGATAAAGGCCCTCTGAAACGCCGCCGTCACGGGTGAAATAACCGTGACGGATGCCGGCGCTCTTGGCGGCGCTCAGCAGCGTGCTTTCGATCGGAGTCGGCAATGCTGCGTCCCTTGATATGTTCTTTCGTGCTGGAAATAACGCTTCTGTGGCGAAGCGGTTCGATTTGAGGGGGATGTTGGCCCAGCGATGCGCGTTCTGTCAATCCGCGGAAGTCAATAGTGTTGATCAGCGGACTGGACGAAAGGGCAAAAGATCGATCGCCGGACTGGAGACGGCCAGCACCTTGAAAAGCTCACCCATCTTGCCTTCGCCGGCGCCAGCGAGCCGTTCGGCGGCGGCGCGGATGTTCTCTTGCATAGCGGCGTCGTGGTCGCGGCCAAGCGCTGCAGCCCGCTCCAGCAGTCCAAGGCCGATGAGAAAATCGCCTTGATGACAGCATCCGTTGATATGCAGGCCGGATGCGAGAGCGGTTTCGGCCAGATGCTGGAAATCGACATGGCTGGTAAGGTCCGCTTCGCCGGGGTGCTCCAGTGGTGGGTCGTATTCATGCATGCGCACGGCCTGCAGCGTATCGCCGAAGCCTGTTGCCATATGGCCGTAATCTATGGCGAGCGCTGTGCCGCCATGGGCTGCGATCCGGTCGCAGATCGTCGTCATGACCGCCTGACGGGCAGGGGCGATCTCGAAGATCGTGCCGATCGGCGGCAGCGGCCCGGCGGGAAGAAGCGCGGGGTCGAGGCTCGCGACGCCGGCCGTGAAAGTCAGCTCGTCATCGACGTCGAGCCCCACCGTGCGCTCGCGAAAACCGTTAGCGGTGCGGACGAACTGGCGAATGGGAATGGCGTCGAACAGTTCGTTGGCGGCAAGAAGCGTGAAGCCCGCCGGTACGTCATCGAAATCCGAATGCCAGGAAACCTTATCGCCATGCGCTTCAAGCGTCTGGCGCTGAAACCCCTGCAGCCGCTCGCTGGTCTCGACCAGATGCACGCTCATCGCGTCATAGAGCGGCGGCGCGAGCTTGGCGATGACGCGCAGCATATCCGCCATCATCGTGCCGCGGCCGGGGCCGATTTCGACGAGGCGGATATCGGCCGGCGTGCCGTGGCGCTGCCAGGCATGCACCATGAAGACGCCGATCATCTCGCCGAAAAGCTGGCTGATCTCGGGTGCCGTGACAAAATCGCCCATGCGGCCGAAGGGCTCACGCGTCTTGTAGTAGCCATGCTGCGGATCGGCGAGGCAGAGCGAGAAAAAGTCGGTGATGCTGATCGGTCCGTTGGCGCGGATGATGGCTTTGATTTTTTCTCCGAGCGCGGTCGTCATCATTTGGTCTCGCTAAAGCATGGTCCCGAAAAATATGAAACGGCTTCCGGGCGGATCATGCGACATTAAACCTAGAGTTCAAGCCGTCTGTCTGGCTGCAACGTGGCGGGCGCGGATCACGGCCCACAGGCCGATCGCTACCATCGGCAGGGAGAGCACCATGCCCATGGTCAGCCAGTTCGTGCCAAGCAGATAGCCGAGCTGTTCGTCAGGCTGACGGAAGAATTCGACGAAAATGCGCGAGCAGGCGTAACCGATGACAAAGACGCCGCTGACGGTGCCGGGCTTCTTCAGCGCCAACGCCCAGCGCGTGAGGATGAAGAGGACGGTGAAGAGCACGATGCCCTCGATGCCGGCTTCATAGAGCTGGCTGGGGTGGCGCGGATCAAGGCCGGCAGGGCAGGCGCCCTGGTGAGCGGCGATGATATGCGGGCTGCAGAAAATCATTGCCCAGGGCACATCGGTGGTCCGGCCCCAGAGTTCGCCATTGATGAAATTKGCGATGCGGCCGAAGAAAAGGCCGATCGGGGCGACGGCGGCGACGATATCGAACAGGCTCCAGGCCGGAATCTTGTTGCGATTGGCAAACAAAATCATGGCGATGGTCGTGCCAATCAATCCACCGTGGAAAGACATGCCGCCATTCCAGACCTCGATGGCGCGAATCGGATTGGCGAGTACCGGATCGAGATCGTAGAACAGGATGTAACCAATGCGTCCGCCGAGCACGATGCCGAAGGCCACCCACAGAAGAAAGTCGTCCAGGTGCGCCCGCGTCACCGGCGCGGTGTCGTTCAGCCAAAGCTTGCCATTGTCGACGAGCCGTCTCGCATAGAACCAGCCGAGCAGAATGCCAGCAACATAGGCAAGACCGTACCAGTGGACCGACAGCGGGCCGAGCGAAAAGGCGATCGGATTGATATCCGGAAACGGCAGGATGGCGGCAAGATTGGCTGATGTCAGCAAGATTTTCGCGTCCGTTACAGCATGATTCCCAAAAACTCTGTGCGTTTTTTTGGATAAGAGCATGCTAAATCCAATGTGCGCGGAACATGGCGTTCACTATTGAAACGGTCAAGTCGATTATTCGTGTGTCTCGCAGAGCGGGACTGGTTGTCCCGCTCTATCTCAATTTGCTTGCATCGGACCCTGGGAAATCTTACCTCAGATCTATCTGGCCCCTCATATGATGCCGTCCATTTTCGGGGCCGACGGCCGCAAGGAGATCACTATGAGCACTGGACCGAACCGTATCTTGGATGAATTCGCCAAGCTGATGACCGATGCCGCCGGTGCTGCCCAGGGCGTGCGCCGCGAGATCGAAACCGCGTTCAATGCCCAGGCCGAGCGTTGGCTGAACAGCCTGGATATCGTCAAGCGCGAGGAGTTCGAAGCCGTTCGCGAAATGGCGATCAAGGCACGCGACGAAAACGAAGCGCTGCTTGCCAGAATCGAAGCGCTGGAAGCGCGTCTTTCCTCCGAAAGCAAGTAATCGCAATTCATTTTGCGTAAAATCGGCGCGGCACGCGTCTGCCGCGCATTTTTCCTCTAAAATTTTCGACAGTTTTTCCACCTGTGGACACAGGCAAAAAAGCCAATCGTCAGAGTCAGTTATGACTCCCTTCTGAATAGACGTCGGAGGAGCTGTCCACAGCGCCCTTCGCCAAATCTCCGATGAGGGGCTGGCATGTCGGGCATGCCGTTATACACTGATTTTAAATGATGATTCGAAACGGACTTGGTAAGCTCCGGGCAGGGTGGATGCGTTAGTCTGGCAGCCGTTCAACATCATCCCGAGGATGTTTCCGGAGTAAAACTGTTTGCGTTCTTTCAGTGTTCGAGCACGGGAAGCTGCATTCATTCCGGTCAAAAAGGTGCTGCATGAGCCTTATGGAATTGGAAATCGAACGACAATCGAATCCGGTCGATATGATCGAATTCGTAGCCGCCAATAACGACTGGTCGTTCGAGCGGTCCGGCGAGGATGAAATCGCCATGACCGTCGAAGGTCGATGGACGGATTATCATGTCTCCTTTTCGTGGATGGAGGAGTTCGAGGCGTTGCACATTGCCTGCGCCTTCGACATCAAGGTTCCCGATCCTCGTGTCAACGAGGTCATCAAGCTGCTGTCCTGCATCAATGGTCAGGTGCTGATGGGACATTTCGATCTGTGGCGGCAGGAGGATATCGTGATCTTCCGTCAGTCGCTGCTGCTTTCCGGCGGCGCCGAGCCGACCAACCGGCAGGTGGAAGTGCTGCTGTCCAATGCCCTTGACACCTGTGAGGCTTATTATCAGGCCTTCCAATTTGTAGTATGGTCCGGCCTTGACGCAAATCGCGCCATGGAAGCCGTTCTTTTCGAAACCGTGGGCGAAGCCTGATATGGCAACAGAGGCATCATCGAGCGCTTTTGCATCCTCCGATCCCATCATCCTGATCGGGGCCGGGAACATGGGCGGCGCTCTGTTGACGGGGTGGCTGAAAAACGGCGTGCCGGGTTCCTCGGTAACTGTCGTCGATCCCAAGCCGTCCGAGGCGATGCTGAAGTTGATCGCCGATGCCGGCGCGAAGCATGTTGCCGGCGTTCCCGAAGGGGTTATCGCCGGCGTTCTCTTCATTGCGGTGAAGCCGCAGGTTATGGAAGCCGTATTGCCGCCGTTCAAGGCGTCGATCGGACCGAATACGGTGGTGGTGTCGATCGCTGCCGGCAAGACGCTTGCGTTCCTTGAGCAAAGCCTGGGTGAAGCGGCGATGGTGCGCGCCATGCCGAACACGCCGGCGATGGTCGGCCGTGGCGTCACCGGCGCGTTTGCCAACGCCAAAGTCGGCGAGCGCCAGCGACAGTTGGTGCAAAATCTTCTGAAGGTGTCCGGTCCAGTCGAATGGGTGCCGGCGGAGGCCGATATCGATGCCGTAACGGCCGTTTCCGGCAGCGGGCCGGCTTATGTCTTTTATCTCGTCGAGTGCATGGCGGAGGCAGGCCGGAAGCTCGGCCTGCAGGCGGACCTCGCCATGCGCCTCGCACGGGAAACTGTCGCGGGGGCTGGTGAATTGTTGCATCAGTCCCCCGATGACGCTTCGCGTCTGCGTCAGAATGTGACGTCTCCCGGCGGAACCACTGCCGCCGCCCTTGCCGTTCTGATGGCGGAAGATGGCATGCAGCCTCTGTTCGACGAGGCGCTGGAGGCAGCGCGCAAGCGCGCGCAGGAACTGGCGGGCTAATCTCCCTGTATCAAGAGGTATGCGTATGGCGGAAGAGATCACCTATGGCGATTTCGAGCGGGTGGATATCCGCGTCGGCACGATCATCGAGGCGGAGCCTTTTCCGGAAGCACGCAAGCCGGCCTTCAAGTTGAAGATCGATTTCGGACCGGAGATCGGCATCAAGCGCTCCTCGGCGCAGATCACCGTCCACTACACACCGGAATCCCTCGTCGGCCGCCAGGTCCTCGGCGTCGTCAATTTTCCGCCGCGCCAGATCGGGCCCGTCCGCTCCGAAGTGCTGACCCTCGGCTTCGAGGATGAAGCCGGCGCGATCGTGCTTGCAGCAGTGACCCAGCCGGTGCCGAATGGCAGGAAGATGATGTGATTTTGCCTTCTCCCCTCGGGGAGAAGGTAATCTGTCAGTGAATCTCCCGCGACACGGGATCTGTCACACTGAAATCCAGAAATTCTGCCTCGAAACCTTCGCGCTGGGGTGAGCAGAAGACGGGGCCGATGGAGACGTCTTCGAGGGCCGGATCGAACCAGGCGAGGCGGGCCATGCGCCACTCGCTCATCTTGTCGGTGCGGTATTGGATGAAAAGCGCGTCGCCGTTGCGGGTCACCCGCGCCGACAGCGCCTCAAACTCATGATCGAGCCGGAAGGCGGACCAGTCGGAATTGCCGTTGGTGACGACAACGCTGAAATGTTTGGCGCCGTCGGTATATTCGATCCCGCATTTCATCCAGTGCGTGTCGTCATGGCGGACCATCAGCCCGGCCTGATCGTAGAGTTCGCGATAGTGGCCGATGAAGGTGATCTCGGCGGTAAAGTCGCCGTGCCACTGCCGGCCGAGGAAATGGCCGTCGTCGCGGTGGAAGCCGTAATAGGTTCCCTGCCAGAAATCGGTCTTGTCGCCGGAACGGACGAAAAGCCGGCCGTTGTTCATTTCCCAGGTCGGTGGCAGATTGAGCCAATGCATGTCGTTGATATCGATCGGCATGCACTGTCCTCTCTTTGAGCAATTCCAGGAAAAGTGCGAAGTGATTTTCCGTCCGGAATGCGTAAAACAAAGGGATAGAGTGGGAAAGCGATTCCGTGAAACGCTAAGCCGCTCTAGGCCGGAATGCGGATGGTGGCGCGCAGGCCCCCGAGCGGGCTGTCGCCGAGCGTGACGTTGCCGCCATGGCTGCGCGCGATGTCGCGGGCAATAGCAAGGCCGAGACCCGTGCCGGAATTGTCGAGATTGCGCGCCTCGTCCAGCCGGAAGAACGGCTTGAACACATCCTCGCGCGCATTGACGGGAATGCCGGGGCCGTCATCGTCGAAATTGATCGTCAGCCATTTGGGACTGTGCTTGGCCTCGATGCGCAGCGTGTGCGCATAGCGGCGTGCATTGGAGGCGAGGTTCGTCACCAGCCGTGTAAACGCGTTCGGACGGACGGAGATTTCATCGTCGCCATCGATGGAGAAGCTGATGGATTTGCCGTGCAGCGAGAAGTCCTGCTCGACCTTGTCGAGAATATCGCTGAGCCGAAGCTTGCCGACATCCTCTTCCGCCTCGCCGCGAGCGAAGGCCATATAGCCTTCCAACATGCTCTGCATATCCTCGACGTCCTCGTTAAGGCCGACGAGATCGGGATTGTCGCCGACAAGGGCGAGCTGCAGTTTGAAGCGCGTGAGCACGGTGCGCAGGTCATGGCTGACGCCGGAGAGCATCGCCGTGCGCTGCTCGATCTGCCGTTCGATGCGCTCGCGCATCAGGATGAACGCGAGGCCGGCGCGGCGAACCTCGTCGGCGCCGCGTGGCGAATAATTCTCCAGCCGCTGCCCCTTGCCGAAGCTCTCTGCAGCCTGCGTCAGCGCCAGGATCGGCCGGATCTGGCCGCGCAGGAACAGCACGGCAATGCCGATCAGCACCAGCGATGTGCCGACCATCCAAAGAATGAAGATATGCGTATTCGAGGCGTAGGTCTGGCTGCGCTTGGCAAAGACGCGCAGCACTTTATCCGGCAGCTTGACGCGAATTTCGACCAGGCTGGAATTGCCGACCGTATCGACCCAGAAGGGGAGATTGATCTGATCGCGGATTTCGTCGCTCAAGATGCCATCGAGAATCGAGAAGAACGGTTTCTCGCGCGGCGGCGGCAGCTCGCCACCCGGCTCGATCGAGATGGCGAGGTCGAGCTTTTGCCGGGCCATCTGCGTGACAGCGGAATAGTCGGCATCCTGCGGGTAGGTTTGGATAATGTCGATGATGGCGGCAATGTCGCGGGTGGTGGCCATCGACAGGCGCTGGGTCACCATCTGCCAGTGGCGCTCCATGAAGACGATGGTGACGACCGCCTGCAGGATGATCATGGGCAGAATGAAGATCAGCAGCGTGCGCGCAAAAAGGCCGGTCGGCAGCCGTCGCCGCCACCAGCGCGAAAGCCAGCGCATGCCATTGGAGGGCGTGTGCTCCTGATCGCGCCTGATCGAGTCGAATGTCACCATCGCCGCTGATCCTAGGTTAATCTATGCTCAGCCGGTAGCCGATGCCGCGCACCGTCTGCAGCCAGATGGGGTTGGCCGGATCGTCCTCGATCTTGCGGCGCAGGCGGTTGATCTGCACGTCGATGGTGCGCTCGCCGACTTCGGCGTCGGTGCCGATCAGTTCGTGGCGGGGGATCGTGTCGCCGGCGCGCTTGGCAAAGAGCAGCATGATTTCCTKCTCGCGGTCGGTCAGGCGGATAAGCTCGGAGGCCTTCTTCAGCTCCTTGCGGGTCAGCGAGAAGGTGTAGGGGCCGAACATCACCTGTTCGATCTTCGGCGCGTCGGCAGGCGCGTTGCGACGCAGGATATTGTTGATGCGCAGTACCAGTTCGCGCGGATCGAACGGCTTAGGCAGATAGTCGTCGGCGCCTGCTTCCAAGCCGGCGATGCGGGCTTCGGACTCGGCAAGGGCGGTCAGCATGATGATCGGGATGTTCTTTATGGCGCGAAGGCTCGCGGTCAGCGAGATTCCGGATTCGCCAGGCATCATCACGTCCATGATGATCAGGTCGAAATCGAGCCCTTCGAGCTTGCGGCGGGCCTCGGCGCCATCGGCGGCGGCCGTCACGCGGAATCCCTTTTCCATGAGATAACGGTTGAGAAGGGCGCGGATACGCGTGTCGTCATCCACGACCAGGAGGTGCGCTGCATCGTCCGAAATTGCTGTCTTTGTCGTCATTCAATCCGTCTCGATCTTGTTCTATCCGTTTGATTGATATGATCTTATCCAAGACACCGCCTTGCGGCTCTTCGGTCCGAGACCATAACTTAGTCCTGCATTCCCCTCAGGAACCTTTTGACGCTTTCGCGCGTCGCATCGGACGCGCCTTCGAATGCCCGTTCAATACGGCGCGATTGCGGCTCGGCCAGCGCCAATGCCAAATCGCGGCCGGCTTGTGTGGGGTAGAGCTTACGCTGCCGACGATCCTCAGGCCCGGTTACCTGATGAATATACCCTGAATCGATCAATTGTTTGAGAACCCGCGCCAAACTCTGTTTGGTGATCTTCAATGTTTCCAACAGGTCCGCAACCGTCATGCCGGGTTCGCGGTTAACGAAATGAACGACGCGGTGATGGGCGCGTCCGAATCCACTCTTGTCCAGAATCTGGTCGGGATCGGACACGAAGTCCCGATAGGCAAAGAAAAGCAGCTCGATGATCTCGAAATCGATGATCCCCGCATTCTCCATCGGCGTCGCCAGCAGCTCCGGTTTTGCTGCTTTTTGGCTCGTCTGTCGTGGCACCTTGGCATTTCCTTTCTTATTTTGGGGCAATCGGGAAACTTACGCAAAAATATGTCAGCATTATTGACGTATTTTTACGCCGCTGCTAGTTTTTCGCCGATCTTGCGCCGCCCGGACGGATATGGCCATATTTGGAAACTAAGCCCGGCTGCGCAAAACTCCAACACGTCTCATATTTTCCCCACTTGCATCGTGGATAATGCGGAATGGGGACAACAATCAACTGTCATGGCGTCCGGGCGCCGGAGGAGAAGCAAGATGGCATCGGTTCCTTTTGATCAACTGGATGGGGAGATCTGGTTCAACGGCGAGTTCGTGCCCTGGAAGGACGCTAAGATTCATGTGCTGACCCATGGTTTGCACTATGCAAGCGCGGTCTTCGAGGGCGAGCGCGCCTATGGCGGCCGGGTCTTCAAGCTGACGGAGCACAATCAGCGTCTTCACAAGTCCGCCGACATCCTCGGTTTCAAGATTCCCTACAGCGTTGCCGAGTTGGATGCGGCGACAATCGAATTGTTGAAGCGTCAGGGCTTTTCCGAGGCCTATGTGCGCCCGATCGCCTGGCGCGGCAGCGAGATGATGGGCGTGTCCGCCCAGAACAACCGCATCAATGTTGCGATCGCGATCTGGCAATGGGGCAGCTATTTCAATCCGGCCGAAAAGCTGAAGGGCATCCGCCTCGATATCGCCGAATATCGCCGTCCCGATCCGAAGACTGCGCCTTGCGCCTCGAAGGCCGCCGGCCTCTACATGATCTGCACCATCTCCAAACATGCGGCCGAGGCCAAGGGCTATGCCGACGCGATGATGCTCGATTACCGCGGCCAGGTGGCGGAGGCGACGGGCGCCAATATCTTCTTCGTCAAGGACGGTGTCATCCATACGCCGACGCCGGATTGCTTCCTGAACGGCATCACGCGCCAGACGGTGATCGAACTCGCCAAACGCCGCGGACTGCAGGTGATCGAACGGGCGATCATGCCGGAAGAACTTCCCGATTTCAGCGAATGCTTCCTGACCGGTTCGGCGGCGGAAGTAACTCCGGTCTCGGAAATCGGACCTTATCGTTTCACGCCGGCATCGATCAGCGAAACGCTGATGAACGATTACATGAAGGAAGTGTATCCGACTGCGGCTGCCGCCGCATAAGGATGTAGAACAGCTTACGAAAGCCGGGTGCGGCTGGTTCGCCCCGGCTTTTATTCTGTCCGATGCCTCGTCTTATTTCCGGCCGAGAACCGCGCCGACGATCGCCGAGAGCACGCCACCGGCGATCAGCGAGGAAATGCCCTGCGCGATAAGGCCGGTCAGCGCCTCGCTGCCGATCAGGTTGAGGATGAGGCCGCCGCCCAGACCGCCGACGGCGCCGGCAATCGTTCTGGCGACGATATTGATCCCTTCCTGCTTCAGGGCGGCGCTGGCCGCGTTACCGCCGATTGCACCGGCGATCAGTTGCGTGATGATTGGCCCCAGACTTTCCATGATTACCTTCTCCCCTTGTCCCGGAATCCCTTTCCGGAATGCCCTCTGCCACGTCCCGGATTGAGCCTCGGGAGTGGCGGTAATCTCTATCGATATTAGAAATACATCATGTATCGGCCGGTGGAAACAGGAAGGCAACTCACACGGGAGAATTCCGCAACAATCCGATGGAAAGTCCGCGCAAAAAGAGCGGCGGCCCCTCGGCCGCCGGCGATTTTGACGAATTGCTGCTTAGCAGCAGCGATTCATTGATACACGTAGACGATGCGGCGGGTATTCGGATCGACCAGCACCGGCTGACGGTTCACTTCCACGTAGCTGTATTGATAATCCGGGATACGGTGGATGACGACGCTTTGCGGCAGGGTGGCGCCGACTACGACGTTGCCGCGCAGCCGCACGGTGTTGACCCGGTTCTGGGTGATATAGGTACGGACTTCAGTCGGCGGGGCGACGGCATCGACCTCACTCACCGGGCCGATCAATTCGTCGTCCGGCGATGGGGAAACGCTGCCCGTCGTCGTCTGATCGGTTGTGCTATAGGTTATGGTTGGTACGCCGAGCTGACTGTAGTGCTCCTCGACGACGACCGGATTGCCGTTCTGCTCGACGCTCAAGGCCTCGGCGTCTACCCAGCCGCGCATGCCGTTGACATCGATGCGGCACCAGCTACTGCCTTGGATGCAGCCGTCGAGGCTCGCTTCAGAGCCGCGGGTTGCCATGCCGACACTTGGATACTGCGGACCAGGGCCGGTGCGAACGTCGAGATCGGTCGCAGTTGTCGCCGACATCTGCGCTTGCGCCAACCCGGCGCTGCCCAGGAGCACCACCCCCATCAGCAGCAAGTTTCTCTTTGCAAACATTGGCCTTTCTCCTTTGCTTTGGCAGTCTACCTTTGCAAACGCTCGCAAAGGCGGAGGGTTCCGCCGCACTGTCCGGCAGTCTCGGCATTTTCCGGGGAGGAGGGGCTGTTTTGCCTGGTGTTTGGGATTATATCGGCGGGATATGCATTCAACAGACGAGGCGCTTCCCATGGGCATGCTCCAGGCCGGCATCATTCCGGTGACACCCTTCGAACAGAACTGCACCATCTTGTTCGATCCGGAAACGAAGGAGGGAGTCGTGGTGGATCCCGGCGGCGACGTCGACGTCGTCCTGCAGACGGTGCGCGAAAATGGCATTGTGCTGAAGGCGATCTGGCTGACGCACGGTCATATCGACCATGCCGGCGGCGCTGACGAACTTCGGGAGGCGCTCGGTCTGGAGGTCATTGGCCCGCATGAAGACGATCGCCCGCTGCTGCAGGATATCGAGGCGAAGAGCAAGATGTTCAACATCGAGGGCGTTCGCAACGTGGTGCCGGATCGGTTCCTGAAGGACGGTGACAAGGTTTCCTTCGGCGAGCATGAGTTCGAAGTCTTCCATTGTCCCGGCCATGCCCCGGGCCATGTCATCTATTTCAACAGAGCGCAGAAATTCGCCCATGTCGGCGACGTGCTGTTTCATGGCTCGATCGGCCGTACCGACCTGCCGGGCGGCAATCACCAGCAGCTTTTGGAATCGATCCGCGACAAGGTATTTCCCTTAGGCGACGACGTCGGCTTCATCTGCGGCCATGGCCCTGGTGGCCAGATCGGCGAGGAGCGCCGCACCAATCCTTTTCTGCGTGGACTTTAAAGCAGCGGTTTTCCGTCCGGAATTGCGTAAAAACAAAAGGATAGAGCGGTTCAGCAGTTCCTTGAACCGCTGAACCGCTCTGAGCCAAAATAAAAGCGCCGCTCGATGGCGGCGCTTTCTTTCAAGAGATTAGCTTGTGTAGGGTTAGTTGGCTGTGCAGAAGTGGCGCATGCCATCGTAGCCGAGATAGGTGCCGCTGCGGCCGTCGAAGCTGCTGTAGCGATCGTAGCAATAGCGCATCCACTGGGAAGACCACGGGCGTAAGCCGACAGGCTGCGGAGCGTAATAACTGACGTCACGCTCGACATAGACGCGGCGCGGCGCGGCGCGATAGTAGTAGGGCTGGGGCGCATAGTCGGGGTCGACGTAGACCGGGTCAGGTTCGACATAGCGCGGCTGGCTGGCGATCGCCGAACCGACAATCAGGCCGGTGGCGAGACCTGCGGCGCCAATCGCCCAACCCTCTCCATTGTGATGATGCCAGTGATCGTCGGCCGAAGCTGTGGAAATCGTCGTCAGCGTCAGGGCTGCAGCGACGGCGGACATTAGGAGCGATTTGCCGAGCATGTTCATTAGTCTGTCCTCTAAGGGGAACCGGGAAGACCGTAGTTCCCAATCTTTCATGGAGGCCATGACTAGACGCGGCAAGCTGAATGCAGACTGAATGACAAAACCCGGCATCACTGCCGGGCTTCAACTCGAATGAAAGCCGTAAGGCGTCTCAGCCCGCAATCTGAAGATTGACGGCCTTCGGTCCCTTGCCGCGGCGATCCGGTTCCGTGTCGAAGCTTACCTTCTGGTTTTCCGACAAACCTGCCAGACCAGAAGCCTGTACTGCGGAAATGTGCACAAAGATGTCCGCGCCACCCTTGTCCGGTTTGATGAAACCGAAGCCCTTATCGGTATTGAAAAACTTTACAGTGCCAGTCTCGGCCATGCCTCAGGTCCTTTTCTCTCTGCCCACCATCCACACGGGCAGCATTGCTGTATTGCCCTTGCGGGCGCTTGCAGGCAGTTCTCGCAATTTGAAGGAAAAGGTCCCCTATACCTCGGCGTGGTTTCGAAGCGAATTCGCGCATCCGTTTCTCAACCAAGCTGACCGGAATAATTTAGCGTTTCCGGCGCGCAACTCTATTAAGGACTTCCCATGCTCTAAAAATGCCCGAACAGCGGTGAGAGTGCTGTGTTTATTGGGAATTGGCAAGCAAAAGTTTTTTAACGTGTTCTGGTGAGCACACTGCCGTAATGCAAGTGTGTTAGCGCGAATCGCAAATTTTCCCACGCCGAGAATGGGTTTCTAAGGTTTTTGTATCGTTTGCGATATAATTTTGGCGAAATTTTCCCAAATGATATAGCCAAAATCCATCTTTTGGATCATTCGAAAAAATTTCATTAAGAGCCGTTCAAAACAGCCATAACGCGTATTTTCAACAATTTTCACGCGATGGCGCCGCGTCGCCGAACGAGTTCCGGCACCAATTCCACKGCAAGCATGGCGACAAACATCAGGGAGCAGCCGGCATAGCCTAGCGGCCCCATGGTTTCACCGAGCAGCAGGCTGCCCAGCGAGGCACCGAACAGAGCCTCCGAAGAGAGGAAGATCGCAGCCTGCGGCGCGGTTGTGTAACGCTGGCCGATGACCTGCAGCACGAATGCGAGGCCGGACGAAAAGATGCCGACATAGAGGATTTCGCCCAGCGCGCCTTGGATAGCGGCGATGCTGATCGGCTCGGCAATCACAGCGACCCCAAGGGCTGCGACTGCAGTGACCGCAAATTGCATCGTGGAGATTCCGAGCGGCCGGCCGGTTTCGTTGACGGAAGAGCCGGCGAGGGTGATCTGCGCTGCCCAGAAGAGGGCGCAGATGACGGTCAGGAAATCGCCGACCGTCAGCCGCGAGAAGGAGCCACCGGACAAGAGATAGATCCCGGCAAGCGCCGTCAGTGCCGCCGGCCAGACGATCCAATGCGGCGGGCGGCGCAGGAAGACGACGGCGATCAGCGGCACGAAGACGACATAGAGGCCGGTGATGAAACTGGAATTGGTGACGGTCGTCGTCAAAAGCCCGATCTGCTGCGTTGCCGCTCCACCGAAGAGCGCGACGCCGACGAGGAAAAAGGAAAGCCAGTTCCGGCGCGTCAGAGGTTTCTTGGCCTTGCGGTTTTCCATCCAGACGAAGGGCAGGACGACGATGGTGGCGACGGCGAAGCGCAGGCCGATGAACCAGAACGGTCCGATCGCCTTCATCGCGGTAGACTGCGCGACGAAGCCTCCGCCCCAGATGGCGGCAGCCAACAACAATACCAAATTCGCCTGTATGCGAGTCATCTGCATCCTACGGGAGAGGGAAAGAGGCTGACCGTTAGCAGTTGCTTTTCTTTGGGGCAAGGTGAAAAGGCTGAAGGATGTGAGCCTATTCCGCTGCCCTGGAAACGCGCAGCAGTGCGCCGTCGTCCTCGTCGGTCGTCAGCAACAACGCTCCATCCGGCGCGACCACGACATCGCGCAACCGGCCGAATTCTCCGTCGAATATGCGTTCGCGTTCGGTCACCTTGCCGCTACTGTTGCGATCGAGACGGGACAGCAGCTCGAATTTCAGCGCGGCGACAAGGAAATCGCCTTTCCATTCCGGGAACATTTTGCCGCGATAGACGGCGATGGCGCCGGGCGCGATCGACGGGTCCCAATAGAAGAGCGGCTGCTCCATGCCTGCCTTTGCCGTACCGACGCCAATCTTGGTGCCGGAATAGTTGCGTCCGTAGGAGATGACCGGCCAGCCGTAATTCTTGCCCGCCTCCGGAGTGTTGATTTCATCACCACCTCTGGCGCCGTGTTCGACCGTATAAAGCTTGCCATCGGCGGTATCGAAGGTAATGCCTTCCGGATTGCGATGTCCCTTGGACCAGATTTCCGGCAGGGCTTTTGCGCCGTCCTTGAACGGATTGTCGGTGGGAATGCCGCCGTCGGCGTTGATATGGACGATCGAACCGGCATCGTCGTGGAAATCCTGGGCGCGATCCTGTTCACCGCGGTCGCCGAGGCTGACGAACAGGCTGCCGTCCTTGGCGATTGCAATGCGCGAGCCATATTGGATGCTGCCGCGCGACATCTTGTTCATCACGAAAATGCGCTTCACATCGGTCAGCCGCCGCTCGTCCGGCGGCAGGACCGCGCGGAAGACCGCCGTGCCACTGCCGCCGTCCGCGGCAATGGAGGCGGTGAAATAGATGGTGCGGTTGCCAGCGAATTTCGGATCGAGGGCCACGTCGAGCAGGCCGCCTTGGCCGCGGGCATAGACATCCGGCAGTCCCGCGATCGGGTCGGAGGTCTTACCGTCGCAGATGACGCGCATCCGGCCCGGCCGCTCCGTCACGAGGTAGGCGCCGTCCGGCAGCACTTCGACTGCCCAAGGATGGTCGAGCCCGCTTGCGATCGTCTCGATCTTGACCTTGACCTTCTGCGTGTCGATCGTCTTGACCGGATCGGCAGGGGCGGCATTCGCCATCGCCAGCGTGGAAGCCGTAAGAACGGCGCAGCAGCTAATTCTGTGAAAGCGCTTCAATCCGTCTCCTCCCTTCCATGAACTATTTACGCAACGTGGGGTGGGCGGATTGCCGGTCAAGGCGCGCTATGGCGAGGGTAACGTCTTTGTGTCTGCGAAGGCCGTCTGTTCGGCAGTCTCCACCAGCTCGGCGTCCACGATATAACGCAGCGGCCCGCGCGTGATGGCATCGAACGGCCAGCAGGTGGCCAGCGCCAGATGCCGACCGGGCGTGGCGGGATCGATGCCGTTCTTGTCCCACGGTGCGACACGGCCCTGACCGGCCCGGAAGGTGAGCACCTTGCCGTCATGGCGCGTGACTTCGATCAGATCGCCCGGTTTGACATCCTTCAACCAGCGGAAATGCGTGTCGCGATGGGCGGCGATGACGGCGGTGCCTTCTTCTCCCGGCTGCGGCGTATTCGTCAGCCAGCCCGGCCCGAAAGCCAGCGCCTGGCCGCTGGCGCCGGCAAGCACTATCGCTTCCGCGCCGATCCGCGGTGCCCGCACCTCAGCCTCGGTGGTGAAATCCGCCCAAGGCCAGGGCTTTGCATCTTCGCCGCGAAGCTCCGCGGCGAAGGCGCGTTTCAGCAGGACCTGTGCGAGCTCGGCCTTGGCTTTCATATCGAGGCCATTGCCGAGAAAGCTCAGCCCCGTCATTGCAAGGACGATGATACCGGCGAGAGCGAGTTTTTCGAGGTGTGTGAGACGATGGAAAGGCCCCTCATGCGGCCTCTCGGCCACCTTCTCCCCGCGCACGGAGAGAAGGTGGGGGTGAGGGGCTTTGGACATTTGGAAATGGCCGTCGTCCCTCATCGCGTTCACCGTCCAAACACGCGGCGACGCAGCATCATGAGCACAGTAATGATCGCCGCGAGAAGGAGCAGGGCCAAGCCGATCATGATGTTGCGCTCGGCGGGTGTCGCCGTTTGCGGCAGGTTGACGCTGGATGTGGCCTGGCGGGCGATCATGCCGGCGGTGGCCGGCGTCGGCGCGGCGGCGATCTGGCTTGCCAGCGCCGCCTGTCGCTTTGCTGACCCATACTTAGGGAGCATAGCGCCGTTGACATCGGCCTGATCCGCCTCTGCCTGTTCATCCGCCGCGCCGATCGGCTCAACCGAGGCCTTGCGTTCGCCGCTAGGTGCCGTGACCGGCGCTTCGCCTTCGCCGAAGACCTTGCCGAAATCCCAACCGGCGGGAAGGTTCTGCGGCAGTTTGGCAGAACCGAGCGACTGGTCGGCGGGACGTGAAGGCGTAACGTCGACGGCGACAAGGCTGGTGACGCGCGAGACGAGGTGGTGGGCGAGCGCCACCGCTTCGACCTGCTTGTCCAGCGCTCCCTGATCCTGGATCTCGTAGGCGCGAGCTTCGATATCGTCGATCTTGCGGCGTGCCCAAAGCTGCGAAATGCCTTTGCCTTCGGCGGCGCCGGCAATATCCATTTCGACACGCCAGGGCTGGGCGCCGGTCTTGCCCGATATCTGCAGCTTGCCATTCGGTTGTGCGTCGGAGAGTTCGGCTGTCAGCACGACCGGTTCGCCGGTGTAGAGGTCAGGCATCGGGTTCGGTGTGATATCGTCCGCCTTGGCATTGTCGAATCTGGCGGCAATGTCGGTCATGGCGGGATTTTCGAGCTTGGCGAACAACTCGCCCATGCGCTCGGCCACCTGATCCTGCGAACCGATGGCGGTATAGGTGCCGCGGCCGACTTCGGCGGCCTTGGTCATGAAGTAGGTGTTTGGCGCGGAGCCGATGCCAACGGTGAAGACGCGAGCGTCGGCGCGGTTCTGGCTGATTTCCTGGAAGAGTTGCTGCTCATTGCCGATTGCGCCGTCGGTCAGGAAGACGACCTGGCGGAGCGCGCCGCTGGCGATCGGTCCCTGATTGCGGAGCGCATCCGACAGGGCCGGCAGCATTTCCGTGCCGCCGGCAGCGTCGAGGCCGTTGACATAGGCGATCGCTTTTTCCCGGTTGTTGGGCGTGGCGGCGACGAGGCCGTGAAAATAATCGGTCATCGTGTCGTCGAAGCGGATGACGTTGAAGCGGTCGTCGGACTGCAGCTTGGAGATTGCAAGCGCCAGGCTGGCACGGGCCTGTTCGATCGACGGGCCGGACATGGAGCCCGAGTTGTCGATGACGAAGACCACCTCGCGCTTCGGCTGCTGGGTCGTCGCATCCGGCGTCGACGGCGGCGTGACAAAGGCCAGCAGATAGGTTTTGCCGTCCTTTACCTCTCGGAAGAGGCCGGCGCTCGGCGTCTTGCCCAGAGCCGCCTCCCAGGTCAGCTCAAAATCGCGATCGGCGGGCACGGTGTCGCCTTTCAGCGAAATCGTGCGGCTCTGTTCGCCGTTCTCAGTGAGATTGATCTCATGGAATGAGGATTTTACCTCGCCGAGAGGGAAGCCAGCCCTGAGGTTGATGGTCAACGATACCGGATTGATCTTGGCGTTTTCACGCGGATCAAGAACCGGGGCTTCGATCTTTTCCCTGTTCGGGACCGGGTCCTGCACGGCAAAACCAGTGCCGTTGTGGAACTCGACGCTCTGGACGATCGGCTGCGGGTTATAGCGTGGAGCGACAACCATCGGGAAGCGTAGCGAGAATTGGCCGGCCGACTGATGGACCGTCTGTTGGTATTCGATCTGCACGACAACGGTTTCGCCGGGACCGATATTGGCAACCTGGTTGGTGAAGATGTTCGGCCGTTGCTGCTCGAGCAGCGCCGTCTTCCTGCCCTGCGCTTTGGCGTCCTCATAGATTTGCCGTGCTTCTTCGCGCGGCTTGATCTGACCCTCGATGAAGCGGTCGCCGATCTGCATGCGCAGCGTGTCGACGGCTGAATTGTCCGGCAACGGGAAGACATAGGTGCCTTCGACCCAGCCCTTGCTCGGGTTCTGGAACCGTTGCGTCACCTTCACGCGGGAAACAGGGCCGGTGACGTCGATCTCGACGTCCGTCTTCAGGCGCGGCGCTTCGACATAATAGCCGGGCTCCTTGGACGGGAAGAGCAGCGAGCCGCTGTTGACGTCATTCGGGCGAATAAGGCCGGCGAGCTGCTGGCCGGATTGGCCTGGCTGATCCGCGATTTCGGCGCGTGCGGTCGTGATGAGACTCAGCATCATCACCGCCAATGCGGCCAATGTTATCATTACGATTGAGAAAGAAGAAAGGAGACTGCGCGCCCGCAGGCGCTCGGTTGTGCATTCGTCATCCAGAAACATGGCTACCCCCTGCGTGACTGGCTGCGATTGCACGATAAGAGTGTGGGAAGCAGGCTGCTTCAGGACCGAATTGCGACGCCGTAAAGCATTTGTTAAGGCTAATTTGTGGCAATCAAGATGTATAACGATCTGTATGATTTTCGTGAAGAATTTCCGCCGGCTTCAGAGATTGAATCGGCCGCTTCACAAAATGATTCAACCGACGGGCAGAGCGTTCGCATCTGACCGCTTTTCAATCGCTCTATTCAGCCGGAGCGTGTGGGTGAGCTTCGTTTCGGAAAATGGCGGGCGTATGGCAGCCCAACGATGGCGTGTGGCGCGCCGTCTGCATGTCTCGAAATAACGTCACTGTGACGCCTTTGTGCTTGAAACGGCGGCCTACATTCGACATAGAGCTTAGCGCAGAAATCTGGTCCACAGGCTTTCTGCCCACTTCCAACCGATTAGGACCGATCATCATGGCCTTTCTTGCCGACGCTCTTTCCCGTGTAAAGCCTTCTGCCACCATCGCCGTTTCCCAGAAAGCGCGCGAGCTGAAAGCAAAAGGCCGTGACGTGATCGGCCTCGGCGCCGGCGAGCCGGATTTCGATACGCCTGACAATATCAAGAAGGCCGCCATCGACGCGATCAACCGCGGCGAGACGAAGTACACGCCCGTCTCCGGCATTCCGGAACTGCGCAAGGCAATCGCTGCCAAGTTCAAGCGCGAGAACAATCTTGACTATACCTGGGAGCAGACGATCGTCGGCACCGGCGGCAAGCAGATCTTGTTCAACGCCTTCATGGCGACGCTGAATGCCGGCGATGAAGTCATCATCCCGACGCCTTACTGGGTTTCCTACCCGGAAATGGTGGCGCTTTGCGGCGGCACTCCGGTTTTTGTCGCGACGACGCAGGAGAACAGCTTCAAGCTCCAGCCTGCCGATCTTGAGAAGGCGATCACGCCGAAGACGAAGTGGTTCATGTTCAACTCGCCGTCCAACCCGTCGGGCGCTGCTTACACGCACGCCGAACTGAAGGCGCTGACGGACGTGCTGGTCGAGCATCCGCACGTCTGGATTCTGACGGACGACATGTACGAGCACCTGACCTATGGCGAGTTCAAATTCGCCACGCCGGTTGAAGTCGAGCCGAGCCTCTATGATCGCACGCTGACGATGAACGGTGTCTCGAAGGCCTATGCGATGACCGGCTGGCGTATCGGTTACGCCGCAGGCCCGCTGCAGCTCATCAAGGCCATGGACATGATCCAGGGCCAGCAGACCTCGGGCGCGACATCGATTGCGCAATGGGCTGCTGTCGAAGCGCTGAACGGTCCGCAGGATTTCATTCCGCGCAACAAGAAGATCTTCGAAGGCCGCCGCGATCTCGTCGTATCGATGCTGAACCAGGCGAAGGGCATTTCCTGCCCGGTTCCGGAAGGCGCATTCTACGTCTATCCGTCCTGCGCCGGCCTGATCGGCAAGACTTCGCCGACCGGCAAGGTCATCGAGACGGACGAAGACTTCGTGTCGGAATTGCTGGAATCGGAAGGCGTCGCCGTGGTCCACGGCTCCGCCTTCGGCCTCGGCCCGAATTTCCGCATTTCCTACGCGACTTCGGAAGACCTTCTCGAAGAAGCTTGCCGCCGCATTCAGCGCTTCTGCGCGGCCTGCAAGTAAGCAGTCGAAGATAAGTCAAATAAAAAGCCCGCCAGAGATGGCGGGCTTTTTGCGTTCAGGCCGATGGTTTCGGGTTCATCAATTGAGTCAAGCGCTTCGCGATTTGAGTCCGCCCGTCGGCGCAAGTCCTTGAAATCAGAATCAAAGTCCGAGCGCCGTCAGCATGATGAACGTGGCGAAGAGGATGAAATGGGTCATGCCTTCGATGGCATTGGTCTCGCCGTCGTTGAGATTGATCGCTGCGGCAATCAACGTGATCATGATCATCACGGTCTGTACCGGCGACATGGCCATGACGAAGGGCTGGCCCGTATAGAGCGCGATTGCCTCCATGACCGGCACCGTCAGGATGACGGTCGACAGCGAGGCGCCCATGGCGATATTGATGGTCGCCTGCATGCGGTTTCGCAGTGCCGCGCGCAGTGCCGTCAAGATTTCCGGGGCGGCGGAAATGGCGGCGACCACGATGGCGGCAATCGCCGGCGGCGCACCGCTATCCCTGAGGCCGACATCCATGAAGGCCGACATGAACTCGGCAAGGCCGCCGATCAACACGACGCCGATCAGAATGGTGACGATGGAGGCTGCGGTGGAGTCTTCGCCATGATGATCCTCTTGTGCGCCATGCTTCTTCTCGACGCGCGGATAGCTGTAGCTGAAGAAATAGCTGTGCTGACCGACCTGCATGCGCAGGAAAAGACCGTAAAGCGCGATCATCGCGGCGATGGTGAAGGCGGAGTAATAGTGCCATTTTGCATCGGGGATGAACTCCGGCACGATCATCGAAATGCCCATGGCGGTTAGGATCATCACGCCGTAGGTCTTGCCGGAATCGTCATTATAGGGCTGTTCGCCGTGCTTCAGGCCGCCGAGCAGGGCGGCAAGACCGAGGATGCCGTTGATGTCGAGCATGACGGCGGAATAGATCGTATCGCGCACGAGCGTTGGCGAGCTTTCGCCACCCATCAGGATTGCCAGCATGATCACTTCGACAGCGACGGCCGATAGAGTGAGGATCATCGTGCCATAGGGATCACCGACTTTGGTCGCCAGAATCTCGGCGTGATGGGCGACGCGCATTGAGACAAGGACGATGGTTGCAATCAGTCCGGCGGCGGCCAACAGCGATGCGATCCGCCCCATATCCAGCACCGCATGTTCGCCGAGATAGGCCACGACGGCGACTGCAAACGCGATGATCAGGAACTTTTCCTGCTTCAGCCAGCTCGATATTGCCAAGTCCTCACCTTTCGCACGGATTCACTTTCTCAGTCTAAATCAATGATTTCTCACATCAAGCATGCGCGTAGATGACAAGATTTGCAGTCCACGGCGTTTAATGGAATACTGTCCGGATCGGTCTGCCCAACCCAATATCGCGGCATCCTTGCAATTCGTCTGAGATGGACCGCGGTCCTGCCGGGTGGCACCCGGAGCCTAAGGTCTTGGCAGATGAGAAGGAGGCTGTGAATGGTCAAGGTCACTTACGAAATTGTGCCACATGACGGCGGATGGGCGTATCGTTTTGGCGAAGTCTATTCCGAGGCGTTTCCGACTCATTCCGAAGCAGTGGAGGCGGCCAGGATCGTGGCGGCCGAACAGCAGGTTGGCGGCGATTCGGCAGAGATCAGTTGGCAGGACGAGCGGGGCAAATGGCACGAAGAATACACCGATGGCGGCGACCGTCCGGAAACGGAAGTTGTCGACGGTAAGGTGCGTTTCCCGCCTGTCGATACGGCTCCTGGCGCCTGAGCGCTACCGCTCCCGTGATGCCTGGTCGACTCATGTCGATGAAGTCTTGCTTCGCGGCGGCCCCACTATGCGTCAGCTTTGACGTAGTCCAGCAATCCGGCCACCAGCGCATCGAACGTCACGCGGCAGCGCGGTGACGTCTTCAGGTTCTCATGCATGGCGACCCAGGTGTCTAGCGCGAGTTCGATCTCGGGCAGCAGCCGGACAAGATTTTCATCCCTTTTTGCAAGCGGCACTTGATAGAAGCTGATGCCGATGCCGGCGCATAATGCGTTGTGCAGCGCTATGCTGTGATCCGACTTGAAGGCAAAGGAGATGCCGTCAAACAGGGGATAGCGCTTCAACATCGTGCGGATGTAAGCGGTCTGGCGATCGAAACCGATCAACTTGTGGTGACGCAGGTCCGCAATGCTCTTGGGTTCGCCGTATCGCTTTAGATAGTTGCGATGCGCGAACAAGCCGAGGGGGATGACGCCGATACGGCGCGCAAGCAGTGCATCCTGTGTGGGCGCGACCATGCGCACGGCGATATCTGCTTCTCGCTGCAATAGGTCCTCAACAGCGTCGGAGGCGGAGAGCTCGATGATCAGATCGGGATGCGCGGCCTGCAGCTCCGCCAGGATCGGCGGCAAGACTTCCGCGCCGATGACCTCGCTGGCGCTAATGCGCACGGTGCCGCTGACACTATCGCGCGCTTCGGACGCGACGCGCAGCAGTGCGGCAGTCGTGCTGGCCAGGGTTTCCGCATAGGGTTTGAGGGCGAGGGCCGCGTCGGTCGGAAGAAGGCCTTGTTGTGAGCGCGTGAAGAGCTCGGCGCCTACAGTTGCTTCCAGCGCGTCGATATGGCGGCCGATGGTCGGCTGGGTCAGGCCGAGTTCCCGGGCGGCAGCCGAAAGCGAGCCGTGACGGAGCACGGCGAGGAAGGTGCGGTAGAAATCCCAGCTTGGTTCTGATGTGGATGCCATATATTTTTGTATATCATGTGCAGATTTTTTGGCAATTTCGTTTATCGCAGCTGCGCGGCATAGTCATCTCATCAACCGATGGAGATGACGATGACTGAGCAGACGAACACTGGAAAGACCGCTCTCGTACTAGGCGCCACTGGCGGTATCGGCGGCGCCGTCGCTCGCGGGCTCGCTGCCCGTGGCTGGCGCATCCGGGCGCTGAACCGCAACGCAGCCGAGGCCGCGCGCCGCGAGCCCGGATTCGACTGGGTGCAGGGTGATGCAATGCAGGCGGGCGATGTATTGAAGGCGGCGGCGGGCGTTGAGGTTATCGTGCATGCCGTCAACCCGCCCGGCTATCGCAATTGGGGGCAATTGGTCCTGCCAATGCTCGACAGCACGATCGCGGCGGCGAAAGCGGTCGGCGCGAGGATTGTCCTGCCGGGCACAGTCTACAATTTCGGGCCGGACGTCCTTCCCAATGTGACCGAGGACAGCCCGCAGCATCCGCAGACACGCAAGGGCGCGATCCGCGTCGAAATGGAGCGGCGCCTGAAGGCGGCGGCAGAGGCCGGCACGCCGGTCATTATCCTCCGCGCCGGGGATTTCTTCGGCGAGCGCGTCACCAATAGCTGGTTCTCTCAGGGCGTTGTAAAACCCGGCAAGCCGGTGGCGTCGGTGACCAATCCGGGTAGGGCGGGCATCGGCCATCAATGCGCCTATCTGCCTGACGTCGCCGAAACAATGATCCGGCTGATCGAGAAGGGTGACGCGCTTCCCACTTTTGCCGTCTACCACATGCGCGGCCATTGGGATGGTGACGGCCAGCAGATGATTGGCGCGATCGAGCGGGTGGTCGGACATAGGGTGAAAGCGAAATCCTTTCCCTGGTGGATACTGCCGCTTGCCGCGCCTTTCGTGCCGCTGATGAAAGAGCTGCGTGAAATGCGCTATCTCTGGAAAGTGCCGCTGCAGATGAGAAATGACAAACTGCTGGCTGTGCTCGGCGAGGAGCCGCATACTCCGATCGACGAGGCGGTGAAGACGAGCCTGGCGGCACTCGGCTGCCTGCCGGCACGGTAAGGCGCGTTAGGTCCGGAGTTCGGCAAGCGCTATCCTGGCGACGGTAAAGTCCGACTCGGCATTCTTGGTATCGCCGTCGCTGAGAAACCAGGCGGCAGAGAGACCGGCATAGGCGACGATCCACTGCAGCATCCGCTTCGGTTTCAATCTTGCTTCGGTGCAGACGATCGGCAATTGACGCTGCAGACGACCGGGAGCGGTGACGATGGGGAGTTCCGGATTGCAGAAGGTATTGGCGAAATCGTAGCCGCGTTCACCGTGAACGCGCTTCGGGTCGATGGCGAGCCAGCCGCGCGGACCGAAATCCATGATATTCTCATGGTGGATATCGCCATGCAGAACGGTGAGGTCGCGCTGATCCGCAAGCAGGTGACCGGCAATCTCGGCGCAGGTGGTGAGAACGCCGCCATGGGCGCGCGCCGCCGGCTCCAGCTCTCGGAACCAGCGGTCAAGCGGGACGAGATCCGGCAACGGCGTTGCCCGCGGCGCGTGGAGCTTAGCGGCCGTGTGGCAGATGATCCGGCTTGCCTCGTTATCACCACCTTCCATCGCCATCGTCAGCAGGGACCTTGGTCCGGTTGCTCTCTCCAGAAGTGCTGCGTCGGTGTCGTGTTCGAAGACCTGCGCCGCACCGTCGCCATCCCACCAGCGCAAGACCTGGCTGCCGAGCTTCTCGTCAATATCGAGTGCGACCTTCAGCATGGCGGGCACGCCGCGCCAAATGACTGGCAGAAGATGACTGGAACGGGTGATAATCGCCTCGCCATCCGGTGCGAGCGACCAGCGCTTCAAATAGGGCTCAAACATGCGTGCACTCTAACGGCTATCCCCAAAAAGAAAATCCCGCCTGGCAGCGGGATTTTCCGTCATGATCGGAGCGGTGGGAGTTAAGCCACTTCGTCGAGCGTCGGGTAGTCAGCGTAGCCGTTTGCACCGCCGCCATAGAGCGTAGCCTGGTTGAGGACGGCGAGGGGGGCGTTTTCCTTCAGACGGCGGACGAGGTCCGGGTTGGCGATGAACGGCTTGCCGAAGGCAACGACGTCGGCCTTGCCGCTTTCGACCGCTTCGATGGCCATCTCGCGATTGTAGCCGTTGTTGAGCATCCAGGCTGCCTTGCCGCCCGCAGCCTTATAGGCGGCGTGCAGGGCGTCATAGTCAAAGGGCAGGAAGTCACGGGCGCCGCCCGTCTGGCCTTCGACGGTGTGGATGTAGGCGAGACCATATTTTGCCAGGCCTTCGATGACGTAGGTAAAGAGCGCCTGCGGATGCGGATCGCTGGCATCGCCCGACGGCGTTACCGGCGAGATGCGGATCGCGGTGCGGCCGGCGCCGACTTCCTTGGTCACGGCGTCCACAACCTCGAAAAGGAAACGGGCGCGGTTTTCGATCGAGCCGCCATATTGGTCTGTACGATCGTTCACGTCGGCGCGGAGGAACTGGTCGATGAGATAGCCGTTGGCGCCATGGATTTCGACGCCGTCAAATCCGGCTTCGATCGCGGCGCGAGCGGCCTTGCGGTAATCCTCGATGATTCCCGGAATTTCCGAGGCCTCAAGGGCGCGCGGTTCCGAGACATCGGCAAAAGCGCCGCTGCCATCGCCGTTGACCAGATAGGTCTTGGCATTGGCGCGCCTGGAGGTGGAGGAAACAGGCTTGCCGCCATTCGGCTGCAGTGTGGTGTGGGAGATACGGCCGACATGCCACATCTGCACGACGATCTTGCCGCCGTTTGCGTGCACGGCGTCGGTCACTTTCTTCCAGCCGTCGAGAGCTTCCTTTGTGTAGAGACCGGGCACGTCGGCATAGCCCTGGCCCTGATGGGTGATGGCGGTTGCTTCGGTGATGATCAGGCCGGCCGTGGCGCGCTGACCATAATATTTGACGTTCAAGTCGTTCGGCACGGCATTCGGAGAGCGATTGCGCGTCAGCGGTGCCATGACGATACGGTTGGCGAGGGAGATATCGCCAAGCTTAGTCGGTTCAAAGAGTTTGCTCATGGGAGGTCCTTTCCTGTTTTACGGAATGAAGTGTTGAAGGCAAAGTTTAGGAGGAGGCGGCAGCGGCGCTCTTCGCTCTGACGGTCGCGAAGGTCAACGCCACGGTGGCAAGGCCGAGGAGGGCCATGGCGGCACCGGCGAGCGGTACGTGCGACAGCGAGAAGCCGGCGTCGATGACGACGCCACCGACCCAGGCTCCGAGTGCGTTGCCGGTATTGAAGGCGCCGATATTGATGGTCGACACGAGGTTCGGCGCATCCTTGCCGAAACCGACGACGTTGATCTGCAGCGCCGGCACTGCGGCGAAGCTTGCCGCAGACCAGAGGAAGAGGGTGATCTCGGCTGGGATGAAGAAATGGCTGGAGATGCTGAAGATGGCCGAGGTCAGCGCGATCGCCAGGAAGGTGCCGGCAAGTGTGGTGCCGAGACGCCAGTCCGCGAGCTTGCCGCCGATGAGATTGCCGATGGTGAGGCCGATGCCCATCCACAATAGCGTCAAGGTTACCCATCGCGGCGAAACGCCGGTGATTTCCCTCAGCAGCGGCGCAATATACGTGAACAGCGCGAACATGGACGAGGCGAAAAATACCGTTGTCATCAGCKACAGCCACAGGCCGAGACCGCGTAGCGCCAGGAGTTCGCGGGCAAGGCTGCCCTGGCGGACTTCTTCGCCTTTGGGCAGGACAAGCACCAAGCCGATAAGCGAGGCGACGCCCAGCAGGGTGATGATCCAAAAGGGTGTGTGCCAGCCGAAAGCGTGGCCGAGCGCGGTACCGAGCGGCACACCAAGCACATTGGCGAGCGTCAGACCGGTGAACATCAGCGCGAGGGCGCGAGCCTTGCGGTCCTCGGTGACGAGGTTTGCAGCAACAACCGAACCGATGCCGAAGAAGGCACCATGGCAAAGCGCGGTGACGATGCGGGCGATCATCAGGACCCAATAGCCGGGTGCGATGGCGCAGAGCAGGTTGCCGAGAATGAAGAGACCCATCAACATGATCAGCGTCGAGCGGCGGCACAGATGCGCTGTGGAGATGGCCATGATCGGCGCACCGATTGCCACCGCCAGCGCATAGCCGGTCACCAACCAGCCGGCTTGCGGGATGCTGATGGACAAATCGGTGGCAACTTCGGGCAGCAGGCCCATGATGACGAATTCGGTCGTTCCGATGGCAAAAGAACTCAACGCCAGGACAAGGAGAGCGAGCGGCATGTCAAAGCTCCTTCTGTAGGGTGGCAAGGAATTCGGCGATGGTTTTCTCGTTGCGCTTGTAGAAAATCCACTGGCCAAGGCGCTTGGTGGTTACCAGGCCGGCACGATGCAGTGTGCCGAGATGGGCGGAAACAGTGGATTGCGACAGGCCGCAACGCTCGAACTGACTGGCGCAGACACCCAGCTCCAGCGGGTGTTCCTGGGTCGGAAAATGGGTGTGCGGATCTTTGAGCTGATTGAGGATTTCGAGCCTGGCGGGATGGGCCAATGCCTTCAGTATCTCAGTTCTGTCCATGATGCTCACCAAGTGAATATCGAAAAGAGACGATTTATGTATCGTCGATTTTCGATATATCAAGGTGAGCCGCAGCAAATTATTTTACGCAATTCACGGCGGCGGCATGCTCAGAATTTGGGCAAAAAAAGAGGGCCACCGGAAAAACCAGGGCCCTTGTAGGTGTGAAGGTAAAAACCTCCAGAGGGGAACAGCTGCTGCGGTGGAACTGGGAGGAAAAGCCACCATGTGCATCAGCTAGGTGCTGTATGATGCTAATTTGTGCAGTGCGCAATGCTTTTTTGTGCATGGCAGTTATGCGTTTGCGACTTCTGGCGCAAAAAGGCAAAAAAAAGGGCCACCGGTAATAACCAGGGCCCTATAGGTATGAAGGTTAAAAAACCTCCAGAGGGGAACAGCCAATGCGGTGGAACTGGGAGGAAAAGCCACCATGTGCATCAGCTATGTGCGATATGGTAGTTAATTGGGCAGGCTTCAACTCTGTTTTGTGCATATCAGCTATGCGTCATACGCGTGACAGATATGTTACGGCGAAAAACGCTTGTAGCACAGAGTCTTAGCTCAACTAAAAGTTCCAGTTTCGTGCCTTGGCGACGATAAAATCCCGGAAAACCTTGAGCTTGGCGGCATTTTTCATTTCGTCAGGGTAGCAGAAATAGGTGTCGAAGGACGGCACATCGGCATTGATCGCGAGCTGAATCAGTCCCGGATCGCGACCGACGATGTAGTCCGGCAGAACGGCGATGCCGATGCCGAGCAGGCAGGCGCGCTTGATCGATGTCTGGCTGTTGATCTGCAGATGCGGCACGCGCTTGTTGTCAGACGAGCGGCCGGCAATCTCCAGCCAATTGACGTCGAGCAGATAGTTCGGCGCCGGTTMGCCGAAGCTGATGATGCGATGCTCGTCCAGAGCCTCCACCGACTGCGGTTCGCCGTAGCGGTTGATGTAAGAGGGGGCAGCGTAGACATGCATATGCACGGTGAAAAGCTTACGTTGGATCAGGTCCGACTGCTGTGGCTGGCGCAGGCGGATAGCGCAATCCGCATGGCGCATGTTCACATCCAGCTCCTCATTGTCGAGGATGAGCTGGATCGACATGTCGGGATAAAGCTGCAGGAATTCCTGGATCTTGTCGGTCAACCAGCCCTGGCCGAGGCCGACAGTCGTCGTCACGCGCAGCTTGCCGCTCGGCTTGTCGGTCGTCTCGGTCAATTGCATCTTGACCGTTTCGAGTTTCAAGAGAACGTCATGCGCGGTGCGATACAGCAATTCGCCCTGTTCGGTCAGGATCAGGCCGCGGGCATGACGATGGAACAGCTTGATGCCGACATCTTGCTCGAGAGCGCTGACTTGGCGGCTGATGGCGGATTGGGACAGATGCAATTTATCCGCCGCATGCGTGAACGAACCCGCTTCGGCAGCCGCGTGAAAGATACGCAGCTTGTCCCAGTCCAGTGGCATGCCGTTCCCCCTCATCGGCTGCATCACTCCGCAGCTACGGCGACGGGCATGTGCCCGGTCAAATAGCGTTCCGCCTCAAGCGCTGCCATGCAGCCCATCCCGGCTGCCGTGATCGCCTGTCGGAACGTATCGTCCGTCACGTCGCCGGCGGCGTAGATGCCTTCGACGCTGGTGGCAGTCGAATCGGGTGCGGTCCAGAGATAACCATTGTCCTTGAGCTTCAGTTTGCCCTTGAAAAGCTCGGTGGCCGGCGCATGGCCGATAGCGACAAAGACGCCGTCGATCGTAACGTCCGTAACAACGCCCGTGTGGGTGTCGCGCAGACGTGCGCCAGAAACTGACGGCGGCATCGGCGGCTTGGCCGGCGTGCCAGTGATTTCGGCAACCTCGGTATTCCAGAGGACCTTGACGTTCTCCTTGGCGAACAGGCGCTCCTGCAGGATCTTTTCGGCGCGGAACGAATCGCGGCGATGCGCCACCGTCACCGACTTGGCGATATTGGAGAGATAGAGCGCTTCCTCGACGGCGCTGTTGCCGCCGCCGACCACGATCACATCCTTATTGCGATAGAAGAAGCMGTCGCAGGTAGCGCAGGCGGAAACGCCAAAGCCTTGGAAATGCTGCTCGCTTTCGATGCCGAGCCACTTGGCCTTGGCGCCGGTCGCGATGATTAGCGTGTCGGCGGTCCAGACCTGGCCGCTGTCGGTGCGCGCAACAAACGGGCGCTTGGTGGTATCGACTTCGGTCACGAGATCGTTGACGATCTCCGCGCCGACATGCTGGGCCTGCAGCAGCATCTGCTCCATCAGCCATGGTCCTTGGATCGGATCGGCGAAGCCCGGATAGTTTTCGACATCCGTGGTGATCATGAGCTGGCCGCCTTGTTCAAGGCCGGCGATCAGAACCGGCTTCAGCATGGCGCGCGCGGCATAGACGGCAGCCGTATAGCCGGCAGGGCCGGAACCGATGATGAGCACCTTGGTGTGGCGGGCAGGCATAAGAAGTCCTTTCAATCTAAGCGCTTCGGAAGCCGCGGCTTCAAACGGGTAAAAGCAGGCGATTTCACGATCCGCCGCCCCATTTATGATTGCCGCATGCATTTATTCAAGGGCAGCCTTGCATTACTAACAGAGCAAATCTGCTTTGTGTAAGATTCGGTTACGCGAGGGAAACTTTCTTGCGTATTTTCCCGCTTTATATAGAAGCTGCCGATTGGGAATTAAAGAAAGGCAAGAAAAGTGCTGCGGGCTGAACTCGACGCCATCGATATCAAGATCTTGCGGGAACTCCAGCGCGACGGGCGCATGACCAATGTCGAACTCGCCGATCGCGTCGGCATCTCCGCGCCGCCCTGCCTGCGCCGGGTGCGCAAGCTGGAAGAAGCCGGCGTCATCGAGGGCTATCATGCGATGCTGAACAGCCCGAAGCTCGGCTTCGATCTCGTCGCCTTCTGCATGGTCGGTCTCAAACATCAGTCGGAGGCCAATCTCAAAGCTTTCGCGGCGGTGACGGCGGAGTGGCCGCTCGTGCGGCAGGCATGGATGGTTTCCGGCGACAGCGATTTCCTGCTGCATTGCGTCGCCGAAAATCTCACCCGGTTCCAGGATTTCGTCATCGAGGTGCTGACGGCGAACGAGCATGTCGACACGGTGCGCACCATGCTGACCATTCGGCAGGTGAAGAAACTCGGGCTGGTGGAGCTCTAGGACATGGCGGATCGCCCATGGCACCGATCTCTTATCAAGACGGGCGCACGCCTGCTGCTTGGCGGTTCGCGCGCCCATGCGCAGGATTGGTTTCCGGGGCTCAACATCGTGCGAGGGAACGGCGCAGGTGAGGTGTATCATCACCGCGCCAAAGTCGCGGCCCTTTCTTCCGTGGATCGTCTGCACGAAAAGTCMGACCAAGTMATCCATATCGTCGGCTCCGGCCCATCGATCCGCGACTGCGATCTGACCGGGCTTGAGAAGGGCAGCGCCATCCTGCTGAACGGTGCCATCCGGTTGATCGGCAAACAGATTGCCGAACCGCTTGCCATCGCCGTGGAGGACGAGCGTTTCGTCTGGCGGCATTCCGAGATGATGCGACGCAGGATCAAGTCCGATACGATTTGCCTGTTTTCGGTCGCCGTGCTGAGGGCGCTCTCGGAGCTCGACAGCCGCTGGTTGGCGGACAAGACGGTCATTCTGATCGACGATATCCGCAAGCCTTACGGCGCGCGCCGTCGCTCCATGGATGACATCAGGAAACTCGATTTCGTGCGACTCAATGCAACGGGTTCCGCCGGCTTTTCCTTCGCGCCGGATCGCGGTGTTTTCCAAGGCGGTTCGGTGGCCGTGTCGGCGCTGCAGTTCGCGCTTTATTGCTCGCCTAAAACGATCGGCTTCCTGGGCATTGATATTTCCAACGCCGGCGAGCCCCGTTTTTACGAGACCAGCGATGAAACCGCCTTTTCCGGAATCGCTCAGGCCGAAGGCCGTATCCTCGAACACTTGGTGCTGGCCAAGGAAATCGCCTCGGAGCGGGGCGTGACATTTGTCAATTATTCGCCGGTTTCGGCGCTGTTGAAGCATGGATTTGGTTATGATGCGCGCTTTGCCGCCGTATCGATAATCTGAGTTGCTGGGAATGGACGCATGGGTTGGCTGAAGCCGAAGATATCGGATGCGAAGCGGCTTACGATCGATCCGCCGAAGCCGCAGGAGGGCAGGCACGGCATCGCGATCGCCGCCTGCGTCAAGGATGAGGCACCCTATATCGAGGAGTGGGTGCGCTTCCACCGGGCCGTCGGTATTCGTCACTTCTATATGTATGACAACGGTTCGACGGACGAGACCCTCGCCATACTGCGAGATCTCCTCGATGCCGACACGCTGACGATCATCCCTTGGGCGGGACGTATGATCGATGCAACCACAGGAGCACCCCTGAACGGTCAAGTCATTGTCTTCGCCCACGCCATCCTCAATTTCGGCGGCGCGTACCGCTGGATGGCCTTCATCGACGTCGACGAATTCCTGCTGCCGAAGGAAGGGCAAACGGTCGAACAAGCGTTGGCTGCGGTCGGCGATTTTCCAAATGTCTCGCTGCCATGGCATATGTTCACGACGAGCGGTCACGAGAAGCGCCCAGATGGTCCGTTGGCGCTGAACTACACGATGCGTGGTGCCGATCCGATGACACGCAAGGAAAATGCCAGCAATTTCAAATGCATCATCGATCCTTGCGAAGTAACGGAAGTCAGCGTGCATCAGTTTCAGACGCGAGCATTCGGCGATCTGACGGCGAATGATGCCGGAAAGCGTTTCACGCGCCGCGCACGAAAATCGGCGGATTTCTATTCGAACCGGTTCCTGCAGCTCAACCACTACTACACCAAATCCCGTGAAGAGCTGATGGCCAAGCTGGCGCGCGGATGGTCCTACGACGCCTCGCCGACCAAGTACCGGGACAAGGTGCTGTCCGTCGTCAAAAGCATCGAAGAAGATCTGGTCGAGGATCGGGCGATGGTCGATTTCATCGAGCGCAACCGCATCGACCTTGGCCAGTAAGCCGTCGTTTCAGCGGGCGCCGCCGAGCAATTGTCGATAGATGTCGCCGATCGCCGTCGCTTCCTTTTCCAAAGCGAACTCGCTGCGGACGTGTCGCACCGCATTTTCGCCTTGGCGAAGCGCCTCTTCGGGATTGGCGAGATAGAAGGCGATTGCTTTCGTGAGCGCCTCGCCATCGCCGGCGGGCACGATCGCGCCGGTTTCTCCGGGTACGACCAATTCGGCATAGGCGCCCGCATCGGAGGCGACGACGACGGTGCGGGAGGCCATGGCCTCCAGCGGCGTCAGGCCGAAACCTTCATTGCGGGAAGGGGCGACATAAAGCGTCGCGCGACGATACCAAGGCCTGATATCGTCGACTTCGCCGAGAAAACGGATGCGGTCGGTGAGGCCGGCCGCAGCGACCATCTTAACCAATTCGTCGCCGAAGCCGCGATGCTCGGCGGTGACCCTGCCGCAGATAACGGCGGTCCAGTCCGGATAGCGCGGCAGAAGCTCGATCATCGCCTTGACGAAGA
Organism: Rhizobium sp. BR 317; assembly: GCF_047445835.1. Taxonomy (NCBI): domain Bacteria; kingdom Pseudomonadati; phylum Pseudomonadota; class Alphaproteobacteria; order Hyphomicrobiales; family Rhizobiaceae; genus Rhizobium; species Rhizobium sp. BR 317. The sequence continues at coordinate 463,791 of NZ_JARWLB010000002.1, read as the reverse complement.
GATCCGTTCCCTTCTGATGGCGGACGCGGCCGAAGCAGCCGATCAGATAGGTGCCGGGCAGGCCGGTAGCGGCCATGCGGTCGTGTGGCACTTCCGGCGGATGAAACATGTTCAAGTCGATGCCGTGCTGGATGACGGTGTGCGGCACCTGCAGGAAGCTGCCGGAGCGCGTGCTGGTGGCGATCACGGCATCCATGCGGCGGATCAGCCAACGCGTATAGGCGGTGTGGCGGCGCTGGGCGGCCGACGTGAAGACCAGTTTCAGCGGCATGCGCAGCACGGAGCGCAGCAACAGCCCGACCAGCATCTCATTGTTGCGGCGGGCATGCCAGACACGAACGCGGTGGCGGCGCGGTTTCGTCCAGAGACCGGGCAGCCGCGACCAGCCAAGCTTTGGCAGGTCTTCCGGCAAACCCGGACCGAGCGTGGCGATATGACAGCCAAGCTCGATCTGCTTCGGGATCAATTGCACGATCGTCGAGGTAACGCCGGAGAGCCGGCGTTTGAAGTTCGTCGCGATGACCTCGATTTCGCTGAGATCGCTTGAGTGCGATACGTCGCGATCGCGCACGGGCGATCAGCCCCAGGAGACGGAGAGGATTTCGTAGGCCTTGGCGCCGCCGGGCGCGTTGACCTCGATGGAATCGCCAACCTCCTTGCCGATCAGCGCACGGGCGATCGGCGAGGAAATGGAGATGCGGCCGGCCTTCACATCCGCTTCCTGGTCTCCGACGATCTGATAGATCTTCTCTTCTTCGGTGTCCTCGTCGACGAGCTTCACCTTGGCGCCGAACTTGATCTTCGAACCGGACATCTTCGAAAGGTCGATGACTTCGGCGCGCGCCGTCAGGTCTTCAAGCTCGGTGATGCGGCCCTCGTTGTGGCTCTGGGCTTCCTTGGCGGCGTGGTACTCGGCGTTTTCGGAGAGATCGCCATGGGCACGTGCTTCCGAAATTGCCTCGATGATTCGCGGGCGCTCTTCCTGCTGACGCCAGCGCAGTTCTTCCTGCAGCTTGACGAACCCGTTCTGCGTCATCGGTACCTTTTCAACCATTTTTCTTGTCCTTCACTCCCTGCGTTGCTCTGTCGCAGACACAAAAAGAAAACAGGTCCCGAAGCGGTACTTCGGAACCATACAGAGCCATTATTCTGTCATCTATAGCAGATTGCGAAGGCCGATTTCCAGAAAATTCGGTGACTTATGGCGAAGCTGATCTTCGCCGATCCTCGTTGAGGTGTGATTTCATGCGCTCGTCGACGGGCTTGTTGGCGGCGACGAACGGCGCCAACCGCTGCGGCGGATTTACCCTGCATCGTTGGGAGGAACGTGTAATTGCGCCTGGGGCGGCGCGGCAATCTTTTTGCGATTATGTCCGTAGAGCGCCTATCCACTCAAACGAGAGGAACGAGCGTCGGCGCTAGCGATGACGAAGCCTTATTTGGCCCCGTCATCGTGAAAACAGCTCTCAGAAGTAACTCTGCAGAGGCCGGACTTCGAGGTTGCCGGCCTTCAGTGCCTTAATCGCCATGGCGGCGGCTTCGGCGCCGGCCATGGTGGTGTAATAGGGCACTTTCTGCATCAGCGTCGCGCGGCGCAGCGATTTCGAATCCGAGATCGCCTTGTTGCTGTCGGTCGTGTTGATGACGAGCTGGACCTGACGGTTGCGGATAGCGTCCTCGATATGCGGGCGGCCTTCCAGAACCTTGTTGATCTTCGTCGCCTCGATGCCATTTTCAGCGAGGAAACGCTGGGTGCCGCCGGTTGCGAGCACCTTGAAGCCTAGCTCGGTCAACATGCGGATAGCGGGCAGAACACGCGGCTTGTCGTCGTCACGAACGGAGACGAAGACGGTCCCGTCGCGCGGCAACTCGACGCCGGCGCCGAGCTGCGACTTGGCAAAGGCCAGTGCAAAATCCGTATCCAGCCCGATGACTTCGCCGGTCGAGCGCATTTCCGGTCCAAGCAGGGTGTCGACGCCGGGGAAGCGGGCGAAGGGGAAGACGGCTTCCTTGACGGCGATGTGCTTCAGCTTACGCGGATCGGGCTTTTCGCCATAGGCGGCGAAGGTCGCGTCCAGCTTTTCGCCGGCCATGACGCGGGCGGCGATCTTGGCGATCGGCGCGCCGATGGTCTTGGCGACGAAGGGTACGGTGCGCGAAGCGCGCGGGTTGACTTCAAGCACGTAGACCGTGTCATCCTTGATGGCGAACTGCACGTTCATCAAGCCGCCAACGTTCAGCGCCTTGGCCATGGCCTTTGCCTGGCGCTCCAGCTCATCGATCATGGCCGGCGACAGCGTGCGCGGCGGCAGCGAGCAGGCCGAGTCGCCCGAGTGGATGCCGGCCTCTTCGATATGCTCCATGATCCCGGCAACGTAGACGTTGGTGCCGTCTGACAGGCAGTCGACGTCGACTTCGATGGCGTTGGCGAGATAGCTGTCGAACAGCAACGGGTTTTTGCCGAGCAGGGTGTTGATCTGGCCGGTCTTGTCGTTCGGATAGCGGGCCTTGATGTCTTCCGGCACCAGTTCCGGCACCGTGTCGAGAAGATAGGTCTGCAGCATGCCTTCCGAATGAATGATCTGCATGGCGCGGCCGCCGAGGACGTAGGACGGGCGTACCACCAGCGGGAAGCCGATTTCAGCGGCGACGAGGCGGGCCTGCTCGACTGAATAGGCGATGCCGTTGTTCGGCTGATTGAGGTCGAGCTTCATCAGCAGCTTCTGGAAGCGGTCGCGGTCTTCGGCGAGGTCGATTGCGTCCGGCGCGGTGCCGAGAATCGGGATGCCGTTCTTTTCCAGCGCTTCGGCGAGCTTCAGCGGCGTCTGGCCGCCGAACTGGACGATGACGCCGACCACTTCGCCCTTTTCCTGCTCCGCGCGCAGGATTTCGATCACGTCTTCGGCGGTCAGCGGCTCGAAATAGAGACGGTCCGACGTATCGTAGTCGGTCGAGACGGTTTCCGGATTGCAGTTGATCATGATCGCTTCGTAGCCGGCATCCTTCAACGCGAAGGCGGCGTGGCAGCAGCAATAGTCGAATTCGATGCCCTGGCCGATACGGTTCGGACCGCCGCCGAGGATGACGACCTTCTTGCGATCGGAAACCTGCGCTTCCGTGCGGGCGGCGCCGACAAAGGGCGTCTCATAGGTCGAATACATATAGGCGGTCGGCGAGGCGAACTCGGCGGCGCAGGTGTCGATGCGCTTGAAGACCGGGCGGACATTCAGCCCGTTGCGCAGTTCTGCAACTTCCTTCGGGCGTTTACCGGTCAGCGTCGCGAGACGCGCGTCCGAGAAGCCCATCGCCTTCAGCATACGCAGGTTGGACGCATCTTCCGGCAGGCCATGCTCGCGGATGCGGGCTTCCATGTCGACGATCGCCTTGAACTGGGCGATGAACCACGGGTCGATCTTGCAGCCTTCGTGCACCTCTTCGGGCGACATGCCGAGGCGCAGTGCCTGGGCGACCATGCGCAGGCGGTCGGGAGTGGGCGTGCCGATGGCGGCGCGGATCGCATTCTGGCTGCCTTCGCCCTCTTCGGTGCCGGGAATTTCGATCTCATCGAGGCCGGTGAGGCCTGTTTCCAAGCCGCGAAGCGCCTTCTGCAGCGATTCCGCGAAGGTGCGGCCGATCGCCATGACTTCGCCGACCGACTTCATCGCGGTGGTCAGCACCGGCGAGGCGCCCGGGAATTTCTCGAAGGCGAAGCGTGGAATTTTCGTGACGACGTAGTCGATCGAGGGTTCGAACGATGCCGGCGTCGCACCGCCGGTGATGTCGTTTTCCAGTTCATCGAGCGTATAGCCGATCGCCAGCTTGGCCGCGACCTTGGCAATGGGGAAGCCGGTGGCCTTCGATGCGAGGGCCGACGAGCGCGACACGCGCGGGTTCATTTCGATGACGACGAGGCGGCCGTCCTGCGGATTGACGGCGAACTGCACGTTCGAGCCGCCGGTTTCCACGCCGATCTCGCGCAGAACCGCGATCGAGGCGTTGCGCATGATCTGGTATTCTTTGTCGGTCAGCGTCAGTGCCGGAGCAACGGTGATCGAATCGCCGGTATGAACGCCCATCGGGTCGATGTTTTCGATCGAGCAGATGATGATGCAATTGTCCGCCTTGTCGCGGACGACTTCCATCTCGAATTCCTTCCAGCCCAACACCGATTCCTCGATCAGGACTTCGGTGGTCGGGGAGGCATCGAGGCCGCCGCCGACGATCTCGAAGAATTCCGAGCGGTTGTAGGCGATGCCGCCGCCGGTGCCGCCGAGCGTGAAGGAAGGACGGATGATGGCGGGTAGGCCGACATGATCGAGCGCCTGGGCGGCAACCGCCATGGCGTGGTTCATATAGCGCTGCTTGCGGTCGCTTTCGCCGAGGTTCCACTGGTTTTCCAGCTCGTCCAGCGCCTTATCGAGCCCATCGCCGGAAAGCTGCGCCTTCAGCTTGGTGCGCTCGGCTTCATGCGTCTTGCGGTCGGCATCCTTGATGTCGGTGGCGTTCGCCAGCATCGAGCGCGGGGTTTCGAGGCCGATGCGGGCCATGGCTTCGCGGAAGAGGGCGCGGTCTTCGGCCATGTCGATCGCGGCCGGCTTCGCGCCGATCATCTCGACATTGTAGCGGTCGAGCACGCCCATGCGCTTCAGCGAAAGCGCCGTGTTGAGGGCCGTCTGGCCGCCCATGGTCGGCAGCAGCGCATCCGGGCGTTCCTTGGCGATGATCTTGGCGACCACTTCCGGCGTGATCGGCTCGACATAGGTCGCGTCCGCCAGGCCCGGATCGGTCATGATCGTCGCCGGGTTGGAGTTGACGAGGATGACGCGGTAGCCTTCCTCCCTAAGCGCCTTGCAGGCCTGCGTGCCGGAATAATCGAACTCGCAAGCTTGGCCAATGACGATCGGTCCTGCACCGATGATGAGGATCGATTTGATATCTTGGCGCTTCGGCATGGGCTCTCATCCGTTTTTTCGTTGCGCGAAAAACCGGCCAGGGTGGGAGATCACCGGCCGGGGCGCATGGGCAAGTCTTTTCAGGCTAGAAGCGGCTTATAGGCAAATGTATTTGCAAACGGAACCCCATAAATCGCGGAATCGACATGAATTCTACAGCCTTTGCCGCCATTAGCCAAAACGACGTTGGACAGCTTCGACATAGGAGCGGCTGACGGGCATCTCAACGCCGTCACGTGCGATGACGAAAAGCTTGCCGTTGTCGCGTTTCAGCCGGTCGACGTGTTCCGTCGCGATCCAATGGGATCGGTGCAGGCGTATGCCCTCCGTATTGCCGATTTCCGTGAGCGCATCGCCGAAACGCAGCAGGATGAGCTCCCGACCGCGTGTTGTCACAACCTCGGTATAGTGATCGCGAACGGTAAGCCTTACCAATGCACCCCGGTTTTCCGGTTTCAAGCGCAATAGAATCGGCGGCTGGGAAGCCAGCGTTCGAATCTCTGCCGCGGCGGTGAGCGTAGCTTTCGCCTCCGTGGCATCCAATCCCTCGGCCACCATCAGTATCTGCCGGTGCATGGTCAGATAGGTGAGAACACAGAAGAGGACGCAAAGCGGTATGGAGTCGAGCGAGTGATGCAGGCTGGCGGTCAGGCTGGGCGCTGTTCCGAAGAATGCGAGCTCAACGAGCGTGATACCGAAGCCAATCGGCAATGCCGCGACGACGGATCCGATCATCATCCGGGCGAACATGCTCGCTATAGCCCTGCGTAGCAGGATTTCGGCGGCGACGGAGAAGACGACCGCGCACGACCAGGCCATGGCGTGAAGGGCAAGCCAGTAGCCGAGCCGCGCTCCGGGCATCAGCCGATCAAGGGTGCCGTACGGGCCGGTCACGGCAAAGATCAGGACGATCGTGACAAAAGTCGCCCAGAAGCGCGGTGAACGCTGGATGACCTGCAATTCACGAAGCGTGGATTGCAGAAAGGTGTGATCCACGAAGATTTCCGTTCTTTTGCGCAATTTCGATTGAGAGAACAGCAATATCGCGGAAAGGCTCGATAAACTCAACCGGATACAGATGATGACTCTTGAGCCGCTTATCGATGCCCCGATCGCGATCCAGATCCATGTCGTGGCGGTCGTTCCCGCCGCCCTGCTCGGCGCCTATCTTCTCGTCAGACCGAAGGGGACGCCGAGGCACCGTCTGCTTGGCAAGATATGGTTGGCCTTGATGGTGATTGTGGCGCTGTCGAGCTTCTTCATTCATCAGATCAACATGTTTTACGGCTTCAGCCCCATTCACCTGCTTTCGGTATACACTTTGCTTAGTTGCTGGGGCGCTATCGTCAATGCCCTCAAGCACAATATCGAAGCGCACAAGCGTATCGTTAGAAGTCTTTATTTCGGCGGCGTTGTCGGTGCAGGAGCTTTTGCCTTGCTTCCGGGCCGCATCATGAACGAAGTGGCTTTCGATGGCGATGAACTCGCCCCGCTCCTGGTCGCGGCCGGTATAGGCGTCGCGCTTTTGTGGCTGACGTCGAAAGAAATGTGGCGCCGCCGTCGTTTAACCCGATAGCCAACTGGCTTTGTCCATCTTCCTGGATATATAAATGCCTAAGGGACTTTAGTTTTTAGGCATCGCCGGGAGGTGCGCTATGGATTGGAAGGGACGTCGGCAATCCGACAATATCGAGGATGAGCGTGGCTCATCGCCGATGGATGGCGGTTCGGGAGGTGGTCCCCTCGGCGGTGGCGGCATGGGCTTTCCCGGCGGCGGCATGCGGCGCGGCGGCGGTTTGAGCATCAGCACCATCATCATTCTGGTGGTGATTTTCCTTGTACTGAGGGCCATGGGCGTCGACGTCATCGGGCTCCTGCAGCAGAGCGGCGCTTTGGACGGTGGTCCAGGTTACCAGCAGAGCGATTCCCGCGGCGGCAACGCCCCGCCGGCCAACGACGAGATGAAGCAGTTCGTGGCAACAGTGCTCGCCGATACCGAAGACACATGGACCGGCATCTTCAAGTCGATGGGCAAGACCTACACCGATCCGAAGCTGGTGCTGTTCTCCGGCCGTTTCCCGTCAGCCTGCGGCACGGCATCGGCTGCGACCGGTCCTTTCTATTGCCCGAGCGACCAGAAGGTCTATCTCGACATGGCCTTCTTCCAGCAGATGAAGGATCAATTCGGCGCAGCCGGCGATTTCGCGCAGGCCTATGTGATCGCGCATGAAGTCGGCCATCATGTCCAGGACTTGCTTGGTATCCTGCCGAAGTTCAATCAGGCCCGCCAAACCATGAGCGAGGTGGACGCCAACAAGATGTCGGTGCGGATCGAGCTGCAAGCCGATTGCTTCGCCGGCGTCTGGGGCAAGTTCACCCAGCAGAAAGGCATTCTGCAGGAAGGCGACCTCGAAGAGGCGTTGAATGCCGCGCAGCAGATCGGCGACGATACGCTGCAGAAGCGCAGCCAGGGTTATGTCGTTCCGGATAGCTTCAACCACGGCACGTCGGCACAGCGTGTAAAATGGTTCAAGCAGGGTTTCCAATCCGGCAAGCTCAGCGACTGCGATACGCTGAACAATCCGGTTTAAAAGGAGAAGGTGACCCTTCCTACTTCTCGCTGTCCATGTGCGCCAATTGCGCCTCCGCATAGCGGCCGCCAGCGGCGGCGCCCTTCGGGATTGCGCGTTCGATCGCTGCGAAATCCGCTTCGGACAATTCGACGGATAGCGAGCCGAGGGCCTCGGTCAGGCGATCGCGGCGGCGGGCGCCGATGAGGGGGATGATGTCCTCGCCTTGGGCGTCGACCCAGGCAATGGCGATCTGCGCAACGCTGACGCCCTTGGCGTCGGCGATCTGGCGCAGTGCTTCCACCAGCTCCAGGTTCTTCTCAACGTTTCCGGCCTGGAAGCGCGGGCTGAAGGCACGGAAATCACCCTTCTGCGCCGCATCCTTCTGCCAGTGGCCGCTGATCAGGCCGCGGGAGAGGACGCCATAGGCGGTGATGCCGATGCCGAGTTCGCGGCAGGTTGGCAGGATTTGGTCCTCGATGCCGCGCGAGATCAGCGAATATTCGATTTGCAGATCTACGATCGGATGCACGGCAGCGGCGCGGCGGATGGTGTCGGCTCCGACTTCGGAAAGGCCGATATGCCTGACATAACCCTGCTTGATCAGATCGGCCATTGCCCCGATCTGCTCCTCGATCGGCACGTTCGGATCGAGGCGGGCAGGGCGGTAGATATCGATATACTCGACGCCGAGGCGCTGCAGCGTATAGGCGAGGAAGTTGCGGATTGCGGCTGGACGCGCATCATAGCCTGACCAGGCGCCGGCGGGATCGCGCAATGCGCCGAACTTGACGCTGATCAGGAAATCGTCGCGCTTCACCCCTTTGATCGCCTCGCCGATCAGCATTTCATTGTGGCCCATGCCATAGAAATCGCCGGTATCCAGCAGGTTGATGCCGGCGTCGAAGGCGGCGTGAATGGTGGCGATGCTCTCGGCGCGGTCGGATGGTCCGTACATGCCGGACATACCCATGCAGCCGAGGCCGATGGCGGATACTTCGGGACCGGTCTTGCCCAATTGACGCATCTGCATTTCAGTTCTCCTTCATCAGCGGCGCTCTCCGAGAGGCGTCTTCGAGATCGGTTTACTCCATCGCCTGCTGTGCGATAATCCGGTTAAATTGAAACGGGCCGTTTGGAATTTTGTATAATGAGTGATTTGCCGCTTGCCGATCTCGATGCCTTTGCTGCCGTCGCCCGTGAGCGCAGTTTTCGGGAGGCTGCGCGTAAGCGCCATGTCTCAGCGTCATCATTGAGCGAGGCGTTGCGGCGGCTCGAGGAGCGGCTCGGTGTGCGCCTGCTCAACCGTACCACCCGTAGCGTCACGCTGACAGAGGCCGGCGAGCGGCTGATCGAGCGGCTGGGACCAGCGATGGGCGAGATCGCCACAGCACTCGACGATATCAACACATTCCGCGATACTCCCGGCGGGACGCTGCGGCTCAATGTGCCCACGGTGGCCGCCATCGTGATCATACCGGGGATCATCAATCGCTTCCTGAAAGCCTATCCGGGTATCTCGGTCGAAATCGTCGCCGAAGACAGTTTTATCGATGTGCTGGCGGCGGGTTATGATGCCGGCATTCGTTACGACGAGCGGCTGGAACGGGATATGATCGCCGTGCCGATCGGGCCACGGCAGCAATGCTATGCTACCGCCGCTTCGCCGGCCTATCTTGCGGCGAATGGCACGCCTCGTCACCCGCGCGACATTCTCGACCATCGCTGTGTCCGTCACCGTTTCCTCAGCAGTTCGGCCTTTCCTTGGGAGTTCGAAAGGGAAGGCGAGACGATCGTCATTTCGCCGCCCATGGTTCTCGCCACCAATTCAGTCGATATCGAACGCTGCGCTGCCGTGGAGGGTCTCGGCATCATCCGAACCTTCAGGGAGTTCATCGCGCCGCAGATCGCAAGCGGTGAGCTGGTTCCTGTTCTTGAAGAGTGGGATACTGCCTTTCCCGGCCCGTTCCTCTATTACGCAAGCCGTCGCCATATGCCGGCGCCGCTTCGAGCCTTCGTCGATTTTCTGAAATTGGAGCAGCGGCGCGTGAACGGAGGATAGGCGCCGTCTTTGCGCCGAAGATCAAAAAAATCGGGCGGCAAATCAAGAAGATTGAAGCGTTCACGGATTGTTTCCGGCAAAATCTTTCGGTATGGGGACGCTTTGATTTTTCGTTCACGTTCTGTCTCTTMATGGAGATGGGGCCACCAATAGGCAAACTCCATGATCGATCAGAAATTTGTACGTCGCGGCCTTTTCCTCGTCTTTGTCATCCTCTTCCTCGATGTCATCGGCATTGCCATCATCATGCCGGTCATGCCGAAATACCTCGAGGAACTGACGGGCGCTTCGGTMAGCGAGGCGGCCACGGATGGCGGCTGGCTGTTGCTTGCCTATGCTGCCATGCAATTCCTGTTCTCGCCGCTGATTGGTAATCTGAGCGACCGTTTCGGCCGTCGTCCGATCCTGCTCGCTTCCGTGCTGACCTTCGCGATCGACAATTTCATCTGCGCGATCGCCGGCAGCTACTGGATATTGTTCGCCGGCCGCATCCTAGCCGGTATTAGCGGAGCAAGCTTCTCGACGTGCTCCGCCTACATCGCCGACATCAGCAATGACGAGAACCGGGCTAAGAATTTCGGGTTGATCGGCATGGCCTTCGGCGTCGGCTTCGTGCTCGGACCTGTGATCGGCGGTTTCCTCGGTGAATTCGGCCCGCGCGCTCCCTTTTATGGTGCGGCAGCGCTGTCGCTCCTGAACTTTATCGGCGCCTATTTCCTCCTTCCGGAAACGCTGGAAGCGAGGAACCGCCGCCGGTTCGAATTTTGGCGTGCCAGTCCGCTCGGCGCATTGCGGCAAGTGCGCCGCTATCAGGGCCTTGGTTGGGTCTTCGTCGTCATGTTCTTCAACTGGTTGGCGCATGGTGTCTTTCCGGCGGTCTGGTCCTTCGTCAGCTCCTATCGTTATGGATGGACCTCGCTGGAAATCGGCCTTTCGCTCGGCACCTATGGCATTGGCATGGCGCTGGTGATGGGTTTTGCTATGCCTCGCATCGTGCCGGTGCTCGGCGAATGGAAGACCGTGGTGTTCGGGCTCGTCTTTTCCGGCATCGGCTTGCTGGGATATGCCTTCGCGTGGCAGGGCTGGATGGTCTATGCGGTGATCGTAGTCACGGTGATCGAAAACGTTGCAGACGCGCCGCTGCGCTCCATTGCAGCAAGCAAGGTGCCCCCATCGGCACAGGGCGAGCTGCAAGGCGCTCTCGGCAGCCTGACCAGCATTACTGCGATCATCGGACCGGTGCTGTTTCCCTACCTGTTTCGCTATTTTACCGCACCATCGGCGCCCGTGGCTTTCGCGGGCGCTCCATTCATCATGTCCGCGTTGCTGATTGCGGCCGCAGTGTTCGTCTTTGTTGCCAAGGTGCACAAGAACGAATCGAAAGCCGCGGTGGAACCGGCCGTTCAGGAAGTGGCCTAAATATTCATCAGATATTTTGATGATATGATGAATTCTTCAGCATCGGGGTTTTGCCGACTGGCTTTTCGGGTCAAGTTGCGCTAAGCCGATGGGCTTGCGCACCCCTGGGTAGGCGGTTTGCGCTTTCTTAAATCGAGTTTTCAAGATGGATACGCCGGTAGCTGCGCGCCCCTTCGCGCACGACAATAATAATTCGTGGTCTGCGCATGTCCGCGCCACCCTGGCGCTCGGCATACCGCTGATCGGCGCGCAACTGGCGCAGCTTGGCATCAACACAACGGATGTGATGATCGTCGGCCGTCTCGGTGCCGAGCAACTGGCAGCCATGGTGCTCTCTGCGCAGTTTCTCTTCACGATCCTGATTTTCGGTTCGGGCTTTTCCATCGCCGTCGTACCGCTGGTGGCTCAGGCCTATGGTAGGGGCGATGTGGCTTCGGTGCGCCGTGCATTGCGCATGGGCCTATGGGTCGTCACGGCCTATTGGCTGGTGGCGCAGCCGGCCTTTCTTTATTCGGAGCAGATCCTTCTTGCGGCTGGGCAAAAGCCGGATGTCGCGAGGCTTGCGAGCGGCTATATTGCGATCGGCCACTTCGCCGTGCTGCCGGGGCTGCTTTACAACGTCATTCGCGCACTCGTGAGCGCCATTGGCCGCGCCGGCATCATCCTCAAGGTCACCATTGCCATGCTGGTGATGAATGCGGTGCTTGCCTACTGCCTGGTGCTCGGCCATTTCGGCATGCCGGCGCTCGGGCTGCATGGTGCGGCGATCGTCTCCGTTGCGGTGCAGACGGCGGGGTTCCTGTTCATTCTCGGCTATGTGCAGAGCCGCGAAGAGACGCGCCGCTACGAAATCTTCGTCCGTCTTTGGCGGCCGGATTGGCATGCGCTCTGGGAAGTCGTTCGCCTTGGCTTTCCAATCAGCATCACGGTTCTGGCCGAGGTCAGCCTGTTTACGGCCGCTTCGCTGTTGATGGGGCAGATCGGTACGATTGAGCTCGCCGCGCATGGTATCGCGCTGCAGTGGGCGTCGATCGCCTTCATGATCCCGCTCGGCCTCAGCCAGGCGGCGACCGTGCGGGTCGGTGTTGCGCACGGGCAGGGTGATCATCTCGGCCTAAAGCGCGCGGCAATCGTGGCGCTTATCGTTTCGAGCTGCATTGCGCTCTGCGGCAGCATCCTGTTCGCGACGGCGCCGGCGTGGCTGGGAAGCTGGTTCCTTGACGTCAAGTCGGCAGAAGCGCCGCAGGTGCTCGCCTATGCGGCGCCGCTGATCGTCGTGGCCGGCCTGTTCCAGCTTGTGGATGGACTGCAGGCAATCGCCAGCGGTCTGCTGCGCGGTTTGAAGGACGCGCGCGTGCCGATGATCATGGCGCTGATCGCCTATTGGCCGATCGGTTTCTTCCTGGCATGGCTGCTTGCCTTCCCGCTTGGCTTCGGTGGGATCGGTATCTGGTTCGGCTTTCTTCTGGGGCTGGCCTCGGCCGCAACGATGCTCTGCACGCGGTTCTACATCCTGGTGCGCTCGGAGAAATTGGCTGGCTGACGCCGGTCAATTTGACGCCGGAGCGGGCAAGACTGCTGACAAAAATTGACAGCATGGTCGTCTATATTGGTGCCATACCAACGACGGGAGACGATCATGATTTTCAAGGCAAGCAATCGTAACGATGCCGCGCTGTTCCCGCGGGAAGAATCGATCAGTCAGGGTGCACCGGTGCGCCTCCTGCCGCATGCCAACGTGTCTCGCGGAGAACCCAAGCCTGCCGAGAAATCCTATTGGCTGGCAGTGGCTTCCACGGAGCACGTTCGCCTCGGGCGCGAACATGGCTTCATGCAGGTTTGCCACGGCAAGCCGGGTCCGCTGAAGCGCATCAAGCCGGGTGACGGCATCGTCTATTATTCGCCATCGCTGACGATGGGAGACCGGGACGGTTTCCAAAGCTTCACGGCCATCGGCTATGTCCGCGAGGGCGGGGTTTATCAGGCGCAGATGGATTGCGGAAAAGCCTATCGGCGCGATGTCGATTGGCTCGATGCGCCCGAGCAGCCGCTTCGTCCCTTGCTGGGTTGGCTGGATTTTACCCAGGATAAGAACTGGGGCTACAGATTGAGATTCGGGCTCGTCGACTTTGGACAGTCCGATTTCGAATTCCTGCAGGAGATCATGATGAGCGAACTGGAAGTCGTAAAGCAGCGTCGCCTGCAGGCGTAAGCCGATGTGAAGACATAGAGCGGTTCAGCGTTTCACGGAATCGCTTTCCCGCTCTATCCCTTTGTTTTTGCGCATTCCGGACGGAAAACCGCTGCGCACTTTTCCTGGAAGTGCTCTATACCTCCCAACTTGACGCGTAAAAAAAAGCCTCGGATTGATCGCGAATCCGAGGCTTTCTTATGTGTTAGGCGGCTGATGCGCTCAGGCGCGCTCGGCCAAAGCCGGTTCGCCCTTCTTCTCGCGCACCAGATTGACGAAGCGGCGGAAGAGGTAGTGGCTGTCCTGGGGGCCCGGAGAGGCTTCCGGGTGATGCTGCACGGAGAAGACCGGCTTGCCGGAAACGCGCAGGCCGCAATTGCTGCCGTCGAACAGCGAAACGTGAGTCTCCTCAACGCCTTGTGGGAGCGAGCTCGAGTCGACTGCGAAGCCATGGTTCATCGAGACGATCTCGACCTTGCCCGTCGTGTGATCCTTGACCGGATGGTTGGCGCCGTGGTGACCCTGATGCATCTTCGCCGTCTTGGCGCCGAGCGCGAGGCCGAGCATCTGGTGACCGAGGCAGATGCCGAACAACGGGATTTCGGTCTTCAGCAGGTCCTTGATGACAGGCACGGCATATTCGCCGGTTGCCGCCGGGTCGCCCGGACCGTTCGACAGGAAAATACCGTCGGGCTTCAAAGCCAAGACATCATCGGTGGATGCGGTCGCCGGCAATACGGTGACCTTGCAATCGAGGCCTGAGAAGAGGCGCAGGATATTGCGCTTGACGCCGTAATCGAGGCAGACGACGTGATATTTGGCATCGTCGGCGTTGAGTTCGCCGTAGCCTTCGTTCCAAATCCAAGGCGTCTGGGACCATTGCGACGATTGGCCTGACGTGGCGACCTTGGCGAGGTCGAGGCCTTCCAGGCCGCTCCAGGACTTCGCATCCGCCTTCAATTGCTCGATATCGAAGACGCCGTTCGGATCATGGGCGATGACGCCGTTGGGCATGCCGTTTTCGCGGATCCAGGCGGTCAGCGCGCGGGTGTCGATGCCGCACATGCCGATGATGCCGCGAGCCTTCAGCCACTGGTCGAGATGCTTTGCGGCGCGGTAGTTCGAGGGATCGGTGATATCGGCCTTGAAGACGACGCCGACGGCGCCATGCCGGGCGGCAGGCGTCAGATCTTCGATGTCTTCGTCATTGGTGCCGACATTGCCGATATGGGGGAAGGTGAAGGTAACGATCTGGCCGAGATAGGAGGGGTCGGTCAGGATTTCCTCGTAGCCGGTCAGCGCCGTGTTGAAGCAGACTTCGGCTTGGACCTTGCCGGTCGCGCCGATACCCTTGCCTTCGATTACGGTGCCGTCGGCGAGAACGAGCAGGGCACTCGGCTTTTCAGTTGTCCATGGGGCTGTCGCGGTCATTGTCATCCCGTTTCCGGCGTCGTGCGCGGCCTTGAAAAGACCGTGGGCTTCCGCCATGTTTGTGCCGATTGCAGCCGGCGACCTGCGTCGCGGCTTGAGACCTTCATATCGATCTAATGTGCAGGTGCTGGACATAGCCAAACAAGGCGTGTCGGTCAATGCGCCCCGTTCGTTTCCCGCCAAGGAATTCGCCGGCTTTCGAGCAAACCTGATGTAATTGCATTGATCGCCGCTGATGGTCTATGAGACTGGCAACGTGAAATGAGAGGCTAGGCGATCGTCGCCGGCTTGCTTAAGGAGTTTAAGACATGATCCGCGAAACGCTTTCCAACGCCCAGAAAGATGCCATGAAGGCCAAGGACGCGGCGAGGCTTTCGACCGTGCGCCTCATCCTCGCCGCGATCAAGGACAAGGACATTGCCAATCGTGGTCTCGGCAAGGAACAGGCAAGCGACGACGAGATTCTGCAGTTGCTCGCCAAGATGATCAAGCAGCGCGAAGAGTCGGTGAAGATCTACATGGATGGCGGACGTCCGGAACTGGCCGACAAGGAACGCGAGGAAATCGCTGTTATCCAGGGCTTCATGCCTGAGCAGCTTTCCGACGAGAAGGTGCGCGAGATCTGCGTCGCCGTCGTGGCGGAACTGGGTGCGCAGGGTCTGAAGGACATGGGCAAGTGCGTCGCCGCCCTGCGCGAGCGCTATGCCGGGCAGATGGATTTCGCCAAGGCTTCGGCGATCCTCAAAGAGCTGCTGAAGTAAGTCTTTGTTGCTCCGTCGGTGCGGGCTCGGGCTGCGCGCCGACGGTTTCTTCCCAGACATTGCCGATGATGGCGAATTTTTCGGCCTGGTAGTCCCAATATTCCTGAATGAAGCCGCGGGAGAGCCAGAAGTGGCTCTTGCCCGGACTGCCGACCCAGCCCACGCTTCCCATCGCCGATGCCTTGCTCATCATCCGTTTCACATGCGTTCTGGAGATCAGGAAGCGTTCGCAGATCTCGCTGAACGAAATCGGACCGATATCCATTCTCGCCGCCGTCGGATCCATCGTTCCGATGCGGGAGATCAGATAATCCATGATGACGCCGCCGGAATTTGCCCAGGTGAAGAGATCGAAGGTCTCGCCGGGATGGCGAACTCGGTCGCTGGCAATGATTCTGGATGCGACTGTCGGCTGCAGCACTGCAACGAGTTCCGGTCGTTCGACAAAAGTCGCAATCCGCTGGCTGCCATCCAGGCTGTCGAGCACCATGAGGTGGATATAAAACCATTTCGCGAGCTGTTCGACCGCCGCTTCGGTCGGCTCGATCGGGCGCAGGCGCTTGTCGGGTGAGTCGGGCAGATGGCGCATATAGCGATAGGCGAGCATTTCCTGGATGAAGCTCAGCGCCGTATTGTGGCTGGCGATCTCATGTTTGAGAACGTAATCCACAAAGCGGCGGGCATAGAAGCCCGGCGGCTCTCCGTCTATTCCGCCGTAATGCAGTCCGAGGCCGGCTTGGGCCATCAGCCAACGTTGCTGGGAAGCAAAAACAGAGCTCATGCGTGGATTGCCAACGTATGCGGCAACCATCTCGCGCGAGCAGCCGAGAACAATTGTGAAGAAACGAAGATCAGAGGCAAGTTCTTCCGCAACGAATGACATATGAAGATTTCCAATGAGCCGGGGAATTCATCGGCGCGGCGGTGTCAATTGTCAATTGAATTTGGATGTCATGGCGTAAATGGAGTATTGCTAATATATCCGCTCCGGCTAGAGCTTTGATGAGCTGGGGGCAATCGCCGAAACGGCGTCGAATTTAGCGCGCTTTGCGCCACCCTTGACCGCAAATAGAGAAGGCAGGAGCTGGGGGAGCTCCTGCCTTCTTGCGCTTTGCAGGCGTTTGATGACGCAGGGTGGGGCCCAAAAATCAAACGTCTTTTGCAAAGGCACCCAGGTGAGGCGGCGCCGGGGGTAGGGATGGTGCCTCACCTGGGTATGGGTGAACTTTACTTGATGATCCTGACTTGCTCTGGCGAATCCATGCCTTGCGGCTGCAACCAGGATATCTGAACCTTGATGCCGGCTTTGAGGGCCGGAACTTTCATATCAACGGGTACCTGATAATCGGCCCCGGTATAAAGCACGTTCGTCGTCACCGCCGGTGCTACACCCTGCGTTGTCGTAGCCGAGCTATAGTTAGCTGTGGCGAAGAGGGCAGCGGCAGCAAAGGGTACGAGCAGAACGCGCATTTGAATTCTCCCAAACTGGAAACCTGTACCTCTGGCTTCCTGTCCGTCGGGGCGTCTAGGCATGTCGCGTCGCGAAGCATTTGTTCGCCGGCTTGTCTCGTCCCGTGAGAAGAAAGCTATTGCGCTGCACACCAACAATCAAATTACAAAAAAATAATGTTTGGCTTACGAACTATGCCTCAAATGCGCCACCGGCAGGGAAGAACGCGCGCCTTTCGACCTTCGGCAACGGTTGCCGCTTGCGTCGTTTTTCGCCCTTAACTGCTCATCCTTATAATCAGTAACTCTTTGCTTTTGCGAAGTTTTCGGCACGGTCTAGCTGTGGTGCCGGGTTTTTGCGATGCACATATAGGCGGGAAAAGCTGGACCTGATCCTGCCTCTGACGATGCCGAAAACCGCCTCCCAACCAGGGGCACGGACATGAATTGTGCCGAAGCTTTCACGGAGTTGTGATCGGAAAAGTTGAATTCGACTATCCAGCGAGAAGGCTGTGAATAGCGGGCGTGGCGGAGGGTTCTCGTGGCAATGCGCTCCGTTCCTGATTATATGGGGGCAAGCCAGAGGTAGTCATGCGATTTTCCAATACGTTTCTCGATGAGATTCGCGACCGCGTTCCCATTTCGGACGTGATCGGTCGACGTGTGACCTGGGATCGGCGCAAGACCAATGTGCCGCGCGGCGATTATTGGGCCTGCTGCCCGTTCCATGGCGAAAAGTCACCGAGCTTCCACTGCGAGGACCGCAAGGGCCGTTATCACTGCTTCGGTTGCGGCGTCACGGGCGATCATTTCCGTTTTCTGACCGAGATCGAGGGGCTCAGCTTCCCCGAAGCGGTGCAGCAGATCGCCGACATGGCGGGCCTTCCCATGCCGGTCGCCGATCCCATGGAGGCAAAGCGCGAAAAGGAGCGCACATCGCTGCTCGATGTCATGGAAATGGCAACGCAGTTCTTTCAGGATCAGCTCCAGGCGGCAAACGGTGCAAGGGCGCGCGCCTATCTGCGCGATCGCGGCCTGACCGGCCGCACCATCGAGACCTTCCGCCTCGGCTATTCGCCGGACAGCCGCAATGCACTCAAGGAGTTTTTAGCCGGCAAAGGCGTCTTGAAAGAGCAGATGGAAGCTTGCGGCCTTGTCGTGCACGAGAATGTGCCGGTCTCCTACGACCGCTTCCGTGATCGTATCATGTTCCCGATCCTGTCTTCGCGTGAAAAGGTGATCGCCTTCGGCGGCCGTGCCATGTCGCCGGATGCGCCGGCCAAATATCTCAATTCCAACGAGACCGAACTCTTTCACAAGGGCAATGTGCTTTACAATTTCACGCGTGCGCGCCGTGCCGCCCAGGGGAACGACGGTGCAGGGACGATCATCGCCGTCGAAGGCTATATGGACGTCATCGCGCTGCATCAGGCTGGCGTCGAGAACGCGGTTGCGCCGCTCGGCACGGCGCTGACGGAAAACCAGCTCGAACTCCTGTGGAAGATGACGCCCCAGCCGGTGCTCTGCTTCGATGGCGACGGCGCCGGCATTCGCGCCGCCAATCGTGCCGCCGATCTGGCGCTGCCACATATCAAGCCGGGCCGTACCGTGCGCTTCGCCTTGCTGCCCGACGGCAAGGATCCCGATGATCTCGTCCGCCACGATGGCCGCGCACCTTTCGACAAGGTCATGGCGCAGGCAAAGCCGCTGGCGGAAATGATCTGGAGTCGCGAAGCGGGCAGTGGCACCTTCGACACACCGGAGGCGCGCGCCGAACTTGAGGCGCGGCTGAAGCAGATGGTTTCGGTCATATCGGACGAGAATGTCCGCCGGCATTATCAGCAGGACATGCGCGACCGGCTGAACGGGCTGTTCCAGCCGCAGTTCCAGCGCGGCGGCAATCAGCAGGGGCGCGGTTTTTCCCGCGAAGGCAATGGCCGCAATTTCGGTGGCCGCGGCGGGTCGACCCGTGATCGGCAGCAGGTCGCCAATATAACGGCGTCGGATCGCTTGACGCGTTCAGGCATGATCAAGGGTCATCAGGACATACCGGGGCTGCGCGAGAGCGTGTTGGCGTTGACCATCGTCAATCATCCGGCGTTGCTGCAGGACGAATATGATGAGATCGCTGCGATCGATTACGAAAGCCGCGAATTGCAGCGTCTGTGGTCCGCCATGCTCGGCACGGCAGCAGCCATGGCCGGCCCGCAGCTCAATCGCGAGCGGCTGCTCGAGCAGTTGGAGGAGCAGGGTTTTGCCGCATTGCTGAAGAGCCTCGACCAGCAGGTGCGCAATGCCCGGCTTTGGACGGCGACCGAGGAAGCCGCCACGGAAGATGCGCGCGAGGGATATCGCCAGGCGCTTGCGCTTCACAAGCGGTCGAAKGCGTTGCGTTGGCACAAGATCGAGCTGCAAAGCGCGATCGCCGAGGCAACGGAAGAGGGTGACGGCGACCTTATCGAGCAGTTGATGCGCGCTTTGCAGGAAGTGCAGCTCGAGGCTTTGCGCCTCGAAAACCAGGAAGCGATCATTGATGGCTTTGGCGTGCTTTCCGGTCGCATCAAAGGGGCAGCGGGGAAATAGGGATAGATGTCACTGCCAGATCGACAGGAGCCGCGGTTTTCCGCCGATGATGCGCTGTTCGGGAGAGACAATTCGGGAGCGGCGCCGCTCGATATCCTCAAGCGGGTCTATGGCTATTCCGCCTTTCGCGGCAAGCAGCAGCAGGTGGTCGAGCATGTGGTTTCCGGTGGCGATGCGGTCGTGCTGTTTCCGACCGGCGCCGGCAAATCGCTTTGTTTCCAGATTCCGGCGTTGTGCCGCGATGGCCTCGGCATCATCGTTTCGCCATTGATCGCCCTGATGCGCGATCAGGTCGAGGCGATGAAACAGCTCGGCATCCGGGCGGCGGCGCTGAACTCGTCCTTATCGCGGGATGAGGCAAGTGATGTCTATCGCGCCATCTCCGGGGGCAGGCTCGATCTGCTCTATGTCACGCCCGAACGCATCTTGACCGACGGCTTCAGCCAGATGATCGCCAAGGCGAAGATTGCCTTGTTCGCGATCGACGAGGCGCATTGCGTCTCGCAATGGGGACATGATTTCCGGCCGGAATACCGTGATCTCGGCAAGCTTGCGGAACTCTTTCCCGATGTGCCGCGCATCGCGTTGACGGCGACGGCCGATCCGCACACGCGCGACGATATCATCGAGAGGCTGGCGCTCGATAACGCCAAGGTGTTCACCACCAGCTTCGATCGCCCGAATATCACCTATGAGATCGTCGAGCGTGATCAGCCGCGTCAGCAATTGCTGCGTTTCCTCGATGGTCATCGCGGCGATAGCGGCATTGTCTATTGCCTGTCGCGGGCCAAGGTCGAGGATACGGCGGAGTGGTTGAACGGGCAGGGCGTTCGCGCGCTTGCCTATCATGCCGGCACGGATCGGTCGGTGCGCGATGCCAATCAGGATGCCTTCTTGAAGGAAGAGGATCTTTGCCTGGTGGCGACGGTCGCCTTCGGCATGGGCATCGACAAGCCGAATGTCCGCTATGTCGCCCATCTCGATCTGCCCGGTTCCGTCGAGGCCTATTATCAGGAGACCGGGCGCGCGGGACGCGACGGCCTACCGTCCGAAGTCTGGATGGCCTATGGCATGGCTGACGTCATCCAGCGGCGGCGGATGATCGATGAGGGCAATGCTGCGGAAGAGATCAAACGCGTCGAGCGTGCCAAGCTCAACGCATTGCTTGCGATCTGTGAGACGGCCGGCTGCCGGCGACAGGCGATCCTTGCGCATTTTGGCGAGGGGCATGGCGGCGGCTGCGGCAATTGCGACACCTGCCTGAAACCGGTCGAGACTTGGGATGGCACGGAAGCGGCGATCAAGGCGCTCGCCGCGGTCTACCGCACCGGCGAGCGCTTCGGCACCGGCCATGTCATCGATGTGCTGATGGGGACGGTCAATGAGAAGACCGAGCGTTTCGGTCATGTGAACATGCCGGTTTTCGGGGCCGGCAAAGATATTCCCGCCCGCACCTGGCAGTCTGTCTTCCGCCAATTGCTGGCAAGCGGCTTCGTCAGCATCGATCACGCCGCTTTCGGCGCGATGAAGCTCGAGCCGGAGGCGCGGGCGGTCTTCAAGCACGAGCGCCAGGTTTTCTTCCGCAAGGACAGGCCGGAGGCGGGGCGTCGCGCCAAGAAGGCGGCGCGGATCGAGAAGCGGCAGTCAAGCCTGTCGAGCGAGGCTCAGCCGCTGTTCGAGGCGTTGAGAAGCGAGCGCGCCAGGATCGCTAAGGCGCTCGGCGTGCCGCCCTACGTCGTTTTCCCGGATACGACACTGATTGCCTTTGCTACGGAGCGGCCGACAAGCCGCGATGCCCTCCTGGAAATTTCGGGCGTAGGGCAGTCAAAGTTGGAACGCTACGGAGATGCGTTCTTGAAGGTTATCCGGGCGTTCGAAGAGGGATGAGCGGCAGGGGCTTTCCTTTACCCGATATCAGTGAAAGCGAGATCATTTCCCTTGTAGAGCAAGCCCACATTCAGGGCTTTGGCGCAAGCATAAGCGAAACAATCGCCAAAATTGAGATCGGCTTTGTGACCTACCGCCTTGCCATATCGAGCGCTTGCTTCCAGTGCGGCTTTGCCAATGTCCGATGAGATTTCGATCTCCTGCGCCCCGATATCCTCGATAAATGTATCAATAGCTTGTCCGGCCCGTCGAAGGAGAGATGGTGATGGTTTTTGCCCGGGGACCGGGGTTTTACGACGGGCGAGGGCTAAGGTTGCCTCGAACTTCACGAGTGGCGATACATAGAAATCGCTGTTGACCTTCGCCAGGCTTTTTTCAATTTCCTCATAGCCTGGCTCCTCGCCAAGTATTGCGACAATTGCCGATGCGTCGATAAACATCAGTCATCGCCCCACATTTCATCAGTGAACGCTTTCATATCGAAATTTGGATCATTGGGGCCTAGTGCATCGGCCATTGCTTTGGCGCGGGCCAGTCGATCGCGCAGCGGAAGCTCCTTCCTTGCGCGTGCAAGCTCATGTTTCAGCGCTTGGCGAACCGCCTCCGTTTTCGTGGGCGCCTTGGTCAATTTCTGAATTTCGTTAGCTAAGGAGTCTACTTCCGCATCGCGAATATAAAGTGCCATCGATATATCTCCCATGTATATCTGTATATCACGGCGGCGATATTCAAGCCAGCGACACTTTTGACCGTCGCGCTGACGCCTTCCTCGCGACATGGTGTGTGCAGATGTGCTAATTCGATGATGTCGTCGTTAGATGGTTCCATCTCTTTTCGAGAAAGCGCGTTCATCATGACATCTGCCTTCATCTCCCATCTTCAATCCGAAATCGCCAGTCTGAAGGAGGCAGGCCTCTATAAGTCCGAGCGGATCATCACATCCAAGCAGGCGGGCGAGATCGCCGTGGCTGGCGGCGAGCGGGTGCTGAACTTCTGTGCCAACAACTATCTCGGGCTCGCCGACAACGAGGAACTGGCCGAGGCTGCGAAGAAGGCACTTGATCGCTATGGTTATGGCATGGCCTCGGTGCGCTTCATCTGCGGGACGCAGGAGGAGCATAAGCAGCTCGAGGCAAGGATATCGGCCTTTTTGGGCATGGAGGATACCATCCTCTATTCCTCCTGCTTCGATGCCAATGGCGGACTGTTCGAGACGCTGTTGTCGGAGGAGGACGCCATCATCTCCGACGCGCTGAACCACGCCTCGATCATCGACGGCGTGCGCCTCTCCAAGGCGAAACGCTTTCGCTACGCCAACAATGACATGGCGGCTTTGGAGGAGGAGCTGAAGAAGGCGGAGGGCAGCCGATTCAAGCTGATCGCTACCGATGGCGTTTTCTCCATGGATGGCATCATCGCCAATCTCGAGGGCGTCTGCGATCTTGCCGAAAAATATGGCGCAATGGTCATGGTCGATGACAGCCATGCCGTCGGCTTTGTCGGCGATCACGGTCGCGGCTCGCCGGAACATTGCGGTGTCGAGGGCAGGGTCGATATTATCACCGGTACGCTTGGCAAGGCGCTCGGCGGTGCATCGGGAGGCTACACTTCGGCCAAGGCTGAGATCGTCGATTGGCTGCGCCAGCGTTCGCGCCCCTATCTTTTCTCCAATACCCTGGCTCCGGTTATCGCGGCCGCCTCGTTGAAGGTCTTCGAGCTGATCCAAAACGGCAGCGATCTGCGCGACCGACTCCGTGGTAATACGGAGTTTTTCCGTAGTGAAATGACCAAGCTCGGTTTCACTTTGGCGGGCGCCGATCACCCGATCATTCCCGTCATGCTCGGCGATGCGAAGCTGGCGCAGGAGATGGCGGCGCTGATGCTGAAAAAGGGCGTCTACGTCATCGGCTTCTCCTTCCCGGTCGTGCCGAAGGGCCAGGCGCGCATCCGCACGCAGATGTCGGCGGCGCATTCGAAAGCCGATGTCGAGCGCGCGATTGCCGCTTTCGCTGAGGCGGGACGTGAACTCGGAATCATTTGAATCGGATGGAGACGACAGCTCATGTCGAACATGATGAAGGCGCTGGTCAAATCGAAGCCGGAAGTCGGGCTATGGATGGAGCATGTTCCGGTTCCCGAGGTTGGGCCGAATGATGTGCTGATCCGGGTCAAAAAATCGGCGATCTGCGGCACGGATGTGCATATTTGGAATTGGGACCAATGGGCGCAGAAGACCATTCCGGTGCCGATGGTCGTCGGTCATGAATTCTGTGGCGAAATTGCCGAGATCGGCTCGGCGGTCACGAAATATCACGTCGGCGAGCGCGTTTCCGGCGAGGGACATATCGTTTGCGGCAAGTGCCGCAACTGCCGGGCGGGCAGGGGGCATCTCTGCCGCAATACGCAGGGTGTCGGCGTCAACCGTCCGGGCTCCTTCGGTGAATTCGTCTGCATTCCGGAAAGCAACGTGGTGCCGATCCCCGACGATATCCCGGATGAGGTGGCGGCGATCTTCGATCCTTTCGGCAATGCGGTACACACTGCACTTTCCTTCGATCTGGTGGGCGAGGATGTGCTGGTCACCGGCGCGGGGCCGATCGGCATCATGGGCGCCATGGTCGCCAAGCGTTCCGGCGCCCGCAAGGTGGTCATCACCGATATCAATCCCAACCGGCTGGCGCTCGCCCGCAAGCTCGGTATCGAGCATGTTGTCGATGCTTCAAAAGAAAATCTTGCCGATGTGATGAAGTCTATCGGCATGACCGAAGGTTTCGATGTCGGTCTGGAAATGTCGGGTGCAGCCCCCGCCTTCCGCGACATGATCGACAAGATGAACAATGGCGGCAAGATCGCCATTCTTGGCATCGCGCCGGCCGGCTTCGAGATCGACTGGAACAAGGTGATTTTCAAGATGCTCAATCTGAAAGGCATCTACGGCCGCGAGATGTTCGAGACCTGGTATAAGATGATCGCCTTCGTTCAGGGCGGGCTCGACGTCTCGCCGGTCATTACCCACCGTATCGGAATCGATGATTTCCGCGATGGCTTCGAAGCCATGCGTTCCGGTAACTCCGGCAAGGTGGTGATGGACTGGATTTGAGCAAAATTGTGGCCCGATCGCATCAATATTGCCGCGAACTGCGGAAATACGGGTGGTTTCATAGACCTGCCCTTGTCATCGCACGGGGACTTCCTAAATACGGGAAGCAATCGTTTCTGGGCGTGTTGGGCCTGTGGATAAGGCTTTTTCACGATTTTAACAGGCTTTTTTGCTGGAAAAGCTTGACGAGAACAAAAATTGTAGGAATCACCGTTTGTCCTCGGAAAAACGGTGAACTGGGTCAGGCGGATCACATATACCATGGCCGGAATTCCAAACGCAATCCAGCTTTGCTGTTCGGAGCCGGCGATCGTGGTTAATCAGGCATTAAAGGTCATTCCGTTAGGTGTTTGTCGGTGATTCGGGGCTGGCGCGAAGCGCGCCGGGCCAGAGCGGTCATTCACCGCGTGTAGTTTAAGCGTCAGGGAAAGCGACGATATAGAGATGGCAACCAAGGTCAAAGAGAACGAAGAAGCTGAAGTCGAACGCGACGGCGCCTCGGATGGCCCGCTTCTCGATCTTTCCGACGACGCGGTCAAAAAGATGATCAAGGCCGCGAAGAAGCGCGGCTATGTGACGATGGACGAGCTTAACGCCGTTCTGCCGTCCGAAGAAGTGACGTCGGAGCAGATCGAAGACACGATGGCTATGCTCTCCGATATGGGCATCAACGTCATCGAAGACGAGGATGTCGAAGAGGCGGGCGCGGCAGCCAGTGGCGGCGACGACGACGATTCCAGCAGCGACGAGGATGGCGAAGGCGGCGAGCTTGCGCCTTCCGGCGGTTCAGCGCTTGCAACCACCAAGAAGAAAGAGCCGACCGATCGCACCGACGATCCCGTGCGCATGTATCTGCGCGAGATGGGTTCCGTCGAACTGCTGTCGCGCGAAGGCGAAATCGCGATAGCCAAGCGCATCGAGGCCGGCCGCGAAACCATGATCGGCGGTCTTTGTGAGAGCCCGTTGACGTTCCAGGCGCTGATCATCTGGCGCGACGAACTCAACGAAGGCACCACGCTGCTCCGCGAAATCATCGACCTCGAAACGACCTATTCCGGTCCCGAGGCCAAGGCTGCGCCGCAGTTCCAGAGCCCGGAAAAGATCGAGGCGGACCGCAAGGCCGCTGAAGAGAAGGAAAAGGCCCGCCGTGGCCGTTCCTCCGGCGACGACGACATCACCGATGTCGGCGGCGAAGGCATGCCGATCGAGGAGGAGGAAGAGGACGAGGACGAATCCAGCCTCTCGCTCGCCGCGATGGAAGCTGAGCTTCGTCCGCAGGTCATGCTGACGCTCGATACGATCGCCGAGACCTACAAGAAGCTACGCAAGCTGCAGGACCAGCAGGTCGAGCAGCGCCTGTCGGCTTCCGGCACGCTGTCTTCCGCACAGGAGCGCCGCTACAAGGAACTCAAGGATGAGCTAGTCAAGTCGGTCAAGTCTCTGTCGCTGAACCAGAACCGTATCGACGCTCTCGTCGAGCAGCTCTACGACATCAACAAGCGCCTTGTGCAGAACGAAGGCCGCCTGCTGCGTCTTGCCGAATCCTACGGCGTCAAGCGCGATAGCTTCCTGGAGCAGTATCAGGGCGCCGAGCTCGACCCGAACTGGATGAAGTCGATCGGCAATCTGGCCGCTCGCGGCTGGAAGGAATTCGCCAAGAGCGAAAACACCACGATCCGCGACATCCGCCAGGAAATTCAGAACCTTGCGACCGAAACCGGCATTTCGATCTCGGAATTCCGCCGCATCGTTCACATGGTTCAGAAGGGCGAGCGCGAAGCGCGTATCGCCAAGAAGGAAATGGTCGAAGCGAACCTGCGCCTCGTCATCTCCATCGCCAAGAAATACACCAACCGCGGTCTGCAGTTCCTCGACCTCATTCAGGAAGGCAATATCGGCCTGATGAAGGCGGTCGATAAGTTCGAATATCGCCGCGGCTACAAGTTCTCGACCTACGCCACATGGTGGATTCGTCAGGCGATCACCCGCTCGATCGCGGACCAGGCGCGCACGATCCGCATTCCGGTGCATATGATCGAAACGATCAACAAGATCGTTCGTACCTCGCGCCAGATGCTGCATGAAATCGGCCGCGAGCCGACGCCGGAAGAACTGGCCGAAAAGCTTGCCATGCCGCTTGAAAAAGTGCGCAAGGTGCTGAAGATTGCCAAGGAGCCGATCTCGCTCGAAACCCCGGTGGGTGACGAAGAAGATTCCCATCTCGGCGATTTCATCGAGGACAAGAATGCGCTGCTGCCGATCGACGCCGCCATTCAGGCGAATCTGCGCGAGACGACGACCCGCGTTCTGGCATCGCTGACGCCGCGCGAAGAGCGCGTGCTGCGCATGCGCTTCGGCATCGGCATGAACACCGACCATACGCTCGAAGAAGTCGGCCAGCAGTTCTCGGTTACCCGCGAACGTATCCGTCAGATCGAAGCCAAGGCGTTGCGCAAGCTGAAGCATCCGAGCCGCTCCAGAAAGCTGCGCTCGTTCCTCGATAGCTGAGGGATTTGCGCTGTTACGAGATCAGAACCCGGTTCGCGGAAGCGAGCCGGGTTTTTCGTTTTGTGAGATGCCGGCACCGCCGTTTCCCGGCGCGTTCTTCTAAAGGTGCGACGTTGTATGTTACCTTGTCGGGGGGCTTCCTCGAGGCTTTGCCTGGGATCACGCAGGTTTGTTTTCCGGGCACTGCGGAGCTGTGGTCAGACTGACAGCCTGCAATTTTCCGGCTGCCTCTTTCTGGCCTTGATGTTTAACACCATATGTCGGGAATCTGGGCATCGTGGGATGTCGTTTGTTCGGTAAGGTTTGGATGAAATTGTTGAGCGCTTCTCCGTCTGCCCTGCGTCGTCAGCCTTGCGGCCGCTGACCGATGGAGCGCGTCGCCGAACAGCGGAAGCCGGATGAGCGTCGATGGGGACTGATCCCTTCGATCCTGCTGCATATCCTGTTTTTCGCGGCGCTTTTCTTGCTGCCGGTGGTGGCGATGCCGATACCGCAGCCGGAAGACAGCATCAATGTCGAGATGGTGCCGCAGCCCAAGGAGCAGGCACAAAATGCTGCGAAGCCACAGGAGCAGCGATCCGGCCGCGTGCCGACGCCGACGCCCAGGCCTGATCAGAAGGATACTTCGAAGGAAAAGGCAGCATCTGCCGATAAAACAGAGGGCGAGCAGACCGCCGACAAGCTGAGCGACGAGAGCAAGACGAAGACCGAGAAGGCTCCCGATCCGAATGCGCAAGACCAGAACGCCAAATCGCAAGAGCCGGCGCAGGCGGATAAGCCTGCCGATGTAAAGGCCGATCAGCCGTCACCGGCCACGCAGCAAGCTGACGCGCAGCCGCAGCCGAGTGATACGCCGTCGCCGACACCGGCTGATGATCAGGCGAAGCCGCAAGACCAGACGCAGGCGCGGCAGCAAGACCAGACGCCGCCCAACTCCGATCCGGCAACAGAGGCGCAGAAGCAGGACCAGACACCGCCGACCAGGGACGCGAACACCCAGCCGCAACAGCAAACTGCTGATCAACCGGCGCTGGATGCTTCGGCCGCGCAAGCTGCGGCGGAGGCCAACGTGCAGCCGAAGACAGATGTGACGCCGTCCCCAAGCGATGCCGCTTCACAGCAGCAACAGGCACAGGAGGCGGCAAAGACCGACGCGGAGGCGAAGGCCGCCAAGCCAGATGCTGCAACATCTGCGACCGATCCGAATTCCAGTGATCCAGCGTCAATGCCGACGCCGCAGGAGCTGGCGACGGACCAGGCGTCCGATACCCAGGTTGCGGAGCCGGATAAACCTTCGACGGATCAAGCAGGAACGCAGGCGGATCAAAAAGACGGAGCGGCGTCTGATCCCATTGCGGGACAAGCGAAGACCGCCGAAGGGCAGGTAGATCAGAATGCCCAACAGCAGGCCGCGGCCGATCCCAAGGTCGCCCCGGATGTCGCCGTTCCGACGACCGGCGGCGCACAGCCACAGCAACAATCGCAGGATCAATCGATCTCCGGCGCCGCTAGCGACCCAACGGCTGGAACCACATTCGTTCCCGAGCCTCAACCTCGACCGCAGCAGCGGTCGCCGGCGGACGGTACACAACAGGCATCGACATCCGATCCGTCGCAGACGCAACAAAAGCCGGTGGACAAAACCGGCGGCCAACAGGGCAAAGTCATCCAGGCCAAGCGCTTCTACTCCGGCACGGAAATAGCGCGCATGTCAAAGGACGAGTTGGACGCCTGGAAAAAACTCCCGCGGCGCGACCGTGTGCGGATGCTTTGCAACAACGAGCAAAAGCAGCAGTACTGGCATGATTTGAATGCCTATGGTCTCAATTTCATCAATTCTGCGCTCTCACCTAATATGTACATCTATACTGGCATCTATGGCGATGGCGTTGCCGTTCAAACACCCAAGGGATGGCAACAGGTCCAATTCAAATGTCAGGTTGATGACGATGCCTTGAAAGTTGTCGCTTTCTCCTATGCCATCAAAGGTCGCATCCCCGTCAGTCGGCTGGAGAAACTGGGCGTTCCCAGCAATTGAATGACAACACTCGCCTCGTCAGCTTGAAACAATAGTTTATTCCCATGCCCGATCGAAATTCGGCCAATTTCATCATACAATTCACTGTATCTATCTGATTCAATGTCCTCCCTTTGCATCGCACAATTCTAATGACATCGATCACAGCCGATTCCAAATCCATGGCCGCTGGCCATTCAACGCTGCGTGGCGTCCTCGTGGCATTCGCATCCTATGCCGTTTATGCGTTCAGTGACGCGTCGATCAAGCTATTGCATGGGACGCTGCCGTCCTATGAAGTGGCCTTCATCGGCTCGCTGTTTGGCTTTGCGGCCATTCCATTCCTGAAGGGGCGCGGGGATGGTTGGATGGATGTCGTCAAGACGACGAACCGGCCGTTGTGGATGCTGCGTTTCGCCTGTGGCGCGATCGGCACCATATGTTCGATCATAGCTTTCACCAAGCTGCCGATGGCAGAGGCTTTCGCGCTGCTCTTCCTCCTGCCGTCCTTCGTCACTATTCTTTCTGTCGTCTTCCTCAAGGAGGATGTGCGCTGGCAGCGTTGGACCGCGGTCATCCTCGGTTTTGTCGGCGTGCTCATCGTGCTGCGGCCGGGCTTTCGCGAGCTTTCGATCGGCCATCTCTGCGCGGCGATCGGCGGCTTGAGCGGGGCCGTCTCGATCATCATCAATCGCGCACTCGGCTCGAAGGAGAAGCGCATCTCGCTTTATGGTGCGGTGTTGTTCGGCACGCTCATCGTCAGTGGATTGCTGATGCTGCAGGAGATGACGTGGCCAGCGGCGTGGCAATGGATACTCCTCGCGAGCTACGGCCTTCTCGGCGCTGTTGGCACCGTTCTGCTGATGAGCGCGGCGCAGTTGGCTCCCGCCAATCTCGTCGCGCCGCCGCAATACAGCCAAATGATTTGGGCGATCGGTTTCGGTTATCTGCTGTTCAATGACAGCATCGATCTAGCGATGGCGCTCGGTATCGTCCTCATCATCTTTTCCGGCCTGCTGACGCTGGCGCGTGAGCGCAAACGCGGCACACCCTTGCCGGCGGCCGTTGTTGCGGCCAACACCCAAGGCGCCTTTGCGGCTGAGACATCAGATAGATGATGTGGCTCGCCTGCGATCCCATCGCGCGTCACCCGAATGAGTGGGGATTAGGTTTATTGTCGCCATGAGGTGACAAGCCTATGGTTGTTAAGCGCGACCTGTATTGACGGGACGGGGCCCGAAACGCCGGGGTGGCGGCGCGTAATTCCGAAAACTGGGATGGTTTTTCCAGGGCTTACGCGTGGATCAAACCGTTACTGCGTCATCTGCCTGCTCGTCTCAATGGATGCGCGACGCAGCGGAGGAGGTGTGGGATGACCACTTATATCGTTCTGCTCAATTGGACCGACCAAGGAGTGCGTAGCGTAAAGGAATCGCCGCGGCGGCTGGATGCTGCCAAGAAGCAGCTCCAGGATATGGGCGGTTCGTTTAAGCAATTTTTCCTGACCATGGGCGATCACGACATGGTCGCCGTCTGCGAGGCGCCCGATGACGCGGTGATGGCGCGCTTCGCCTTGACGCTTGGGATGGGCGGCAACGTGCGCTCGCGCACGCTGAAGGCTTTTCCCGAGGCCGCTTATCGCGAAATCATGGCGTCCTTGGGATAGTGTTGGGGGCGATTTTGTCACTGTTGAAACCCGGTCAGCGGCGGCTGACCGGGTATATGGAAGATGTGGCCAGCCGTGTCGCCATTGACCGCAGCGGCCGACTTCGAAAAGATGTCGGCGGATGAACAGAATGGCGTTGAGACATGGAAAAGCCCTGCCTCTTTGGCGCAGACTATAGCGTCTACGTGCGAATTGCGCGGCTTGCGCTTCTCGAGAAAGGCGTCGAGCACGAGAGGGTGCCGATCGACATTTTCGCTGAGGGCGGGCCGTCGGCATCCTATCTGGAGCGGCATCCATTCGGCCGCATTCCGGCCTTCGAGCACGGTGATTTTCGGCTCTATGAAACGGCTGCGATCACACGCTATGTCGATGAGGCATTCGATGGGCCGCGCCTTCAGCCTGTTGCGCCTCGTCAGCGGGCACGGATGAACCAGATCGTCAGCATTGCCGACGGATATCTCTATCCTCATCTGGTCTGGGGCGTTTGCGTGGAACGGGTCTCGAAGCCGGCAAAGGGCATCGCCGCCGATGAAGAGCGGATTGCGGCGAGCCTTGCCAAAGCTGCCATCGGCCTTGCCGCTCTTTCCGATCTGATCGGCGACGGTCCCTGGTTGTGCGGCCCGGAGTTGACGCTTGCCGATCTCTATGTGGCACCAATGTTCGACTATTTTCTCATGGCGCCGGAGGGGCGGGAAATGATCGAGCATCATCCGAAGCTGGCGGCATGGTGGTCGTGTATCGTTGCCCGGCCGAGTGTTGGGATGACGGGTTTCAGCAAGCCGGGCGGGCGGCGCGCATGAGGTCCAGCCAGTTCAGGATGCTTCGCTCTTCCGTTGCTGGTGTTGAAGCCGTGGCGGCGGAGACCGGACATAGCTTTCCCAAGCATACGCATGATCAGTTCGGCATCGGCGTCATCGAGCGCGGCGCGCAGGTGTCGCTGAGCGGGCGTGGCGTGGTACGGGCTGAAGCCGGCGACATCATCACTCTCAATCCGAACGAGGTGCATGACGGCATGCCGGTTGGGGAGAGCCGAGCGTGGTCGATGCTCTATTTCGATCCGCGGCTGGTGGGAGATCTTCTGGGCGATATCGGCGAAGGGGGCAGCGGCGAGGGGGAGTTTCCTTCTCCCGTCCTTCGAAACGGACAAGCTGCGGTGCGGTTCAAAGCACTGTTTTCGACGGTGACCGGCCAGGATGGCCCGGAAGCTGCGTTGCGGCGAGATGGACTGTTGTTATCGATTGTCGCGGACGTGATGCGCGAACAGCGGCAAGCGGATGAGGGTACCAATGTTCCCGCCGCAATCAGGCGTGCCCGCGATCTCATCGATGACGATCCGGCAGCATCGGTGACGCTGGCCGATCTCGCCGAGGCAAGCGGGCTCAGCCGTTTCCAGCTCCTGCGCGGTTTTGCCAAGGCAACGGGGCTGACACCGCACGCCTACCTGCTTCAGCGTCGCATCCTTCGGGCACGGGGGCTGATCGCCGCTGGCATGCCCCTGGCGGAAGCGGCTTTTGCCAGCGGATTTGCCGATCAAAGCCATATGACTCGGATCTTCGTGCGCAATTTCGGCGTCTCGCCACGCATCTACGCCGACACGAAGCGCTGAAGGCATCTGCAATTTCGTTCAAGACCGGCCGCCGGCTTCGGGTTTTTCTTCTGCTCCAAATCAGAACCGCAGAAGGAAAAGCCATGTATTTCCACCATTCGAATGAGATGTGGAACGAATTCCCCGATCTGGTCGCCGGCGCACTCTTCGTGGAAGGAGTCACCGCGAATGTGGGCGTCACCGATCGTCTCGCGACGTTCCATGCGATCGCCGAGGAACGGCTGGCGGGCAGTCCGGAAGGTGAGATGCCGGAGATCCAAGCCTGGCGGCGCACCTTCTCGAAAATGGGGCTGAAGCCGACGCAATATCGCTGTGCTTCCGAGGCTTTGCTCAGGCGATTCCGCCAGGAAAAATCGCTGCCGCAGTTGCATCCGCTCGTCGATCTCTGCAACGCCATCTCGATCGCTTTCGCCATTCCCATTGCCGTCTTCGATCTTGCGAAAATTTCCGGCGATCTCGAAGTCAGGCACGCGACGGGCAGAGAGACCTATCTGACCTTCGCCGGCGAAACAGAGCATCCAGAGCTGCGCGAGGTGATCTTTGCCGATGGTGCCGGTCAGGCGCATGCGCGGCGCTGGACCAACCGTCAAAGCGGTCTTTCCGCCGTTCGCGAGGATACGCGATCCGTGCTGATCGTCGCCGAGGCTATGCACGAGGCGGCCAGCAGTGATGTGCCGAAATTGATCGCGACCCTTGCGGCAGAACTCGCCGCCGTGTGGTCGGTCCAAGCCAGGACAAAGGTGCTCAGTTGCTCTTCACCACGATTTGATCTGTAGATCTTAGTATTTGCCGGCAAATGGCCGATCAGAAACAAAAATGCGGTTGACAAGCGCGGCATTCGGGCAGAGCAGGGGAACCCAATAGATATTTCATATTGCTCATAAATCTTGCTCTGGGCGCGGCGTCCGGAGCTGAAGAAAGACATATGGACACCCTGCAAAGCCAAGACCGGGCAAGCGTGCTCGGCCATCCCGGATATCGTTCCTTCGCTGCCTCTCGCGTCTTTTCCTCGATCGGTTTCCAGTCGGTCACGGTCGCCATGGGTTGGATGATCTACGATCAGACGCATAGCGCCTTCTTCCTTGGCCTGGTCGGCTTCTGCCAATTTTTGCCGATGGTCATCCTGACCTTCATCGTCGGTCATGTTGCCGACCGGTTCGACCGCCGGCGCATCGGCCTGGTCTGCCAGTTGGTCGAAGCCTTGACCGCGCTGGTGCTTGCCGTCGCCGTCTGGCAGCATTGGATCGGCCCGGCTGGCATCCTCGCTGCAGTCGCCGTCATGGGCGCCGCCACCGCCTTCGAACGCCCTACCATGGCCGCTCTGTTGCCCAATATCGTGCCGCCATTGATGTTACAGATGGCGATCGCGACCTCCACGTCGATGATGCAGACCGCCTTCATCATCGGTCCATCGCTCGGTGGCCTGCTCTATGGCGTCAGTCCGATCGCGCCTTTCGCGGTATCCGCCGTGCTGTATGTCATCGCGAGCCTCAATGTCATTTCGATCCGCGTCGAACGAAAGCAGCCGTCGTCACGCGAGCCCGTGACATTGAGTTCGGTCTTTGCCGGCGTCTCCTTTATCCGGAGTAGGCCGGTAATGATGGGCACGATCTCGCTCGATCTTTTCGCCGTGCTGCTCGGCGGCGCCACGGCGCTATTGCCGATGTTCGCGCGGGATATCCTGCATGCCGGACCATGGGGGCTCGGACTTCTGCGTGCCGCACCTGCAATCGGTGCTTTGGTCATGTCGATCTGGCTGGCGCGTCGGCCTCTGCAGACGGATGCTGGCAAGAAAATGCTGCTCGCAGTTTTCGTTTTTGGCGTTGCCACCGTCGTCTTCGCGCTTTCGACCAACATCATCCTTTCCGTCGCAGCGCTGCTTATCGTMKGCGCGTCGGATACGGTCAGCGTCGTCGTGCGCAGTTCGCTGGTGCAGCTCCTGACGCCGGACAATATGCGCGGCCGCGTCAATGCCGTGAATTCCCTGTTCATCGGCACGTCCAACCAACTCGGCGAATTTGAATCCGGCATGCTCGCCAGCGCGCTCGGCCCGGTTCTTACCGGTATCGTCGGCGGCATCGGCACAATCGCGGTCGTACTGCTCTGGATGCGGATTTTTCCCGATTTGACCAAGGTGAAGACACTCAAGGGGTGAGGCGGCTTCGCTCATGGATCGTCCGGGATTTTATCCAGCCCGGCATCTCGCTGAAGGTGGGCACTGATTGACAGGATACTTTGGCGTCCGGCCTCCTTGTCGGCGAGCTGCTTTCGCACAGAAGCAAATGCCCGGAGCATTCGGCCGAGCCACTTTTGGGCGCGACGCATCGGAGTGAATATATGAATGTTTCTCATCTATTATAAGCTCCATGTTCTTATGACATAGAGGAATGCGCCTACGTATTTGCGATGTATAATGAAGCCTTCGTCGATCAAGCATGAAGGATTTTCATGGGAAAAAGACCGCTTCCGCCGTTGGCCGTGTTGCAGACATTTTGCGCCATCGTCGAAACCGGCGGCTTTGGTCGTGCGGCCGAACGCATGGGACTGACGCAGACTGCGGTCAGCCATCAGCTTTCACAGCTCGAAGGCTGGATCGGCGGTAAGCTTTTCGATCGAGGACGCTCAGGCGCAAGGTTGACGCCGCTGGGTGCGCGTCTTCATCCGGCAATCGTCGACACGATCTCTCAATTGGAGACAGCGCTGTATCAGGCGCGGGCGAGCGTGTCGGTTCGCACCCTGACGCTGTCGGTAACGCCGGAATTTTCCAGTCAGTGGCTCGCTTCGCGGCTCGGCGATTTCTGCCAGCGCTATCCCGACATCGAGCTGAAGATGGTCGTCGGCTACCAGCGGCCCGATTTCGGGCCTAATGGCGTCGATCTTGCGATCTGGCTCGGGCGAGCCGAAGCCGGTCTCGTTCTCGATGAATTGCTGATGGATGAGGAGTTTGTCGTCAGCTCGCCAACACTGTCCGAGCGGCTGCCGAAGCGCTACGCCATAAAAGCCGCGCCCCTGCTGCGTTACACCGGCATGCGACATACGGTGCTCGATTGGCAACGCTGGTACGAACAAGTGCTTGATCATGATGTTGCGGGCGGAATGGCCGATTTTGATATCGGCCAGGCGGTCGAGAATGGACCTCTCTTCGAATCCTTTGCCGATATGCTTGGAGCATGCCGAGACGGCCTTGGCTTTGCGCTGGTTCGCAGTTCTCTTGTCGCGAAGGACATTGCGGAGGGGCAGTTGGTGCGTTGTTTCGTGGAGGTTCAGCCGGCAGCCGTCAGCTACAACCTGCTGTACCCGCCGAACGCCTTGCAAAATCCATCGGCGGCATTGTTCCGTACGTGGTTGACATCGCAGGTCAACGCAATTGCTTGAAAGGCGATCGCCGTCAATCGCGTAGCCTGATCAAGCCGGCCTCCGTCGCTGCAAAGCCCAGCCTCCGATAGAGGTCGGTGAGATGCGGTTCGAAATCGACATGTAGCCATTCCGCGCCGCGTTCGCGCGCAACATTCGTTGCCATTTCGACAAGCCTGGTCGCTATTCCCTGTCGACGGAATTCCGGGGCGACGCAGGTGTCGAGGATAAAGGCGTGTATGCCACCATCTGAGGCTACGTTGACGAATCCTACCAGGCGCGCTCCGTCGAAAGCGCCCATATGGGCGAGGCTTCTCGACAGAACCGATGAGAAATCGCGCACGGCGACTTCGTTCCAAGCCGTCGCCCACAAGGCGTTGAGTGCGTTGTTGTCAGGATAGGGATCGATCCTGAATTCGATCGTCATGACCATCCTCTCGTTATTGATGAAACTTCAATGCCAAGCTTATCCGCAGGGAGAACGACCGTAACGGGCTCATAAGGCAAGCGATATCCGAGTAATTGCAATGGGAAAGTGCATCCCATGTCGGATCGCGCTATAGTCAATCGTCTTTGGGGGTGGAAACAGAACAGAGGAGATTGCCATGCCCTATGTGGATGGGTTTGTTATCGCCGTTCCGAAAGACAAGATCGAGCTCTACAAGACATTGGCGCGGAAGTCCGGCGATGTCTGGAAGGA
The DNA here is from genome assembly GCF_047445835.1 of Rhizobium sp. BR 317. Classification (NCBI taxonomy): domain Bacteria; kingdom Pseudomonadati; phylum Pseudomonadota; class Alphaproteobacteria; order Hyphomicrobiales; family Rhizobiaceae; genus Rhizobium; species Rhizobium sp. BR 317. The sequence goes on along the minus strand of NZ_JARWLB010000002.1, from coordinate 427,535 downwards.
ATACGGAGCGCTGAGCTACGTGGAGTCCGTTGGGGACGACGTGCCCTATGGCGAGCTGACATCCTTTCCCCGTTCCGTTATGGCCAAGGAAGACGAGATCGTGATCTTTTCCTGGATCACCTATGAATCTCGCCAGCATCGCGACACTGTGATGGAAAAGGTCATAGCCGATCCGCGGCTGAGGGATGAGATGGCGAATATGCCTTTTGATGGCAAGCGCATGATCTATGGCGGCTTCGATATTTTTCTGCAGCTCTAATCTCTCTTGATCCCGGCGGCCGGGCTTGACTTTCCGACCGCTGCGGCCGACCTCAAGCGCATCGCTGCGATCACTACCGGAGATGCCATGCCGCAGACCGTCATCACCCTGTCGACCCATGGCCAGGGACTTTACGAGTTCACGGGCCAGGCGGCGGAATTCGTCCGCGCGGCAACTTCGGCAGGCTCGGCATCCAGTGACGGTCTGTTGACCGTCTTCGTCCGTCACACCTCCTGTTCCCTCCTTATTCAGGAGAATGCCGATCCTGACGTGCAGACAGATCTCAATGCTTTCTTCCGCCGGCTCGTGCCGCCGTCTTCCGACCCTTCAATGCGGTGGATCGTACATACGACGGAAGGGCCCGACGATATGCCGGCGCATATCAAGACGGCGCTGACGCAGGTGTCGGTCGGCATCCCTGTGACGCGCGGTCGTCTGGCGCTTGGCACATGGCAGGGCATCTATCTTTTCGAGCATCGCGACCGTCCGCACCGACGCGAAATCGTGCTGCATCTTTCTGCCTGACGCTGCGAAAATTCCCGTAAGCCGATCGTAATTTGTGCTGAATGCAATCTGAATGGGTGATTCGCGGTTGATGGCGGACAGCCGCAGCGCTGTTTCAAAGATTAGGAGAGTCGTCCTCATGAAAGAGGGCGGCTGTTATTTTCTGCTGTGCGGCGACTCGGCCACTGGCCTCGCTTTTGCTTTCATTGTACCTGAATAGCGCATGAACGGTTGATTCTGAACTTGTTCAGTATCATGCCGTTACTCCCAAGATATTCCCTCAGGAGCGGCGGCAAGCACATGAGGGAAAGCCATTTGCTCTATGGAGGATAAATGAAACAATTGCTGGCAAAGTTGGGGATCGCTGCCGCGATCACCGTTACCGCGCTGTCGGGGACTACGGGATATGCTGCCGCCCAGGGCGTCGACATCTATATCGGCCCGGGCCGGCACCGGCCGCCACCGCCGGATTACGATATCCCGCCGCCGCGCTACGAGCGCCGTGGCTGTGACCCGCGCGAAGCCATGGATGTTGCCCGTAGCTACGGCCTGCACCGCGCTCGCGTGGTCGACGTAACGCCGCGCCGCGTCATCGTCGATGGTTTTGGCCGCCGTGGCCCGGACACGATGATGTTCGCCAATGTTCGCGGCTGCCCGTTGATCGGCCGCTGATATCACTACGGACGCCTAGTTGCGTCCAACGACCACCGCTTGACGCTTTCGCTTTTATCGGCGGGGGCCATGAAACCGCCCTTTGTTCGGTCCCCTAGGACCTGAGCGAAGGGCGGTTTTGTTTTGAAGCTATTGCTGGATTGAGTAGGTGATGCTGACCGAGGCGTTATAGGTGTTTTCGCCGCTCGCCACCGGCACCGCCTTCTCGGCAGCCATCGCCATGGATTGACGCATAAGTGGCTGCGGCGGCATGACGATGGCGCCCTCGTTGATCGCAAGGACGTGGCCGAGCTTGACGCCCGCCGCATCGGTCAAGGTTTTTGCTTTMGCCGCCGCATCGGCCACGGCGTTCTTCCGGGCCTCTTCCAGCGCCGCATCCGGCTTGTCGTTGGTAAACTGAATATCGCCGCCCTGGTTGATGCCGAGATTGACGGCCTGATCGAGGAGGGCGCCGAGCTTGGAGAGATCCCGCACGCGCACCGTCAGCCCGTTGATCACCTGATAGCCGGTCAGCGTCGGCGGCAGGGACTGGCCGTTCTTATCGTTCTGATAGACATATTGCGGCTGGATCGAGAAGCCCGAAGTCTGAAGATCGCGCTCCGCAATGCCTCTGTCCTTCAGCGTCGCCAGCACCGCGCCCATTGCCTTGTTGTTCTGATCGAGCGCGTCCTGGGCAGCTTTTGCCTGTTTGACGACCGAGAGCGTGACAACGGCCATATCCGGCGCGATTGCGGAATGCCCCTCGCCGGTGACCGTGATGGTCGCCTCGCGCGGTCTCGCATCCTCGGCGAAACTATGGGTGGCAGGCACGAGAAGAGTCGTGCCGAGAAAAGCGGCAAAAATAAAATCTCTGGTTTTCGTCAGGGGCATGGCTCATTCCTTGGTTGGTGTTTCCTTGAGGTTCGCTTTTGCGGATTGATTGTGAAGGTATTGCGGCAGTCCCTTGTGGGGAAAGACGAATTGGGCTAGAGCCAAGTCGGCTTCCGGGGAACCATTGCTCCGGTGCTGTATGCACGATCATTTTTACTCGTGCCGGGCCTGTAGCTCAATGGTTAGAGCCGGCGGCTCATAACCGCTTGGTTGGGGGTTCGAGTCCCTCCGGGCCCACCATCTTTTTTCTTCTGGCTGCAGCTACCAATGGTGCTTTTCGGAGCCCCTAGGCTACGTGACTTCAAATTTTCGTACATCCCGGCAACCATCCTCCAGTTCGCGTGTTCTTCACACAGTCTAGAGGAGGACCACGGAATGAGAACGATCCTATCTATCGCTGCGCTGACGGTATTGTTTTCGGCTGGCGTCGGTTTCGCCCAACAGGCGCCGAACACAGCGACGCCGACACAGCCGGCCCAGCAGCCAGCTCAACAGCCGACCCAGAGCGAAACTGCACCGCCAGCAAACTCGCCGCAACCGCCAACAATGGGGCAGCGCCGGCCCGATGACGACGCGATGAGGGGCGATTGGCATAGGGGCATGATGGGGCATCGTCCGATGATGTCCAAGGCCGCTCGTTTTCGCATCGAGAGCGGCGACGTTAAAATAGATATCAAATGTGCCGAAGATGAACCGATGAAGGCATGTGCGGACGAGCTAAACCAAATTCTGGATAGGCTTGAAGGGCGGCGGTCCTCGTCGCGAGACGACGACTATCAATAGTCAAGCGGGCGGTCGAGATTATCTGCGGAAGGTTTTCCGGTCCCGCTTTCGTCTAAATCATTGATTTTCGCTGGTTATGGTTTGCCTTCGGGCTCACCATCTTTTGAACCTATGCACCAGGCCAAGTCACAGGTATCAGCGAGATTTCCTGTTTGGTTTCCCGCACATCCGGCCTAAAGAAAAGCCGGATGTGCTCAACAGGAAAGATATCCATGGCCGTTAGCCCAGAACACAATGCCGCCGATTTGTCGGTCGATCCTGAGTTCTTCGATCTACTCACCGGAAGTTATGCGCGTATCGTCGGGGCGCCTCTCATCGGCGAGGGGCTGGGGCCGAGCTGGCTTTACAATGAAGCCCCCTTCGTGGTCGTGGCGCATAATACCGACGCCGATCCGCGTTTTATTTATGCGAATAAAGCTGGCCAGGCTTGTTTCGAATATCCCTGGGATGAGTTCATCACTTTGCCGTCGCGTCTTTCGGCGGAGCTGCCCAACCGGGCCGAGCGTCAGCAATTGTTGGATGCGGTTACGCGGGACGGTTTCATTTCGGGGTATCGCGGGTTGCGGATCACGAAGTMGGGACGGCGCTTCTGGATGGAAGACGGCATTGTCTGGCAACTCATCGACCGCGAGGGAAATCGGCGGGGGCAGGCGGCGACGTTTTCGAAATGGAAAAACGTGTAGGCCAACAGATTCCCCGTCGCGCACTAACGGAAGTTCAGGCCGTAATTCCGCACTCTTCTTCAAGGGACGTCGGCAGGATATCAAGCCACCGGCTCCAATATCCTCTCCTGCTCAATTTTGCGAAATATATCGTAATCGGTCTCCGTAGACTGTCCGTACTCGATGGCGAACAGCTCGGCGGCCTGACGGCCAGCGAGCGTCTTGTCGTTTTCGATCACGGCAGCGATGCGGCGGAACAGTTCGGCCTCGAAGCCGCCTGCGTTGCCGAGCGGATGTGGCCGTGCCAGGCGCGCACCGCCATCCAATCGGATCGCCGAGACATAAAACTCACCGTCATAACCATCCCCTGCCGATGTCAATTCGGCGCGGCCGTAGAGAAGCAGGCCCGTCTCCCAACGATCGCAGAGGTTAATGGTGAGTTCGTCGAATGAATATTCACAGGAGAAAACATCAGCAGGCATCATCAGGCGGCCATTTGTGCAACCGACGAACACGATTTTGCTGACAGATGATGGATCTCTTCCGCCAGCATTGCCCGATCCTTCGCAATCGACATTCCAAAAGGCCGGGCGTCGATGCGCAACAGTTCCAGTCTCAAGCCTGCAATTCGCTCGGCGCGGTTCTGATCTTCGGTTTTGGTCGCATCGGTTGCTTGTTGGCGTGCCCATGTCCAAGCCGTCGAAAGCGAGCGGGCAAACCATCTGCGCCGGGCGGCCGCAGTCGAAGGCCGGAGCAACCGCGTGTCGCGGCGATAGAGCGTCCAGGCGGTAGTCATGACATCGGATCTCGAAGGCATGCGTGGCGTCTTCCCTTTCTGCACCCGAGAGATGCACCATCTGTTCATCCGACCGCCGATCCGGTTTCGCTGACTTCACGCAAGATCTTCTGGACTTGCCTGGGCTCATTCCGTTTCGGCCGATCGGCTCACGAAAGGCAAGCTGTCATATGGCACGATATGTGTCAACATAATTTGTGTCTTATAATTGCAGAAAAACACGAAAGATGTTTAACTGGCTTGAGTTGAAGTGACCGGCCGGAATCGGTCAGGCTGGGCTGGACGGTTGATGAGGCTTAAGACGAGGGGGCGCTTACTTCCTGGCAATATGCCCGCAGATGCGCCCGATGATCGTCAGCCGCGCCAATTCAACCGTAAAGGTCTCCAGCGCAGGGTTGTCGGAGATGATCTTCACTTGGCTGGGCTGGGTGAAGGGAACGCGCTGGAGGCGTTTGATCTGCGGTTCGGAATAGCCGTCGCTGATGGCATAGACCGTATCGGTCGCCATCTGGTTCTGCGAGAGATCGACGACGACGCGATCGCCGGGCATGTAGGTGGGCTGCATGGAATCGCCGATCACTTCCATGATGATGGTATGGTTCGGTGATGCCTTTGCTTCGTTGCGCAAATAGCCCGAGGGAATCAGCCATTCCGCCACGATCTTGTGGCCGGCGACATTGCCTGCGCCGACCGGCAGGTTGATGACTTCGCCGACGATGCCGCTGCCGGCGCCGAGTTTGACGTCCACCTCCGGCGTCGCGCCTTCGATCTTCGGCTGCCAATGTTCCCGACTGTAGCTCAGGTCTTCGCCGCCTTCGGCAAACCCTTCATTGTACTGTTCATCGGGATCGAAGGAGGTGACCACCATGCGTGGCCCCGGTCGCTCCACCTTCCTTGGCCCTTCGCCGGTCAGGAGATAACCAGCGGTAGTGCCGAACTTCTTGGCATAGCGGTCGGCGATCTCAGGACCGAATTCGTTCTGGCCGTTTTCGTGCGCTCGGTAGGTGGACAGGCCAATGCCGAGTGCCTCCGCCGCCTTCGTCGCCGAGGGATAGTTTGCGGCTTCGCGCGCCGCCTTCAGTCGTTCGCCCATGGATTTCTGCATGATCCAACACTCGCAAAATAATTAACATAAATCATGTTGACATCGACATTAATAACAACATATTTTGTGTGCATCAAGATGCCGGCGACGAAATTCGCTGTAGGCCGAAGTGCTGAGGCGAACGGCGTCCGGCGAAGGATGATTTTGGGGGTGATCGTATGATCTCGACTATGAAGGGCATAAAGGTGGGTTATTTCGACTTCTTCTGGGGCTGCCCCGGCTGTGGCAGGGCGCTGTCGATCGGGGAGGTGATCGAGCGGCATTGTGAGACTTGCGATGAGCATGTCGAGCCAACGGAGATATCCGATCCCGGTTCGGTCGGGAGCGAGCCCGGTATGGAGAAGACGGTATGAGCGAGATGATTCAAGGTCTTCTTGCCTGTCTCGGCGCCGCACTTTTCTTCCTCTGCGTTCTTGCCGCTCTGGAGCCAATCATTTCATCTTCGAGGCTTGCCGGTCCGGAGGATGATGCCAGCGGCGCGCCGGAGGGGGATCTGATCCATTTCCAGATGATCAAGGATGAGCTTCAGCCAGAGACCAATCCGGTTGGACGTCGAGGACTTTGGCCATTCGGATTGCGCTCGAGATTCCGCACCCGCTGATACAGCGCGAACCGCCTGCTGCCAGGCATTTGGACCACTTTCAAAACTTAATTCGAAAGACCTGGCCGATGCGCCAGAGGAGGTTTCCATGAATGAATTTCAAATCGGTACTGAAGCTGTCGCCTGCGGTCACCTCGGCTGGATACGCAAGGTCCACCGCGCCACGAACGAAGTCCTTAGGGATCATCGCGGCGAGCCCATCGTCTTCCCGACCCAGGATGCGGCCAAGGCGGCAGCCGGCGAGGCGATGGTTGCCTATCTCAACACGCCGATGCTGCGCGATGGGGCGAGGGTGGAGAGGATGTCAAAGGCGGAAGCCCTGTTCAAGCCGAGGCATCCCTTTGCCGACGCCGGCGCGGCAAACGGGAAGGTAGCGTGACCAAGCGATTGCCATTGATTGCATTCAATTTTTTTGGAGGGGAGGCGATATCTTCATGAGCAAAGGCAGGCTCGACACTCTTCTTGACGGCCTCGGCATCAAGCTCGTGCCCGTCCATCGCCGCCGTGCGCCGGCACAAAGCCACGCCCGCGGCACGATGCAGGAAATTCGAGGGCAGTACGGCGATGGGCATCTGGTCTTCGTATTGCGCTGTATTCGCCAGACCGGCAACAACCGCGATGAACTATGGTCGGACACGATCGGAGCCGTTTCCGACATCCTTGTACAGCGCCAGGATTGGGCGCTGCACCGACCGGGTGATCTGCTTGCCGCCTTCGACGATATCGCGCTTGGCGCTTTGCGCGCCGACGCAGTGGCGCGGCGTCCATGGCCGGTGCGCGCCACACTTCGGATTTTGATCTATCGGGAATTGGAGAAGCGACTTGATGCACCACAGCGCCTTGCAGTTTGACGATCTTTCCGAGCGTGCGGCCGAGATCGCCGATCTAAGCCTCGTCGTTCGTGCCCGCTTCGTCGAGGCTGCCGATACGATGATTCATCTCGACGTGCGCGGCGTCCGCCCGGATCGGGTGCGCACGCTTTGGCCGGATGTTCTTCCCGAACCGACTGACCACGCCGATACCCGCATCCGTTATCGTCCGAATGCAGCGGCTATCAGCCGCGCCGAAGAGGTGCTGCAGGACTGGCTGCTGACCCATGTCAGGGATCAGGAACGTCGCATCCTGCTTTCCCGATGGTCGGTCTGCCTTGCTGCGCCTCATATTGTCGGTTCCTTCCGCGATTTCTGCGGGAAGACTGGGCGGGTGAGGCGAACGGCGGAACGGCGCATTCAGAGCGAATTTCAAAGTGTCGCCAATACGCTGCTCGCGATTTCGTCGTCGCTACAGGAGCCTGATTGGTCACGCATATCCCCGATGATGCCGAATTCGGCAGGGAGTTTTGAGCGCGTGAAAACTCCGCCCGTCAAGTACGAGATGCATTGGCTGCCGGACGATTCAAAGCCGGTCTTCGATGCGGCCAGCCCGGAACTGGCGGCGCTGGCGAAACGGCTGGAACGAGAGAACCGGCGGCGTGCGAAGATGAAAGCTTAAGTTCGCTATCGGCCCTGATTCAACCCCAGGGCTTTCGTCGTCAAGATTGATCTTCATCGCCTCGGCTTTGCCGGGGCGTTTTGCGTTTCAAATGCAAAGACCCCGCTCGGCCTCGAGCTGGTGGTGGTGCCAAAATCCGGCACAGCATATTCCGCCAGCAACCGCAGCCGCGACTGCGGCAGATAGGCACGCCAGGGATCGCCGATCAGGACCTTGATGCCTCTTGCCAGGCAAGGGTCAAGAAATGAGGTAACACGCTCGGCAAGCGCGGCTTCATAGAAGAGATCGCCGACGCAGATAATGTCCGTGGCGGGAGGCTCGCCTGTCGTCAGATCGGTGAGAACAGGCAGAACCGTCATCCCATTGATGGCGGCATTCAGCCCTGTCGCAGCGATAGCATAGGGATCGACGTCGGCCGCGATTACCTCCGCCGCACCCGCCTTTGCCGCTGCAATGCCGACAATGCCGGATCCGGCGCCGAGGTCGAGTACGCGGCGGCCGGCGACGGCGTCAGGTCGGTCGAGAAGATATCGCGCCAGCACCAATCCTCCACCCCAATGATGCGCCCAATAGGGTGAACCAAACTCCTGATCCTGCTCGGCAAGCCGCCACAAGCCGCTTTGCGGTCCGGCCTTGTGCAAGCGAATCTCTGGAATTGAAGGGACGGGTACGATGGGGAGATTGGCAGAAATGAAATCCCGTGCCGCGGCGATCTTCGCATGATTATGATCTTGCTTGTTGGTCATTCGCTTTGTCTGGCGCAGAAGCCTTTTGAAGGAAAAAGGGGAGCAATCTTGCTCTGATCGTCGGACGACAGAGTGCGATATCTTAGTGTAATTTCAAGTGATTATCTGTGACGCGATCAAAGATTTCGCAATCCTTGCAGCCGTCTTATCGATCAAGGGTGTCGCCAACTGCGCCGAATTAGGGTATTGATTTTGGCATGATGAGAACAGTTGCAGCGACGCACTGTTGACCGCAAGCGGCTCCGTTGTCAGCCGCGAGTTTCCTTTCAACGTTCCATCGGAATTCCAAAGCATGTCCACTGCCGACAAGCCTGTCGTGCCGCGCAAGCCGCGTGCGCGCCCGCGAAAAACCGCGTCTGCCGGCGATACGCCGCTCGACTATATGCTGAAGGTCATGCGCGATGACGAGGCGGATCAGAAACGGCGGGATGAAATGGCGAAGATCGCCGCATCCTATGTTCATCAGAAACCGAGTGAACGCCAGAGCAGCGGCGCCAAGGGCGGCCAGAGTTTCACGATCGACTTAACCAACGCCACGGATGAGCAGCTTGCGACACTTGAATCCCTCTTCGGTCCGCTTGCCGGACCCGGCGGCGATGATGGCCGCGATACGCGAGGAGCGGACGAGACGGAAGGCTGAGGCGGAGCGGACGGAACTAGCCCGGCAGATTGCCGAGAACGCCGAGGGTATTCGGGCGCGCTGTCAGTCGCTTGTCGGTTTCGTCCGCGAAGCCTGGCATGTCGTCGAGCCTTCCGTCGACTATGTCTATGGTTGGCATATCGATGCCATCTGCCGACATCTCGAGTCGGTGACATCTGGCGAGATCACGCGATTGCTGATCAATGTGCCGCCAGGCACGATGAAGTCGCTGCTCTGCGGTGTTTTCTGGCCGGCTTGGGAATGGGGGCCGAAGAACATGCCGGAGATGCGCTATCTCGGCTCGTCCTATTCGGAACATTATGCCAAACGCGACAATAGGCGCATGCGCGATCTCGTCGCCTCGGAATGGTATCAGACGCTTTGGGGCGACCGGGTGAAGCTGACGCGGACGGGCGAAATGGCCTTTGCCAATACGCACACCGGCTTTCGCCAGGGTGTGCCATTTTCAAGACTGACCGGTGGGCGCGGCGATCGGGTGATCATCGACGATCCGCATTCGGTCGATGGCGCGGAATCCGAAGCGGAGCGGCTGTCGACCATCCGCACCTTCCGCGAATCCGTGCCGACGCGGCTCAACGACCCGCAGCGCTCGGCGATTGTCGTGATCATGCAGCGGCTGCACGAGGCGGATGTCTCGGGCGCGATCCTGGCGCTTGGGCTCGGTTATGAGCATCTGATGCTGCCGATGGAATTCGAGCCGGAGCGCCGATGCCGAACGTCGATCGGTTTCGAAGATCCGCGGACGGAGGAGGGCGAATTGCTCTTTCCCGAGCGGTTTCCGCGTTCGGTGGTCGAGCGGGACAAGGTACCGCTCGGCTCCTATGCTGTCGCCGGCCAGTTTCAGCAGCGGCCGTCGCCACGCTCGGGCGGTTTGTTTCAGCGTGGCGATTTCGAAATCGTCGATGCCGTACCGGCGGGCGCGAAGCGTTGCCGCGCCTGGGATTTTGCGGCCTCGAAGGAGCGTCCCGGTCGCCAGCCGGATTGGACTGTCGGCCTGCGCATGGCGCAAGCCAACGGCATCTTCTATGTGGAGACTGTCACCCGTGGCCGCTGGTCGCCGGCAGAGGTCGAGCGCAATCTGAAGAACATGGCGACGCAGGATGGGCCGGCGGTGATGATCCGCATGCCACAGGACCCTGGCGCCGCCGGCAAAGCCGATGCGGAGACGAAGATCAAGTTGCTTGCCGGCTTTCCCATTAAGGTCATGTCTATCACTGGTGACAAGGCGACGCGCGCCAAGCCGGCTTCTGCGCAGGCGGAGGCTGGAAATGTCAAATTGTTGCGTGGCGATTGGAACGAGGCATTTCTCGATGAGGTCTGCGCCTTTCCGAATGCGCAGTTCGACGATCAGGTGGATGCCTTGGCCGACGCGCTGAACGAGCTGGCCTTAGGCTCCTCCTTCAGCTTCAAGAATTTCTAAGGCCCTGCAAGGGTCTCTCCTTCACATAGATGCCAAAGGATAATCCATGGGACACGTACTCTCGATGGTTCGCGATGGGCTGATGAACCTTGCGTCTCGCATGGGGACGGAGCGCGACAAGGCGGCATCGGTCTTCTATGCCCAGCCGATCCTGACCGACGAACAGATTATTGCCGCCTATCGCGGTTCGTGGCTGCCGCGCAAGATCGTCGATATCCCGGCCCTGGACAGTTGCCGCAAATGGCGCAACTGGCAGGCCGAGAGTGATCAGATCGGGGCGATCGAGGCCGAGGAGCGCCGGTTGAACCTGCGCGGCAAAGTTCTGGAAGCCGCTAAGAAAGGGCGGCTCTTCGGTGGCGCTGCTTTGTTCATCGGCACCGGCGACGCAGATCCTTCGCAGCCGCTCGATGCAGAGCGCGTCGGCAAGGGCGGGCTGAAGCATCTGACCGTATTGACACGTCGTCAACTTGCCGCGGGGGAGATCGAGCGCGACCCGACGTCGGAATGGTATGGCAGTCCGAAATTCTACACACTGATGGGCGCGAACGGATCGCAGGTTGCCATCCACCCGTCGAGACTGGTGATCTTCAACGGCGCCATGGCGCCGGACGAGGATTTTGGTGGCACACTGGGGCAGGCCGGTCATGGCTGGGGCGAGAGCGTGCTCACGGCGACCTTCGATGCCATCAAGAATGCCGACAGCACGGCGGCCAACATCGCCAGTCTCATTTTCGAGGCGAAGATCGACATTATCAAGGTACCGCAATTCTCGGCCAATATCGGCAATCAGGCTTACGAGGATGCTGTACTGCGCCGCTATACGCTGGCCAACACCATCAAGGGCGTCAACGGGACGCTGATCCTCGACAGTGAGGAAGAGTACGATAGCAAGAGCGCGCCGCTGGCGGGACTGACGGACATCCTCATGGCTTTCATGCAGATCGTCTCCGGTGCCGCCGATATTCCGGTCACGCGCCTGCTTGGCCAATCTCCCGCCGGTCTCAACGCGACCGGCGATGGCGACATGAAGAACTATCACGATCGCATCCAGGCGATTCAGGAGCTCGATTTCACACCCGCCATGTCACGACTGGACGAATGCCTTATTCGCTCCGCTACGGGCGCCCGCKATCCCGAGATCTACGCTACTTGGGCGCCGTTGGAGCAGATGAGCGAGAAGGAGAAGGCCGAGATTTTCAAGACTAAGGCCGATGCCGCGCGGGCCTTGTTTGGTTCGTCTTCCGGTCAAGAAATCATCCCGCGGCAAGCATTGTCGGAGGCACTGGTGAACACCTTTGTCGAGGACGGGTCGCTGCCGGGACTGGAGGCGGCGATCGAGGCTTTTGGCGGGGGTCTGCAAGAAGGCATATCCGAAGAAACCACACGTCAGAGCCAGGAACAAAGCCCGGCATCTGCCGCCTCCGCAGCGAACCCCGCCTTGTCATAGGCGGCGGAACCATCTGCCAAAGTCGATTCCGACCAAGGGACATCCAATCATGAATTTTACAGACATTGTCACCGTCGCGGGAACGCGGCGGACTGGCGACGGCTATCTTGTCGCCGACGCCCGGATCGCTCGCACGGGTATTCAGAACTATCTCGGTGCGGAGGTCGGCAGGCCGGAAATGCGCACCGTGCGGGTCTATCGGCCGGGTGCGGAAGTCTTTTCCCAGGATACGCTGAAGAGTGCTGCTCACCGACCGGTGACAAATGAGCATCCGCCGGAAATGGTCACGTCGGCAAACTGGAAGACCTACTCCGTCGGCCAGACCGGCGATGAGATCGCCGGCGAGGGCATCTTCATTCGCGTGCCACTCATGGTCAGTGACGAGGCGGCCATTCAGGACATCGAGAGCGGCAAGCAGGAGCTGTCAGCCGGCTATGTCTGCGATCTCGACTTTACCGCGGGCGTGACGCCTGCCGGCGAAGCCTATGACGCCGTCCAAAAGAATATTCGCATCAATCATATCGCCATTGTGCGCCGTGGCCGTGCGGGATCGAAAGTCCGCATCGGCGATGTGGCAGCACCGTGGGGCTGCGCTCCTCTCGCAGCCCCACGCTCCAATTCCGATCACCATTTGAATAAGGAAGGAATGATGATCACAAAGACAATCACCGTCGATGGCGTCGGCATCGAGGTCAGCGACCAGGCTGCGGAGCTTATTGCGACGTTGCAGCAACGGCTCGCGGACGCCGACATCGCAAGCCAGAAGGCCATTGCCATTCGCGATGCCGAACTCGATGCCGTCAAGGCAGGGCTGTTGTCCGATGCTGAGATCGAACGGCGAGCCGAGGCCCGCGCCGATCTCATCGGGCTTGCCAAGGCGATCGTCGGCAACGTGAAAACGGCAGGTCTTTCCGACACGGCGATCCGCAAGGCGGTCGTCCTCGCCAAGGTCGGCGAAGCGGCGGTCGAGGGCAGATCGGACGCCTATATCGACGCTCGTTTCGACATGCTAGCCGAGGCCATCCGTGAGACGCCGGATCCTTTCGCGGCCGTGGTCAAGGACGGCATTACTACCGAGCAGACGTCGATGTCCGCGGCGTTCAGTGCCTATGCCGCCATGGTGCGTGACCTGCGGTCCGCTCACCTGCCGGCCAATCCCATCTAACCAGGTCAACGAAAAGGAGACGCTTCAATGGCGACTTATCAGACCACCTATGGAAACGCTCCTCAGAAGGGCCTGCACGGGCAGATCGCTTCGGAGGAAAAATCCAACAAGATCAGCCGTACGGTGGAAAATGCCGCCGGTATCAAGTTCGGCCAGCCGGCCCAGCGCGGTCTCGCCGATCATGGCGTTGCGCCCTATGCCGCAGGTGGCAAGTTTCTCGGTATCGCTGTGCTGACGCCGACCGTGCTGCCCGGCGCGACCCAGGTGGACGGCTATGCGCAGTTCATCACCGGCGCCTTTCTGACCTCGGGCCAGATGTATGTGCGGGCGGGCGGTGCGGTCGCTGACGGCGACGCCGTCTATTACAACCCGGTCACCAATGCCTATGTCAACGCCGCTGGCACCGGCATCGTCGGTCCCATTCCCGATTGTTTCTTCGATACGAGCGGCGGCAATGGTGACATCGTCGAAATCTCGCTCAAGCACAGGAGCGCTTAATCCATGAACCAGTTCGTTCGACAGCATTTCGCCGATGCCCAGGCAGCCTATTCCTTCGTCATTGCGCAGGGCCGCAACATCGAGACGCGCATCTATCAGCGTCGCTACCCCACACTCAATTACGGCCTGCATGTACCTGTCGTCACCGAGGGCAACGAATGGGCTGCCGGTACGACCTTCTTCACCGTCGATAGCGCGGGCGAAGCGAAGTTCCTCTCCGGCGCCGGCACGGATATGCCCTTCAACCAATCGACGCGTGACAGCGCCAGTCACGATTTCGCAATGGTCGGCTCCGGCTGGGAATGGAATCTGGAGGAGGTCAATCAGGCGGCGCTCTACAATCTCGATCTCAACGCCTCCAACGCCATCTTTGCTGCGGACAAGATCGAACGTCTGCTCAACTCCGTTGCCATGGTCGGCTCCGCGGAAAAGGGTTGGACGGGTTTTGTCAACGATCCCAATGTCTCGCGCGTCGATGTTGCCGCGGATGGCACGGGCTCTTCGACCTTGTGGTCCGCCAAGACGGCCGATCAGATCCTGCGCGATGTCAACGATCTCATCGGCGGCGTGCGCGAAAGCACCGGCGAAGTGGAATGGGTGGATAGTCTGCGCCTGCCGCCGGAAGCCTTCCGCCTGATTGCCACCAAGCGGCTTGCCGATGGCGACGGCTATATCACCGTGCTGGAATTCTTGCGTCAGGGCAATGTCTACACGGCGGAGACCGGCCAGCCGCTGGATATCCAGCCGCTGCGCGAGCTTGCGACGGCATCCCAGGATGGCGGTGGCCGCATGGTCGTCTATCGCCGCGATCCGGAAGTCCTGCGCTTCCATCTGCCGATGCCGCGGCGTGTGCTGCAGCCACGCCAGAAATCGATCATGAGCTTCGAAACCGGCATCATCGCCCGCACCGGCGGCACGGAAGTACGCCTGCCGGCCGCGATGGCCTATGGCGACGAGATCACGGCTGCGTCGTGACTTTGATTTCCCTCTCTCCGCCTCGGCGGGGAGAGGGGCTGCGCCGCCTCATTTACCGCTGGAGTTCTCATGTCTGCAGCTTTCTACGGCACGCTCGATGCTGCCAATACCTATTTTGTCGATCGGGACAACGCAGCCTGGGCTGCCACCGGAGACAGTGAGCGCACGGCTGCCCTAGTGCGCGGATCGCAGGTCGTGGACGGCTTGTACGAGTCGCGTTTTCCCGGCCTTCGCGCTGGTGGTTATGACCAGGCTCTGTCCTGGCCGCGGAAGGTGGCCAGGACGGCCAATGGCGAGGCTGTTCCCGAAGATGTCGTGCCGTTGCCGATTACTTACGCTGCCTATGAGGCGGCCGCTGTCGAGCTCGCCGAACCTGGCAGCCTGACCCCCGTGGTCACTGCAGCGCAGACCGTCAAACGCGAAAAGGTCGGGCCGCTGGAGACGGAATATGTCGCGGCCGGTTCGCCAGCCGACATCATTTCTTCGGCAAGGCCGGTTATGACCATTCTCGACGGTCTGCTCTATCCCTTCTTGCGTCCGGTTCTGCCGGGCATCCTGGTGGTGTGATGGCCGCTTTCGACTATGCCAAAACCCGCACAACGGCCGAGCGGCTGATCGCCAAATTCGGCCAGCAGGCTCTGCTTAGGCGCATCACCAATTCAGGTGCGGATTACGATCCCTTCCAGACGAGCCAGGATTTTGCCTGCGTGCTGGTCGATCTCGATTATACGCAGGCGCACATTAGCAATACGCTGATCCAGCGCGGCGATAGGATGATCTATCTGTCTACGGCCGGGCTTTCGATTGCGCCGATGCTCGAGGACAGATTGCTGATCGCCGGCGTTGAGCATGCGATCTTCGATGTGCTGCCGCTGTCGCCGGGCGGGATTACAGTGCTCTGGCAGCTACAGGTGCGCCAGTGAGCGCCTTTGCCCGCTTCCGCGCCGCGCTCGTTCTTTGGTTGGTTTTCCGGTTTCTCCTGGCGCTGGACCGATTGATGTCGTTGTCAGAGAGCGAGCGGCAGGGGAGGCAGAGGGCTGCCCGGGAAAGTGGCGTTTCCGCGATCCGCGTGCGCTATGGCGCTTCGACCTTGCTGGATTTCGAACGGCGCACTCCGTCGTCGGGTGTAAGCGCGTGCCGCCAAAGCCGAATCATTTCAGAGGGCTGATACGATGGCTTCTTCCAATTTCTCCGATGCCGTTTCCGCCTGGGTTGAAAAGACCAAACGGCGGATGGAGGATGTTGTTCACACCTCCGCGACCCGGCTTGCTGAGGCCGTTATCGAGGGCACACCGGATGACAGCGGCGCGCTGGTGCATTCGTTCCAGGCCTCTGCTTCAGAGATACCGGTCTTGCGGTCAGGGCAATCCTCCGACACAGCGCCTGCGGGCAGCTACGGCTTCGATGCCGGGCCGGTCAATCTGGCGATCCTCGGCGTGCCGTTAGGCGGCAGGATCTATATGGGGTTTACCGCGCCCTATGCGGCTGCTGTCGAATATGGGGTCGACGGCAAGGCGGGCGCCGGCATGGTGCGGCTTGCCGCCCAGCGCTGGTCCGACACCGTCGAGCAGGCCGTGCGCGAGACCGCGTAACGCAAAACTCCTTCAACTCACAATCAGGCGGGATTCATGGCGACGGGAACGGACGCACTCATTCTGGCTGCGCTGCTGGACCACTTGGCGGCGCTGACTTTTACGCCGCCGCTGCCGGTGGCGCAGCCGGGCATTGCCTTTCCGCCGGCAGGGCAAATTAAGCCGGATAAATATCTGGCCGTCAGCTTCCTGCCCAACCGCACTCGGCAGGTGACGCTCGGCGACGATCCGCAGCAGAAGCGCGGGCTTCTGCAGGTTTCCGTCTATTGGCAGGCCGGCGGCGGGCTGATCAAGCCGCTCGATGCCGCCGGCCGGCTCATCGACCATTTCAACAACAAGACGCTGTTCGCCTCTGGCGTGAAGATCACGATCAGTAGCGAGCCGTGGGCCGCAGGCCCGATCCAAGAGGATGACCGCGTGCAGATACCGGTCACCATTCCCTACACCGCCTTTGAACCGGAGAGATGATCCATGGCGAATAAAAGTACCAAGAAGGGCTCCAAGGTCTACGTATGCGAGACGCCCCAGAATAGCGATCTCACGGCCAGCGCCTATGCCGCGCTGACCTGGGTGCAGGTGGGCAAGGTCGGCAAGGTCGGCGATTTCGGCTCCGACTCCACCATCAACAATTACAATACGCTGGATGAGCCGGTGCAGCAGAAGCAGAAGGGCGTTTCCAACGCCGGCGATCCGGAGCTCGAAGTCGCCTCCATCGCCGATGATCCCGGCCAGATCATCCTGCGCACCTTCGGCGATCCGCCTAATATCAACAACATGGCGATCAAGGTCGAGCGCAACGACGCGCCGCAGGGCAAGACCAACACGGTCTTCTATTCGCGCGGCGTCGTTTCCGGCCCGCTCTATCCGGGCGGCGGCTCCGACGATTTCGATCTGGAGAAGTTCAAGATCGGGCTCAACCAGCTTCCGATCCGCGTCGATCCTGTCACTACGCCGTAAGCGCCATCTTACGGAATCTTGCGCGTCGCTCTCCTGCGGCGCGCGGCCACTTTCAAATGTCCCAACCGATAAGGTGTTTCCTTGGATATCTCCAGTCTCGTCAATTCCGAAGATCTCTTCGAACTGCGGCTCCTGCATCCGGCCACCGAGGAGCCGCTCGGCATCTCCTTCATGATCCGCTCGGCCGAGAGCAACGAGGTGAAGAAGATCGTTCGCCAGCATAGCGACCGTTTCCTTGCCAGCCGCAAGAAGAAGCTGACGACCAGCAAGGTCGAGGCCGAATATCTCGACAAGGCCGCCGCCGCCATCGCTTCCTGGAGCTGGGGCGAGCAGCAGTGGAAGGGCGAGCAGCCGGCACTCTCCTTCGAGAAGGCTCGCGAAGTCGTCGAGGAAGCCGGCTGGATCTATGATCAGGTGGCCGGCGCCTCGGAGGACCGCGCAAATTTTATGAAGAGCTTGCCGAAGGGCTCTCCGAAGCCGTAAGGATCGTCGCACGCTATGATTGCGTGCGCGATGCGAACGGCGAGACCCGGCGCGAGCGTAACGAGGCCTTCGAGCTTGTAAGCCCGGAGGCCGAGGTGCCGGAGGCCGGCTATGCGCTCTGGGACTGGTTCTGGGACCTGCGTTCGGCGCAGGCCCCCGGCTTTTCCGGCCCCGCACCGCTCTCTCATCAGGAAATGCTTGCCTGGCTGCACCTGACCGGCAACCTTCTGCGCCGCGAGGACATCGCCGTGCTGAAGGCGATGGACGGGCGCTATTGCCAGGCGGTGGAGGAGGAGACGGAGGCGATCAGGGCGCGGGAGGCGGGGTAAGCTTTTGCTCTTCCAACAATTTTTCTGCGATTTTGCCGACGACACGATCAATGCAAATCCGCCCATGTCATACCATCCACTGATACATCTGGTTCCAAAACGTTAGAAGCGTCATTACCGACATAAGTGCATTTTGAAATGTGCCGTGTGGGCGTCCCGTAAGTATTCGGCTCGAATTACGGTGACAGAATTACGGTGACAGAGCACTAATTCTCGCCCATGAGGGCCTTAGCTTTGCGGCCGCGACGAGCCGGCTTGAGGGTGGCGTCGGTGAGGTCTTCGAGCCAGTCGAAAAAGTCGGTATTGCCAATGGGGCGGCCGATGCTTTCGGCGCGGCGAAGCGCGGCAAACGCCATCTCTTCTTCTCCGGCAGCGAGGAGGGCGGCGAAATCGGGAAAGCGAGCACGAACCGGTGTTATGGTCGTGACGCCGTTATCCTCAATCAGTCCAAGTTGGGCCGCGACACTCGACCTTCGCCAATCGGCAGCCCGTTCGACAAGGCGAGCGCGCACCGGATTGAGGGCGACGTAGCGGAGCGCTGCTGCCAGATGCTCTTCATCCATGGCGACACAACCGAAGCGGCCCTGCCAGAAATGGCCGGTCCGGCGCAGCCTTGCATGAATACGGCCGGCGTAGACGCGATGCACGCGAGATAGAGCCCGGCGAATGCCGTCGGCATCCGCCGGCACGAGAATGAGGTGCACATGGTTGGGCATCAATATCCAGCTCCAGACCTCGACACCGGCGGCGCGACAATAATGAGCTAGGAGATCGCGATAGAGCGCATAGTCGTCATCGCAAAAGAAGGTTTGAGCCCGCCTGTTGCCGCGTTGGGTGACGTGATGTGGAGTGTCAGGGATGACGATACGAGCGAGACGGGCCATTGGTTGCTTTGGTCAAATCTGGAAGTGTATTTGAATGCACTGTCACCGTAATTCTTGCATAATTCTTAGTTCAATTAATGAAGAGCGACATTCAATATTTATATTTTTGATATTTATCGAGTTTTATGAGTATATCGTTCTTGCCATTCGATAATACCTCAATGCATTTATCTTTGCTTGGCTTTAATTTGGTAAATTTAGGTCTATTTTTCATTTCTTCTTCAAGGCTGTTGAGCTTTTCTGAAACCTTCGTGTCGTCGATCACACTTTCGATCGCTCTTTCTGCCCCTCCACGAACTGCATCGTAATAATCCAAACCCAAGGCGGTACGGCATACGTAAGCATGAGCTATGGCAGTCAGTGCCGCATTGACAACCGTATTGGACAATTCAGTCCGCGTACTATCGTCTGCCATTACACTATTACTCCACAAACACATACAAATAGCCGCAAAGGTACAGCGCATTTTCATCTCCTGATTGATTTTAGTGGATATAAGACAAGTTTCCCGGAAAAGGAAAGCCCATGACGGACATTGCAACGCTGACTTTAACGGCTGATAGCTCAAGTATTAAGGCCGCGAACACCAATCTCGCCAGTATGACAGTGGCTACTTGGAATGCACAGAAGGGAACGGGAGCTTTAGCAAAAGCATTTGCTGTTGTAACTGGGAACGCCACAGCTTCACGAGGAGCACTTGACAAAGTAGCGGTGGGCGCTGCCGCATAGGGAGAAGGTAAACATAGTTGGCTGGACTACTATAGACCTTCCGCCGCCTTTCGAAGGTTCTCTTCGGCGATACCCGTAAGTGATTTGGACGTTAGTCGCGAAAACTCGGAAATATCTAAGGGTTTTAACCCTGTTACGAACGGAACGACGCTGGACTGTTTGCCGTCAAAAGAGAAATACTCGCACGCGAGCTTTGTTGTCACAGTTTCGGCGTTTTCGTCGTCAGCGGAAAATTGTAAATTTAGCATATAGCGTACCGGTCGCTCAGTTCCGTCGTCAAAACGCTCAAGAGCCTCTTTGCGCAATGCCTTTAATGGCGTGCCTTCAAAATAATTATCCAATTCGGATCGTGTGACTGGCATTGAAGTGATGTTGAAATCATGGCGCCGATAGCTTGAGGGTTTTACGAGCGCGCCTTTTAGATTTTCTTCGCATGCGGTAACGAGCGGTGGATCAAAAAAGTTGCAGCCGCTCAAGGCCGACGTTGCAAGCAAAGCGCTCGCGATGATTGAAGCCCGCTTCAAATAGCTGAGGTGTGGGCACACAGCGGCTGCGTCTGCAGCCGTAGATAAAAGATACAGCACGAAATTTTCCCAATGAGACAACCTAGAGACGATACTCTGCTATTCAGGGGAGGGCAAGCCTATGTTAGACATTGCAAGACTTGGTATTGTCATTGATGCATCCCAAGTACGCTCCGCAGCAAACGATCTTAGCGTATGGAATGCGGAGGCCACACGGGCGGAAAAGAAAACAAGCGCAGCAGCGCGAGCCATCGACGATATGAATGGCAAGGTTCGGGTCGCTGGCGGAACGATCGGCAAAGCAAACGCAGAAGTTATAAAACTTGCGGCAGCGAACGGCAAAGTGGCAGCAAATGCCACGACTACTTTCGCAGTTGCGCAACTCATTAATAGCGCGCCGCCAACCACACAAGCATCAGCCAGCGGTGCTAATAGAAGCATGTTAGATTTTAGTCATCCTACGGGATATTCTAACTTCGATTTTATTCGTGAACGCGCCTCGGGGGCAGGTGAACCCCTTCGCAAGAGCGAAATCCAGGAAGTTGGTGAAGCAATACATTGGTTTCTGCAGCTTGTTGGGCCGTTTGTTAGTGATGCGAAAGCAAAACTTGCTGCCACTCAAGGCGATAACATATTGACTCGGCTGTTGCGCGAGACCGATCTCAATAAACAAGCCACGGCATTTGAGGAAATAAAAAAAGACCGGGATGAAAAGAAAGATAGAAGCACGCTGAGCGGCGATTCTATGCCGCAATTTAAGAAAGACGCCGAAGACGCTGAGAAAATGCTTAGTGTGGCAAATACTATATATAAAAGTAGAATATCTATAAACGAAAAATACCAAGAATCAGAGAAAATTCTAGATAACTTTATGAAAGAAAACTATAATATTGTTGCGGACGCGAGAATTCAGCGGAATACTCCTGGTGCGAGTTATTATGAGTTTGCGGCGCCGTTGGAAAAGTTGATCAACGGATTACAGCACATGGACGCCGTTCCGGAGGATGTGAAAAAAGTTATCGAGGGTATTGCAGCAGCCCGAGCGAAGCCGGAAAATCTGGACGTGGCGCCCGACTTGGAGGCGTTACAAAACTCTTGGGAAAATAATTACGCCAGCTTGATTTCGCAGAGATTGGAAAAGATTCAAGAGACGAGTACGGAAGCTAAAGCTGCGGTTGTAAGCTATATGACTAACGGAGGTGCACCGGGAACTTCGGTTGATGCGACAAACATTAACAACGTTGGGGCATCGAATGCTGCGACGCAAATAGTCGCTTCAAAGTTAGTTGAATGGGCAAATAGTTCCTCAGGATTTGTTAATGGAATGGCCGCCATCACGCGATTGCTTATTCCAGGGTTGGCAAGTTTGTCCAGTTCGGCTGCGACAACGAATTCTGGCGCAAAAATTGCCGATCAATCTACCGTTAGCGTAGAGGCGAATCGAGTTGCAGGACGGACCGATAATGACGTTGCTATTGGGAGATCAGCAAAGGCCATTGATAACGCGACAAAATCCTCGGCAGCTTACGCTGGACAAACCAAGCTTACTACACAGACCTCCACCCAATCCGCTGCCGCAACGGACAATGTGACATCGAAGGTCGTCACGCTGAAGCAAAGTCAGGACGATCTTCAGAAAAGTGGTGCAGCGCAGTTGGTGCAAATGCCGCAATTGACCAAGGCGGCCAACGATCAGGCTGATGCCTATCGGCGTGTCGCCGAGGCGCAGGCGCTGCAGAAGCTCGCGCGCGATATCCAGTTCCAGCAGGATCAAATGGGCCGCTCGACCATCGATCAGACTGTTGCTTCGACACAGAAGCAATATGGCCTGCCGGTCGATATGAATTCGGCCTCGGCCAATATCATTCGTTACAATGAGCAGCTGAAATATGCTCGCGAGCTTGCCGGCGATTTCGCCTCGACGCCGGTCAGCGGCTTGCGCAATGGCGAGGGGCTCTGGAAATCCCTGGGGAAGGCGGCGATTTCCGTGCTCACCAAGATTTCCGACAGGTTGCTGAACGATGTGCTCAACAGCCTGTTCAAGGTCAACAGCGCCGCCGCGGGCGGCGGGCTGTTCGGTGGTGGAGGTATTCTTGGCGGGCTCTTCGGCGGAGGCGGTGGGCTGGATCTCGGTATTCTGGCGCGATCGCCGCAGGCGGCGGCAGCCGTTGCGAGTGGCATTCCCGGCCTTTGGGCCGATGGCGGCTATACCGGCCCCGGCGGCAAGCATGAGCCGGCCGGCATCGTTCATGCCGGCGAGGTCGTCTGGAGCCAGAAGGATATCGCCCGGGCGGGCGGCGTCGGCGTCGTCGAGGCCATGCGGCTTGGCCGGCGCGGCTATGCCGATGGCGGCGTGGTCGGCGAGGGCGGCCCGAAATTGGTACGGGCGCAGCCGGATGCTCCCGTTCCCGTCCGTCGCCTCTGGGCTGATAATCAGAACGATGCCTCGGGCTCCGCTTCCGGTGTGCATGTCACGGTCGGCGTTTCCGTCGATGAGGATGGCAATCTGAAGGCCTATGTGAAGAATGTCGCGCAATCGGAAGCGCAGAGTTCGACGCGTCAGGGGCTGAACGATTTCAATCAGCAGCTTCCCGATCGCGTCGCGCAAATCAACCGCAATCCCCGGAGGCGCTGATGGCCGTTTCCTATCCCTACAGCCTGCCGGCCTTTGCCGATCTTCTGAAGATTTCCAGCATCGTCTGGGACATTCAGCGTAACGACGAGCTTTCCGGCTCCGGCGATGGCAGGGTCTGGCAGGCGGAGCTGGCGCCGCCGCTCTGGACCGGCACGGTGACGCTGGCCGACATGTACAATGCGGAGGCGAAACAGATCGCCGCCCGCATCCGCAAACTACACGGCGCCCAGGAGGCGCTTTTTCTTTATGATCCGCTGTCGAAATATCCGCAGGCCGATCCGGACGGGACGAAGATCGGGGCCGCGAGCGTCAGCATTGCGGCGCTCGGGGGCGATAATGCTTCGCTCAGCCTCAAGGGCCTGCCGTCGGGATATCGGCTGACCGTCGGCGACAAGATGCAGGTCGGCTATGGCGGCCGCTACGCCTTTCTCGAAGTCTCGGAAACGGCAAGCGCCGACGGGCAGGGGATTACGCCCGTCTTCGGCGTCTTCCCGCATCTGCCGGCGGGCTTTGCCGCCGGTCTCGGCGTGATCCTGCTGCTGCCAGCCTGCAAATGTCTGATCACGCCGGGCAGCCACAATCCCGGCGCCGCGAGCGGCCCGATCACCTCGGGCGCCACCTTCAAGGTCATTCAGAAGAAATAGACGATGAAGAACATCACCTCCGCCTTCTTCGCGGCGCTGACCGGCGCGCGCGACAAGGGGCTCGTGCCCCGTCGCTTCGTATGGATCACCGGCAAGGACCTGGCGAGCGGCGCGCCCGCTTCCGTTGGCCTCTGGACCGGCGACGACGACATCAACATCACGGTCACTTCAGGCGTCACCGGTCTGCCGGAGGCGCGGACCTATTATGGCGGCCTCAATCTGAAGGTGAGCCCGATCCCCCGCACCGCCGACCTGACGATCCAGACCGTGACCATCACCGTCGGCCAGATCGCGCCCGCCGTGCAGCAGCTCGTGCGCGGCTACGATCTGCGGCTGGCGCCGATCGAAATCCACGATATGTCGTTCGATACCGGCACGCGTCTGCCGAGTGCGGTGCCGGAAATCGCCTTTCTCGGCATTGCCGATGGCGCGCCGATCAAGACGCCGGCGGTGGGGCAGGACGGCGATATCGAGATCTCCGCCATCTCCGCCGCCATCGCCATGCTGGAACGCACCAATCCGGCGAAATCCTCCTATGAGGGCCAGAAGCGCCGCAGCGGCGATGAGTTCGGCCTTTATTCCAGCACCGTCGCCAATTGGCAGATACCTTGGGGGCAGAAGTGATTGATGATCTTGTCAGGCTCAAGAACTGGCGTGCTCGCTTTGTCGCCGAGATCGATCGGCTGAAGCGCACTCCCTTTGCCTGGGGCAGCCATGATTGCGGTCCGGGCCTTGCCGGCAATCTGGTGCTGGCGATCACCGGCATCGATTGCGCTGCCCAGTTTCGCGGCGAATACTCGACCGCCGCCGGCGCGCTGAAGACCATGAAGGTGGCCGGTTTCGACAATCTCGCCGATCTCGTCGCCAGCATGCTGCCGGAGATCCATCCGAGCCAGGCCCATATCGGCGACATCGCTGCCATCCCGCATGAAGGCCCCTTCGGCTACGCCCTCGGCGTTGTCAATGGCGAGCGCATTTTCGTGCTGCGCGAAACCGGCCTCGGCACCGTCGATMTGCTCGACGCCAAGCGGGCCTTCAGGGTCGGCTGAGCCGGCGACGCCACCGCTTTTTCTTTATCACCTATCGGTGATATGCCGCTGCCGACCAACCGGCGGCGCGCTTTTTCCATGCGTCTTTCGAGGTCGCCCGGTCCATGAAAATTTTGATTTTGATCCTGAGCGTCCTCAGCTTCTGGCTGATGGCGGATGCGGCGCATGCCGATCCGATCACTGCGGCGATCGCCGCGATTTCCCAATTCATCGGTTCGGTCGGTGTCATCGGCAAGCTGGTGCTTACGGTTGCCATCAATGTCGGCCTGTCGCTGGTCGAAAAGGCGCTGGCTAAGAAAGACCAGCCGCAACAGGCCGGCGCCAAGCTGGAAATCAGCATGGGCGATGACCACCCCATGTCCTTCATCATGGGCAGCTACGCCACCGCCGGCCGTCGCAAATATGCCGGCTCTTGGGGCGAGGATGGCAAGACGCCGAACGCCTATTTCACCGATGTCATCGAAGTCGGCAACCTGCCCAACTATGCCGGCGAACGCGGGCTGACCAGCGTCTGGATCGATGATCAGCAGGTCGGCGTGCTCTGGGAAGAGCCGCATCCCGATGGTCGCGGTTTTCCCGTTCTGCAGTATCGTGTGAAAGGCAAGGACTATCTCTGGATCAAATTTCTCGACGGAACACAGTCCAGCGCCGACGCCTTCCTGACTGCGAAATTCGGTTCCAATCCCGATCGCCCATGGAAGCCGACGATGATTGGCCTTGGCTGTCAGGTCGTCATCCTGACTGCACGTTATAATACCAATCTGTTCTCCGGCATTCCCGCCGGCCTGTACCAGCCGCATCCGGTGCCGCTCTACGATATCCGCAAGGATTCGTCCGTCGGCGGCAATGGCACCCATCGCTGGGATAATCCGGCTAGCTGGGAGCCGACGAGCAACCCGGCCACGATGATCTACAATCTGGCGCGCGGCGTCTACCGTGGGTCGGAATGGGTCTGTGGTGGCCAGAATATCGCTGCCTTCTGTCTGCCCGCCGCGAACTGGATGGCGGCGGCAAACGCTTGCGATGCTCCAGTTGCACTCGGTGACGGCACTAGCGAACCCGCCTTCCGCGCCGGCTACGAAGTGCAATGCGATCAACAGCCGCTCGACGTGATCTCCGAACTCTTGAAAGGCTGCAACGGCCGCATGGCCGAAGTCGGCGGCATCTTCAAGGTGCTTATCAGCACGCCTGGCGGCGCTGTCTATTCTTTCTCCGACGATGATATCGTCGTGACGGAGGAGCAGGATTTCCAGCCGTTTCCGTCGCTTTCGGACACCTACAACGCCATCGAGGCGACCTATCCGGAGCCCACCGAGAAGTGGGCGACGAAGGATGCGCCCGGCCGTTACAATGCCGATCTGGAAGCTCAGGACGGCAATCGCCGTCTGCCGGCACAGATCCAGTTGCCGACAGTTCCCTTCGCCAATCAGGTGCAACGTGTCGGCCTGGCGATGATCCAGGACTACCGGCGCTTCCGCGTGCACCAGGTATCGCTGCCGCCGGACGCCTATCCGCTGGAGCCGAACGATGTCGTTTCCTGGACTTCGGTGCGAAATGGCTATGACGAAAAGAAATTCCTTGTCGTCAAGGTCGAGCCACAGCCGAATTTCCTCATCGTTGTCACGCTGAAGGAAGTCGATCCTGCCGACTACGACTGGCACAGCGGTTTGCAATTGCCCACTGCTACAGGTTGGATCGGCCCCATTACGCCGCCCTCACAGCCAATGGTCGGCTGGACCGTCGAGCCGGCGACTGTGAAAGACGCCGGCGGTATCGATCGTCGGCCGGCGATCAAGATCAGTTGCGCGGCGGACATGGACGATGTCGAGCGTGTGTGGGTGCAAGTCCGCTTAAAGGAAACCGGCGATATCGTCTTCGACAGCGATAGCACTCGCTATGCTTCGCCATTCTCCTGGATAATCTCGGGACAATGGATGCTGTCGAACACCGACTACGAGGCGAGGGGGCGTTACATTCCCAAGTCCAACCGCGCCACGGATTGGTCGGCTTGGCTGAGTGTGAAGACGCCGAATGTCCTGATCCAATCGGGCGACGTTCTCGACAACGCGATCACCGCCTCCAAGATCGCCGATGCGGCGGTGACCGCCGAAAAGATTATGGACGAGGCGGTCACCAATCTGAAGCTCGCTGACGAGGCGGTTTCGGCGGCGAAGATGCAGGTAGCTGCCGTTACCGCCGACGTGCTGGCAAGCGGCGCGGTGATCTCTACGAAGCTCGCGGATGGCGCTGTAACCGCGGCAAAGATCGCTCAGGGTGCGGTCGATGCAACGAGCCTCGCGAGTAGCATTAAGGCTGTCGAAGTCGTCTCTTCTTTGCCAACCATAGGCAATGTCGAAGGCCGACAGGTTTATTTGACGACGGACGGCAAGCTTTATCGCTACTACAGCGGCGCATGGACGGCTGCTGTCGCTGCCGGCGACGTCAACGGGACGCTGAACGCTTCGCAAATTGCCGACGGCGCGATCACGAACAACAAGCTGGCAGCTCTGGCAGTCGATGCGAGCAAGCTTGCTGATGGCTCCGTGAGTGCCGCGAAGCTTGCGGCAAATGCGGTGGATACGACAAAGTTCGCTTCCGATATTCGGCCGGTGGAAATTGTCGCCAGCTTGCCGACGACGGGCAACATCGAAGGCCGAACGGTCTATCTAACGACAGATGGCAAGCTCTACCGTTATACCGGTAGCGCCTGGACATCGGCGACGGCGGCCGGCGATATCACTGGTCAGATCGTTGGAACGCAGATTTCCGATGGCACGATCTCTACGCCGAAGCTCGCGGCCGGATCGGTCACAGCCAACACGATCGCGGCCGGCACTATCACCGCCGACAAGATTGCTGCCAATAGCATCACGGCCGGGCAAATTGCTGCCGGCGCGATCAGCGCAACACAGCTCGCTGCAAGTGCAGTGACGGCTAGGTCGGTTTCAATCGGCGATTTCGCCAACATGGTCACCAACCCGTTCTTCGATCAAGGAGCGGCCGGCACGGACGGTTGGCTGCTGGGCGGTATGATCGCACCAAGCCGGGTTGTTGGCACATCCGGAGACCCCGCTCCGAACTATATCCGCATTCCGGACGCGAACGGCGGGATCGACTACGCCATCTTCGACCCTGGGCAGGCCACAACAGGCTCAATGCCCTGCTCGGCCGGGGATAGTTACTATGTCGAGTTCTACATCCGGAAGAACGGTGCGCCCACAGCGCCGTTCGGCTCTTACTTATCGGTCTCAGATCGCTTGGGTGCCAACACTGTATGGCCGCAGGTGTATTTTGCGCTCGCGGCGGATGTTCCGACAGTTTGGACGAAGGTGCAGGCGCTGGTGAACATTCCCGCCACCGTGGCGAACAATGGTATTCCGGCAAGGTTCAATCTTCAGCTCACCGCGCGCCCTGGCACGGCGAACAACAGTGGGTCTTACGACGTTGCGAAGCCGGTTCTACGCAAGGCTACCGGCGCGGTCATGATCGAAGACGGTGCGGTCACTGCCTCCAAGGTTGCCGCAAACGCCATCACGGCAGACAAGATCGCGGCGAATGCCGTAACGGCCGGAACCATTGCCGCGAACGCAGTCACGGCAGGTACGATCGCAGCCGGCGCGGTTTCGGCCTCGCAGATCGCGGCTGACGCGGTGACTGCAGACAAGATCGCTTCCAATGCTGTTACCACGGATGCGCTTGCGGTCGGCTCCGGCAAGAACCTGCTGCAGAACGCAAGCTTCTCAATGGGTTTGGATTGCTGGGCCATATCGTACGCGAGCGGTACAATCCCCGGCGTCGTTTTCGCTATTCGGCAGCCGGGAGACGTTGGGGGCTGGGTTGGATACAATTGCCCCACGTTGATGCTCTATCAAGGCAGCGGACCTACCGGATTTTACCAAGATGTAATGTGGCAGCGTCTTGACTACCCAAGTGGCGCAGGCAACTTGAAATATTCGGTCCCATGCCAACCGGGGGAGACATTTGAGTGCTCCGCTTACATATCCGCGCATCGATGCACCGTGGAACTACGAATTATCTGGGTAGCAAGCGACGGAACGGCGATTGGATACACTGGCCCCGCACAGAACAACGCGGTCTATGGCGATTCCCATAATCCCGATTTATGGACCCGCCTCCGAGTTATCGGTATCGCTCCCGCTGGCACAGTTGCGGCAGGAATTCATCTTCGGAAGCTCGATACCAATACCGGTCAGACGGACAGTTTTATGTTCGTCAACAAGCCGATGCTTTGCAGAGCGCCCGCTGGAGCAAGCGAGGCAACGCAATGGAGTGACGGCGGCGTAGTCACGATAAACAGTGGCGGGATCGTTGCGGGAGCGATAACTGCCGCCAAGATCGCCACCAATGCTGTGACCGCAGATGCGATCGCAGCCAATGCGGTGACGGCCGGCAAGATTGCGGCCGGCGCGGTGACGGCGGCCACGGTAGCGGCCGGCACGATCACCGGTGACAAGCTTGCTGCCAACACGATCGGCGCATCTCAGATCGCTGCTGGCGCGATCACTGCCAAGCAACTCGTGCTGACCGACTTTTCTAACATGGCGGACAACGGCTGGCAGGCGGGAAGTATCGCCGGCTGGACGACGCAAAGCCTACAGAACTTTTATCTCGACAACAGCCAGGGCGACGCCTCAGGCTATCTGTTGCAGTCGCTTGGGCGAGACTGCGCCTATTCAAACTTCGTGGCGGTCTCACCGGGAGAAACCTACGCCTTTGATGTTTGGGTGAATAACACCGATGCGAACTTGGCCAATGTCTATGCCTACGCGCGTTCGCCTACAGGTGTGATATCGCCTGTACTGATCACTGGAACGGGCACCAAAAACGCGTGGGTGCGCCTTCAGGGCAAGTACACTATCCCTTCCGGTATAACCGCGCTCGCCATGGACCTGCAGGTTGCTAAGACGGCCGGAACAGGGACCTCGTGCTACTGGTCGCGGCCTGTTATGCGCCGTGCTGTGAGCGCGGAGCTGATCGTGGATGGTGCGGTCACCGCAAACAAGATCTCGGTCAACAGCCTGGACGCACTCACTGCAAATCTGGGCGCAGTCAACATCAGCTCGGCTGTCATCGGCACGCTGCAGGTGGGCACGTCCAACATCTCCGGTGGTGCAGTCACCGGGGTGGGCGTCGGGCGTACGGCCGGCACACAGACGATCGGTGCTGGCGGCACCGTCAATCTGGTGAGCTGTGTCGTCAATGTTGCCGGCGATGGCCGTGTCGTGATCGACGCTATGACACTTGGCCAGTACAACCAGAATGGCGGTAGCCAGAACTCCCAGCCGATCGGCGTCAACATCTTCCGCGACGGAACGGCGATCTTCAGCCAGACCTACTATCTCGGCGTGGTTCAGACTGTCGTCTCTGGCACAGGTGGCAGCAATGGCAGCACCACACAGACCACGTATACGGCCGGCCTGGTCGCAGTCTCTGGCCTCTATGATGCCCCCGGCGCCGGCAACCACACCTACATCCTGCAGATCTATTGCCCCGGCAACACCATCGGCTGGAACGAAAGCAACATCACCGCAACATCTCTCAAGAGGTAATTCCGTGACCGCGTTAGAAGACAGAACGATCCATTACATCGTCTATGGCCCTGACGGCGCGATCCGCCAGAGCGGCGACTGTGCCTTAAGCCTGCTGCCGCACTATGCGGGCCTCTATGGCGCTGGCTTCAAGGCGGTGGAAGTGCAGGCGGACCAATACTGGCGTGATATCGACGCGCACTGTTATGTCCTAGACGGCACTATTATTTCCAAAGGCACCGCCGTTGAAGTGCCGGACCTCAGCATCAAAGCCGACGGCGTAGACGAAGTGCGCTTTGCCCTGCCAGTCGGGACCTCCGTCATTCACAGCGGCCGGATTGTCGCCGTAGAGGACAATGTCTTCGAATTTGTCACTGATATGCCCGGCGATCACGAATTTTCTTTCCAGGCACCGGCCGCCTATCGAGATTTCAAGGTGACAATCCATGCGGTTTGATCGTCGTGCCGACCTTGATCAGCTCAGGGCACAGATAGCGGCAGATATCGAAGCGCAAGCCGCTGATGCTCGCGGGTTGTTTATCACTCTCGTGCCCGGTCAAGACGCCATTTATAGGCTCAAACGGCAAGAAGCCCTGTTGATTGTTGCCGACTTGCAGCAGGGCGCGAACGTACCCGAGGGCGAGACACTGCACATCACAGCGGAAGCGGCCGGCGACGCCGTAAGCCGTTTCGAGAAAGCAGTCGAGATCCTCACACGAGATCAGCATTGGGCAAGCGGATCGCAGATGATCGAATGCGTCCGCCGATCGGCAAAGTCTGCCCTTGCCGCCGCGACCACAGCTCCCGAAATCCGCGCCGCTGCCATTATCGATTGGCGCGAAGTGCGCGCTTTTGCCCAAGCCCAAACACAGGAAAGGACTGCCTATGTATCGCATTGACAGCATGTATGAACCGATGATCGAGGCGCTGTTGTCGGCGCGCGCCGAGAACAAGACCGATCGGTGGATGGCGTCGGCCGCCTTCTGGCTCGGTMGACAGCAGATCTACAATGTTAAAGACTATTGGCTGGCGCTGGCTGCCAAGATTACCGTCGAGCTGCCGGCCTCTGAAAAGGATGCGATCATCGAACAGCTCAGTAAGCAGGAAATCACATTGGTGGATGCCGCCAGCGATTGGCCGGAAGCACCGCCAAGCTTGATGTCTATCGTGGCTGGCTGGTMGCCCGAACCAGTCTCGGTCGATTTGCAGGCCTATGCGGCGACCAAACGTTATGCTGTTGAGACTGGCGGCATCGTGTTTGGCGATATGGCGGTTTCCACCGATCGTCAGAGCCAAGCACTCATCGCCGGGGCCTATGCCTATGTACAGGCCAACCCTACCATCACCGTAAATTTCAAGACTGCGAACGGCTTCGTCAATCTGACGGCCGCGCAGGTGAGGGCCGTCGCCAATGCAGTCGGCGCCCATGTGCAGGCTAGTTTTGCGGCTGAGGATGCGGTTGTTGAGGCAATCACCGTAGGCACGATTAAGACGGCGGCTGATGTCGACGCCTTCCCTTGGCCAGTAGTTGCGGCATAAGGGAGGAGGCCCTTACATGGATAAAAGTTTCTAACCAGCGACGGAAATAAATACGCGGCTAAATTGCCTGCGTTGGAGAATATCCTCTCGATCTCCAATGCTTCGATGCCGAATTTAACACTAGCCAAAGGATCATTCATGGATCGTGCGAAATTCTTCGCGGCATTGCGCTCCTCGCTGTTCCGCGGACGGCTGTCGCAAAATCAGGCGAACGGCATGGAGGCCATCCTCGATGCCTGGGAGGAAAGCCTATGCGATGTACGCTGGCTCTCCTACATGCTGGCGACGGCCTATCACGAAACAGACAATACGATGTGCGCCGTCGTGGAGAACCTCAACTACTCTGCCGCTGGTCTCAAGGTGACATTTCCGAAATACTTCACGGCAGCGCAAGCGGTGATCTATGCCCGGCAGCCGCAACGTATCGCCAATCGCGCGTATGCAAGCCGTATGGGCAATGGCGATGAGGCGAGCGGTGATGGATGGCGCTATCGTGGGCGAGGCTTGGTACAGATTACCGGTTACGACAACTATGCGAAGTACAGCCTTTCTGAGGAGCCCGACAAGGCCCTCGATCCCGCCAAGGCTGTCGAGATCCTGTTCGACGGCATGATCAATGGCCGTTTTACAGGCAAGAAGCTGGCCGATCACTTCAACGCCACTGTCACCGATTGGACCGGCGCCCGCAAAATTATCAATGGCAGTGATCGAGCCACTGACATTGCGGACTATGCCAAGTCCTTCGCCGCGGCGATCGAAGCGGCGCGGTAATCGGCGTCGCGAGACTGCGACGGCTCGATACAATCATTTCTCCTAGCAAAGGATTATCACATGCGTGCTCCGCTCTTAGCGGCGGCGATCGGATTTGCTTTGTCCGGCTGTCAGACGGCATCGCTCAATATCGCGATCCAGCAAAATCTCCCGAAGGCTTGTCAAGCATTGGAAACCGCATACGCCGCTTTCACGTCAATTGCGGAAATCGGTACGGTCAAACAATCTATGATCGACAAGGAAGCCGCGGCTTACGTCGGCGTCCGAAACCTTTGCGTCAATCCCGAGCGTGAAACGGCCGCGGATGTCGTGGCACAGGTGGCGCAGGCTTACGCGACAATCGATGCTGCTCTCAACATTGCTCGACAGGCGCAGTAATTTTCACATCTTCATAAAGGAAATTTCATGTTTAATACCAATGCTTTGCACAATATTTTGAACATACTGATTACCTTGTCCGCGCTGTTTGTCGCTATTCTCCTGGCGACGGGTTGCACACAGTTGGGCGATGGCACTTTGGAATGTTCGCGATCCTTTTTCAGCCCGAGCTACACGGCCTACATCGTCGCCGCCCTCGGTGGGCTCAAGATCGTGGTCAATATTACCCGCGACGGGCTTTCTGGTTTGGTGAAGCCTCAGCCGCCCGTCGTTAAATAATAGCGCCCCTCCTAGCCATATTACTTGGCGGGAGGTGGTAGCTTCCCAGCAAGGGCTTACAGGGATAGATCATGACGGTGAACGAATTTCTCGATGCATTGGGCATCAAGGCCGGCGTCGTCATCGCGGGCCTCTCCGGCGGCATTTTGCGCGGCTTGTCCCGTCGTCAATATACCACCAGAGAAATTATCGCGTCGCCCATTTGCGGGGCGCTGGCTGCGGCCTATCTGACAGAGCCCGCGCTTTACTATTTACGCGCTATCAATTGGCCGCTGCCGCAAAAGGACGCTGCTGCCATGAATGCGACTGCCTTCGTGGTCGGCGTCTGCGCCATGTGGATCGCCGACCTGATCCTCGATTCGATTGGCCGATGGATTAGAGGTGGAAGGGCCGCTCCCTGACCGCCACTATCATGTTCCATATCGTCGCATTTCAGTCCCCTGGTGGATGCGTCGGTTTTGCAGTGTGCCGTTTTTCCTATCTCCCTCTCCCGAACAGGAGAGGGCATTTTTTGCGTTTCTGGTTTTTGTAGCCTTTCTCAGCAGTGTTTTGTCGAGACAGGCTAATCCAGTTCGCAGCATGAGATTTTCGGTCCGTCGACAAACGCATGGGTTCATCCGCACTAATCATTATCGCCGCCTCTGTTAGGCTGATAATGATGGCTGGGGACACCGAAGACGAAAGGTGCTTGCGATGAGCCGATGGCCAGATACCCGGATCCTTGACCTATTTCACATCGACATTCCCATCATCCAGGCGCCCATGGCAGGCGCGACGACGCCAGAGATGGTAATTGCGGTAAGCGAGGCCGGCGGGCTCGGATCCCTGCCGAGTGCGCAATACAATGCCGAGCAACTCGGTGCGGCTCTGGATATGATACGAGCGGCGACGAAAAAGCCGATCAACGTGAACTTCTTCGCTCATACCATGCCTGAAGACGATCCCGCACGACAGATGGCCTGGCAAGCGCGGCTTGCTCCCTATTATGTCGAGGCGGGGCTTGATCCTGTCGCACCGGTTCCGGCTGGCGGCCGCGCGCCGTTCGACACCTCCTTCTGTGAGATCGTGGAGGCCTACCGGCCCGAGGTCGTCAGCTTTCATTTCGGAATGCCTGATGAGAAGCTGGTCCAACGGGTACAGGCAACCGAAGCGAAGATCATCTCCTCGGCGACCACGGTGGCGGAGGCGCGGTGGCTTGTCGAACGCGGTGTCCATGCTGTCATCGCCATGGGTTTCGAAGCGGGTGGCCATCGAGGCAATTTCCTGACGCAGGATATGGCGACGCAGGTCGGCACGATGGCGCTGGTGCCGCAGATTGTTGATGCTGTCGCGGTCCCCGTCATTGCCGCTGGCGGAATTGCAGACGCGCGTGGAATCGCAGCTGCTTTCGCACTTGGCGCTTCCGCAACACAGCTCGGCACTAGCTACCTGTTTACGCCTGAAGCGAAAATTCCGTTGGTTCATCGCGCGGCTCTGGAACACGCAGGCGATGACAATACCGCTTTGACGAATGTTTTCACCGGCCGGCCCGCGAGGGGCGTGATGAACCGCGTTATGCGCGAGCTGGGGCCACTCTCTGATCTTGTGCCGGCATTTCCCACGGCCGGCGGCGCTTTGGCGCCGTTGCGCGCCAAGGCCGAAGCGGCTGGTTCCGGTGATTTCACCAATCTCTGGTCAGGCCAGGCCGCGAAACTGGCGCAATCGCTTCCGTCGGCTGAGTTGACCGCTCTTTTAGGGAAGGACGCAATCGCGCTTATGGAACGGCTGGCAAGGAGCTGAACTACCAAGTAAATCAAAAATCACGATATAAAACAAAAAACTTGAATAATAAAATCTTTCATCATAACCTCGCAGTCAACCAACAGCAATAAGCGAGGGAGCACGATGAAAGCTGCAGCCGTCATCAACAAGGATTTTACTGTTTCCAACGTCGATAAGCGGGTTTTCGGCTCGTTTTTGGAGCACATGGGTCGGGCGGTCTATACCGGAATTTATGAGCCGGGGCACAGGACGGCGGATAAGAACGGGTTTCGTCAGGATGTTCTGGAGTATGTCCGCGATCTTGATATGCCGATCGTGCGCTATCCGGGCGGCAATTTCGTCTCGGCCTATCGTTGGGAGGATGGTATCGGTCCGCGTGATGAGCGGCCAGTGCGCCTCGATCTTGCATGGCGGACGCGCGAGACCAACCAGGTCGGCGTCAACGAATTCTCCGACTGGGCGAAGCTCGCCAAGACCGAGATGATGCTTGCCATGAACCTCGGCTCGCGCGGCCTTGATGACGCCCGCAATTTCCTCGAATATTGCAACCATCCGAGCGGCACCTATTGGAGCGATCTGCGCGCCAAGCATGGCTACAAGGACCCGCACAATGTCCGTATCTGGTGCCTCGGCAACGAGTTGGATGGTCCCTGGCAGGTTGGTCATAAAAGTGCTGCTGAATATGGGCATCTCGCCAATGAGGTCAGCAAGGCATTTAAATACTTCGATAAAACCCTCGAGACGGTGGCTTGCGGCTCCTCCAACGACAAGATGAAGAGCTATCCCGAATGGGAAGCTACCGTTCTCGATCAGGCCTATGAGAGCGTCGATTATATCTCGTTGCACAAATATTTCGGCAACGAGAAGCAGGACACGCTCAACTACTTCGCCAAGGCGATGGATCTCGACCGCTACATCGTCACTGTCGGCGGTATCATCGATTATATCAAGGCAAAGAAGCGCTCGAAGCGCGATGTGAAGATCTGCTTCGACGAATGGAACGTTTGGTATCACGATCGCAAGGAGGACGGCGAGCGTATCGCCAGTTGGAACTGGCCGGAAGCGCCGGCGCTGCTTGAAGAGGTCTATAACCTAGAGGACGCGTTGTTCGTCGCCTCGCTCCTCAACGTGTTCATTCGCCGTTCCGATCGCGTCAAGATCGCTTGCATGGCTCAGCTCGTGAACGTCATCGCACCAATTCTGACGCGTACCGATGGCCCCGCTTGGCGTCAGACTATCTATTATCCGTTGCAGCTTGCTTCCAAGTACGGACGCGGCACGGCGTTGAATGTCTCGGCGTCGGGCCCGACCTATGATTGCGAAGTCGCTCAAGATGTACCCTATCTCGACATATCGGCGGTGCTGCATGAGGGTGGCAAGAGCATCGCTGTTTTTGCCGTCAATCGCAGCGTTGATCAGTCACTCGATCTTTCTGTTGCGCTTCAAGGGTTTAAGAACGTCAAGGTCGAGAAGCACACGGTTATGGCCGGTGAAGATCTCAGGGCCCGGAATACCGTCGATGCGCAGCACACTGTCGTACCGAAGGAAGGCTCCGGTCTCGTTTTGACGGACGAGGGCGCTGTTGCCGGCAAGCTGCCGCCAAAATCCTACCACTTCATCCTGTTGTCGGTCGCATTGGCCTAACAGGCGGATCCGCTGGGCGGTGGCGAAAGAGGCCGCCGCCCGGAGGTAGAGTTGATCACGGGAGGATCAGGCTCATGGTGGGAATTCAGACTGCCGACGTTCAGAATGCCAAAG
The DNA here is from genome assembly GCF_047445835.1 of Rhizobium sp. BR 317. Taxonomy (NCBI): domain Bacteria; kingdom Pseudomonadati; phylum Pseudomonadota; class Alphaproteobacteria; order Hyphomicrobiales; family Rhizobiaceae; genus Rhizobium; species Rhizobium sp. BR 317. The sequence continues at coordinate 391,019 of NZ_JARWLB010000002.1, read as the reverse complement.
TCCAGAATTTAGGAATCCAGTTGACCGATGTCAGCAAGTCCTTCGGTGCGCTGAAGGTCATCCACGGTGTTGATATCAAAATAGAACAGGGGGAGTTCGCCGTCTTCGTCGGTCCCTCCGGCTGTGGGAAATCGACCTTGTTGCGCATGATCGCCGGACTGGAGGAAACGACAGGCGGGCGAATCGAGATCGAGGGCAGGGATGTCACACATAAGGAAGCTTCCACGCGCGGCGTCGCCATGGTCTTCCAATCCTATGCGCTTTATCCGCATCTGACCGTCTTCGACAATATGGCCTTCAGCCTGTCGGTGGCGGGCCGGCCTAAGGCTGAGATTGCCGAGAAGGTGCGGTCGGCTGCCGAGATCCTGCGTCTCACCGATTATCTCAAAAGCAAACCCAGCCAGCTTTCCGGCGGTCAGCGTCAGCGTGTTGCCATCGGTCGCGCCATTGTCCGCGAGCCTCGGGTTTTTCTGTTCGACGAGCCGCTGTCGAATCTCGATGCGGAACTGCGCGTGAAGATGCGGATGGAGATCGCCCGGCTGCATCGCCAGATCGGCGCGACCATGGTCTATGTGACCCACGACCAAGTCGAAGCGATGACACTTGCCGACAAGATCGTGGTCCTGAAGTCCGGCGTGGTGCAGCAGACCGGGGCTCCGCTCGATCTCTATCGCAATCCCGACAATATGTTTGTCGCCGGTTTTATAGGCTCGCCGGGGATGAATTTCCTCTCCGGCAAGGTTACCGGCAACGCCGACGGTCGTTTGGTTATCGCGCTTGATGACCAGCCTGAAACCTCGGTCGTCCTGGCTTTGAAGGGGGCTTTGCCGCAGATGGGAGCCAAGGTTTTCATCGGCGTCCGGCCTGAGCAATTGGTGCTGGACGGCGAGGTTCGGTCAGTCGCCTTGCAGGTGAAGGCGGAGTTCGTCGAGGAGCTCGGCGGCATCGCATACCTGCATGCACTGACCCGTACCGGCACTGAACTCACGATTGAGTGCCGCAGCGATCACCGCCCGAAACCGGGCGAGCCGGTGGAGCTGACGATGACGCCGGAGACGCTGCTTGCATTCAGTGAAAACGGCAAGCGCATTCGTTAGTATCGATTTTTTTGATACATACCAAAAAACTTTGAGTGAGCAGGCAGTTAGAGGTGCGGAATACGGCCGGCAAGAGGATGCCGGGTGTTTCCGATGGATTTTCCGGCTCGGTGGAGCGAGCCGGGTTCAATGGCAATCATGCCCCTGTGTTGGAGGAGACAGACATGAGACGACTTTTGAAATTGGCCATGGCGGCCGCTTTGACCTTGCTGCCGGCAACGGCGGCTTTCGCGCAGACGGAAATCACCTGGTGGGATTTTCTGAGCGGCGGCGATGGCGTGCGGATGAAGGCGCTGATCCAAAAATTCAACGATACCCATCCTGACATCAAGATCAACGCGACGACTCTCGAATGGGGCGTACCCTTCTACACCAAGGTGCAAACGGCCGCCGCCGTCGGCCAGCAACCCGATATCATGACTTACCATATCTCGCGCTATCCATTGGCCGTGCCGACCGGCATTCTGCGCCCGTTTACCGCCGACGAGCTTTCGGCAGCGGGTATCAAGAAGGAGAATTATGTCGACGCCGCTTGGAACTCAGCGACCTCTGACGGCAAGACTTACGGCATTCCCTTCGATGTCCATTCGATCATTCTCTACTACAACAAGGACATATTGAAGCAGGCCGGCCTGCTCGGCGATGACGGCCTGCCGAAGGGGCTGGACGGACTCGACAATTTCAATGCGGTGCTGGGCAAGATCAAGGCGCTCGGCAAGGTCCAATATCCGTTGTCGATCAACAGTGATCAGGGCGCCTCTATCTGGCGCATCTTCTATACACTCGTCGCTCAGCAGGGCGCGAAGTTCATGGACGGCAAAGAAATCATGCCGGGAGATGCCAGCCTGAAGGCGCTGGATACGATAACGAATTGGGTCAAAACAGGTTATTCCCCGCAGCTTATCTCCTATGAGGCGTCGATTGCGCTCTTCACCTCCGGCAAGGCTGCGATGCATATCAACGGCGTCTGGGAAGTACCGACCATGGTTGACCTGGAAAAGAAAGGTCAACTCGGCTTTCAATGGGGTGCGATCGAAATTCCGAACCTGATGGGGCAGCAGGCGACCTGGGTCGACTCCCACTCCTTCGCGATCCCGAACAGCACCGTAAAGCCGATCTCCGAGGAAAAGGTCAAGACCGTGCTCGAAGTCATCCGTTGGATGAACGAGAACAGCATCTCCTGGGCGAGTGCCGGCCACATCCCGGCTTATAAGCCTGTGACCGCAAGCGCCGACTTCAAGAATATGCAGCCGAACGCTGTCTATTCAAAGCTCGCCGATACCGCCGTCTACGATCCGATCTCGCCGCTCGCCGGTGTTGCTGGACCGATCTACGAGGCCGCGCAGAACTTCATCATTCCGGCAATCAACGGTCAGCTCGATCCGAAGGATGCCATCGATCAGATGCGTGAAGAGCTGCAGAGCCAGCAGTAGGGGCCCAAAGCGCAAAGCCGACCGGAGTCATTCCGGTCGGCGTCCGGCCGGCAAGAGGAGACGCCATGTTTGCGAACGAAGGACGAAAGAAGGGCTTGACCGCCGTGTTGATGGTTGCGCCCTTCGTGATCGTCTACCTGATCGTATTTGCCTATCCCGTCTATAAGATGTTTGCGCTGAGCTTCACGAATGCCCCGCTGATCGGCGACGGCCAGTGGGTGGGCTTCGACAACTACGTCAAACTCTTCAGTCAGAAGCTGTTCTACACGTCGATGTGGAACACCGGCTATTTCGTCCTTTTGAGCGCCGTACCGAACACGGTGATTGGGCTTGCACTGGCGCTGATGGTCGTTCGGTTGGAAGGCCGCTTGCAGAGCCTGGTGCTCGTGCTGTTCTTCATTCCATATATTCTACCAGTCTCTGTTGTCACGACGATCTGGAAATGGGTGCTGGACCAGCAATTCGGCATCGCGCAAAACGTGATCCAACTTTTCACCGGCCATCCCGTCAGCGTTTTTCGTGATCCCATCTGGGCAATGCCGATGGTTGCTTTTGTCACCATCTGGTGGACGAACGGCTTCAACTTGCTGCTTTTCATCGCTGCGCTCAAGAACATTCCCAAGGACTACTATGAAGCCGCCGCCCTCGATGGTGCGTCTCGCTCCCAGGCATTTCGCCGCATAACTTGGCCTCTGATCTGGCCGGTAACGACCCTTGTGCTGACGCTGCAGCTCATCCTGCAACTGAAAATCTTCGATCAGATCTATCTGCTCACCGAAGGCGGGCCGTTCAATTCCACCTATGTGCTGCTGCTGCTCGTCTATCGCGAGGGCTTCCGCCTCAGCCATGGCGGCGCTGCTTCCGCGATCGCGGTCATATTGTTCCTAATCATCGTCGTCGTGTCAGTGCTGCAATACCAGCTTCTGAGAGTGAGGAGGGCAAGCTGATGCCAGGACGCGCGATTGGTAACTCGCTGCTATTGATCTTGACGCTTTTCATAGCCGGTCTCTGGGCCTTTCCAATTTACTGGGCGATCGTAACGTCGATGAAGCCGGAGCAGGACGTCATTGCCAGCACGACTTTCATTCCACGCGTGTTCGATTTCTCGTCCTATTATTTCGCGCTGTTCCAGACCAATCTACCGACCTGGTACATGAACTCGCTGGTGACATCGATCAGCGTCACTGTAATCGTCATTTTGATCAGTATGATGTGCGCCTATGCGCTCTCGCAGATCGTGTTCGCCGGGCGGCGAGTGCTCTATTTCGTTATTCTGGCAAGCTTCATGGTGCCGTCGCAGGCGCTGATCATTTCGCAATTCGTGCTGATGCAGAAGCTGGGGCTGATCAATACACTGAGCGGCATCGTCCTGCCGCAGCTCATCGTGCCGGTTGTCGTCATCGTCTACAAGCAGTTCTTCGATTCCGTGCCGAAGGAGCTGCGTGAGGCGGCAAAGCTCGATGGTTGCGGCGAGTTCCAGATTCTCTTCCGGCTTTACCTGCCGCTGAATTGGGGGATCACGACGGCGCTGGCGATTATCACCTATATCATGGCATGGAACGCCTTCTTGTGGCCCTTCCTGGTGTCGAATTCCGAAAACACCATGACGGTCACGGTCGGCATCACTCAGGTCGACGATGCTTTTGGCATCAAATATGCCCGGGACATGGCCGTGGCGATCCTTGCCGCTATGCCTGTTGCCGTCGCCTATCTCCTGTTCCAGAAACGGGTGACGCAGGCTTTGATGCTGTCTTCGGGCATCAAGGGGTGAGCGGCTGCGTTTTCCCGACCGGCCCGCGGTATCTCTCCCGAACCGCGGGCCGGTACCCTGAAAAAGTGAGAGGAAAGCAACCGAAGAGCGTGGTATGAGCCAAAGATTGCTATGACGTGGAGATATGACAGTTCGATATGGAGACTAAGCTTCTAACAGTCGATCCGATGAAGGATACGGAGGTCGTCGAGGCCCTGGGGTCGGCAACGCGTATCGAAATTCTCAATCTTCTCCGTCTCAAAGGGCCTTTGAACGTCAATGACATTGCGGCGCATATGAAGCTGCCGCAGTCGACTGCCGCCATCAACATCAAATCGCTCGAGAAGGCCGGACTAATCGAGACCCATACGATGAAAGCGAGCAAGGGCAACCAGAAGATTTGTTCCAGCGTTTATGGCGAAATTCTCATTCGCTTCGAAAATCGTTCTACCAGCCTGCGTGAGGACGTCGTCGCCGTCAGCATGCCGATCGGCCTGTTCACGGAGTTCGAAGTTGGGCCGCCCTGCGGTCTGTGCTCGGTCCACAATGTCATCGGCATGCTCGATGTGCCGGGCGTATTCCTCGATCCGCAGCGCATGCAGGCGGCGCTTCTCTGGTTCACGCGCGGTTATGTCGAATATAAGTTCCCGAACAATGCCAAGGTGAACGGGCGTCGTATCCGCAAGGTGGAATTCTCCGCCGAACTCAGTTCCGAGACGCCAGCCACCAATTCCAACTGGCCATCTGATATCTCCATCTGGGTCAATGGCATCAAGGCCGGCCACTGGACATCCCCAGGCGATTTTGGCGACAGGCGCGGGCTCTATTCGCCAAGCTGGTGGAAACTCAGTGGTTCGCAATACGGCAAGCTGAAGACTTGGAGCATCGACGACCAGGGCACTTGGATCGACGGGACCATGGTCTCGATGCAAACGATCACGTCGCTTGGGTTGCACGATCATCATTCGATCCGCTTTCGCATCGGCATCGATGAGACGGCCGGCAATCCCGGTGGCCTCAATATTTTCGGCAAGGGTTTCGGCGATTTTGATCAGGACATCGTCATGTCGCTCTATTTCTGATTTGCTGCCGAAAGCTTGGGCTTCGTCAAATCGGGAAGTCCGCTGCGGGTAATTAGGAGGAGATTCAATGGCTTTCACGGCTGATTTGGCAGATCGTTTTGCCGTTTCCACATGGTCACTGCATCGCGCACTCGGCGGCACCTATCCCTACAAGCCCGGCGGCGCGGACACTCCAGCGCGCCAGCCGACCTATGGTGAAGGCTCGGTAGAGCTGATCGATCTTCCGAAACAGTTTGCCGAACGCGGTATCTTCCGCATGGAAATTTGCTCGTTTCATCTGCCGAGCCGCTCGCCCGACTATATCGCCGGCCTGCGGAATGCCTTCGACAGGGCAGGGGTCAAGGTGCAGACGCTATTGATTGAAGACGGCGACCTCAGTGATCCCGAGACGGCCAAGCGCGACGTGGAATGGATGGCGAGCTGGATTGAGGTCGCTGTGACCCTCGGTGCCGAGAATATGCGCGTGATCGCCGGTAAGGCGCGGCCGACCGACGAAGCACTGAGCGGGGCGGAAAAACATCTTCGTTGGCTGGCCGAACGGATTGCCGGCACTGGTATCCGCCTTGTCATCGAAAACTGGTTCTCGCTGTTGCCGGGGCCGGTCGAGGTCCATCGTGTGCTTGACGCGCTTGATGGCAAGCTTGGCCTCAACGGCGATTTCGGCAATTGGACGGGCGTGGGCAAATATGGCGATCTCGCTGAGATCATGGGTCGTGCCGAACTCTGCCATGCCAAGGCGCATTATTCGGAAACCGGCCTCGATACCGAGGACTATGTTCGCTGCGTCGAACTCTCCAATGCCGCCGGCTATAAAGGCCCATTCACGCTGATCTACGACTCCTCGTTTTATGAGGATGAATGGTCGGGGATATTGGAGGAGCGGGATTGTATCGCGGGCGTGTTGCGGAAGGCCGCTGCGGCGGCGTGACCGCACCATGATTACAGCGGCGAGCTACATTCGCTGCAAGCATGCTCACGCCAGCCGAAATCTAGCGCTTCCGACTTGTCCACGGGTTGCGGCGAGGCCGTCTTCTGCCGATGAGACGCTAACAGAGGGCTGAGCCGGCGCTACGATTTCAATGAAATTCGTAATTGTGCAAGGCGCCGAGCAGTTGGTCCTGCGTCTGATAGCCAGCATCATAGAGGCTGATCGCGACATTGGCCGCCGACAGTCCTTCCTGGCTTTGCAGTTTGATCCTGTGTTCGGCACACCAGGCATAGAGCGCGCCGGCGAGGATATCGACATCATCGGAATATAGGGGCGAGTTGACCATCATAGACATTCGCTACACCGTGGTTGGAAGCTCGAACTTGAGCGGGAGCGGAGCAAGACTGCTTTGATTCCGAAAGTTTGCAATCGGCTTCTCTCGCCGGCGTTAACGCCTGCCTGATTTGATACAGATACAGTTTCGTATTGGCACAGGTGCTGGCTCGAAGGGGACTATTGCGGCGTCTGATCCGGTGCGTGTGGCGCCGGGTTTTCAACCTGATCCTTGCCGTTATGCGGTACGGCGAACAGGAGCACACCCAGCGCAAGGGCGAGCGCCACCATGATCAAAAGGATCAGTCTTGGCCGCGAGGGCATCATTGGTGGACCGGCTGCGACGCTTCGACTGCTGCTTCGATCAATTCCTCTGCATAGGATAGTGCGGAGGCTGTATCTTCGCCATCGAGTTTCAGTTCCCGGCATTTGCGATGCATGGCCCTGCGAATCTCAGAAAGTAAGGTCGCGTCGACATCGACATGACCTTCGAAAAAGACGTGCGTCAAAGCGGATTGGGCTACGACTTCGAGGACTGCGACACGCCCCTCGATTTCGCCAAGTGAAGGAATGGCATTCTTCTCCACATGGTGTTTGCAATCGCGATGAGTGGTGAGCATTTCAGTGGTCTCCTCTGCTGAGGCAAATAACCAATGAGAGGCAAAAAAGTTCACCCAAATCTTACGAAAATCTGGACCGGTGGCAACTAACTTTTCGCGGCGATATCATGGACGAGGAAGTGTGCGAAAATCGGTCATTTCAATGGGCAGAGCTTCGCATCCGACAGGACATCGGCACAGCGGGGCGAACGGCGAAAATCGTCATAGTAGAGCGTCCATTCCGTCGTGTCGGCGGCGCGATAGGGGCCAAACTTGAAATACTGGTTTTTGCCTAAGCCCTTGTCGGCATGACCGATATGTCCCTTGACGGTGACAATCCATTTATCATTGGCGAAGATTTCGATATGGCCGGTGCCGTCAGGGCCGGGCTTGCTGTAGATGGCGAAGTCGATCCAGCCGGAATCCGGCGTCGGCAATTTGTTGCCGTGGTCGGTGATGGTGATGGCGCTGGTGCAGCCGGTGAATTCCTTGCCGTCCTCCTTACCCCAACTGCTATCGGTGGCGACCAGGGCTCGCATCTGGTTGGTGTCCGAGCGGAACCAGACAGGCGTCTGACTGTCGTCACATTTCTTGGTCGCGTCGCTGACCGCGGTCGTCGGCGGAGCCACATAGTTGGTTTCGACGGTGGCGAAGAGTTTGCCGTTGTTCAGTCGCAGTGCCAGGAAAGGGCTGAAATCCCCCTTTGCCTTCGGCCCGATCTCTCGCTTCCACTGCGCAATGAGATAGCGATGATCACCGGAGGGAATGGGGTCGGCGAATTTGACCGCGAAGCCATACCAAACGCCTTGGTTATAAGGGACCCGATATTTGGTGCGCTCCCAGATCTCTGCTCTTTCGCTGCAGTTCGACTTGCCCGCGTCGCAGAGTGGCTTGACGCTGAGCTTCAGTGCCCCGGTGCCGGTGCGTTTTACTTCCGATTGAAATTCGATCTTACCAGCCTTCTGTTCTGAATTGTCGCGATAGTAGAGATGGCCCGACGGCGCGAAGTCCGTACCGTCGAAACCATCGTGCAGAACCAATTGAGCTGGATCCTCGGCCATAGCGGGGGGCGTCATGGCGCAGGTGCAAGTGCAGGCCAGGATGGCGGGCAGTGCATATTTTGCGTTCATGACAGCGGGCTCCTTCGGCGCGATGATCTTGGTGCACTATCAATGACCTGTTCGCCTTCCATGGGCAAGAGGAGGCGGCATTCGGTAAGTGATCGCTGGCAGTTTGGCCAAAAGTGGCGGCTCGGTTTCGACATGCCGAAGAGATAGGTAGACAAATCATCTCGTTCGCGTTTGATAAGCCGGCCAATTTTGGAGGAAGGATTTTCATGACGATCGAACACGACCTCAGCCGCATCGCGCTGCAGGAGGAGACGCTGCGCTTCGATGCTTTCGATCTTTCGACCGCCTGGGTGCTCGGCAAGTTGCTGCACGATCTTGCCAGCGAACGCAATTTGGGTGTCGCGATTGACATCACGCTGCATTCCATGCCGGTTTTCTACATCGCGCTGCCCGGTTCGACGCCGGATAATTCCAACTGGATCCGCCGCAAGCGCAACATGGTGTTGCGCTATTTCCGCAGCAGTTATGCGAGCACTCTGCGGCTGGAACAGCAGGGCAAGAGGATCGAGGACAACGGGCTTTCAAGCGCCGACTATGCCGCATCCGGCGGCAGCTTTCCGATCTTCGTCCACGGCACAGGCTGCATTGGCGCCGTCACCGTGTCGGGACTTCCGCAGCGTGAAGATCACAATCTGGTCGTGGAGGCCCTGGCGCTCACGCTTGGCCACGAACTGCACAATCTCAGCCTGTCGTAAAAGATGATTGCGGCGTCACGCTTAGCGGACGCCGCGATCGATCTCAGATATTCCCGCCAGCCTCGGCGATGACTTTGGTCAGGCTGCCCGTTGCCGGGAAGAGGGGGATGAGGCAAGCCTGCAAAGCATGGTAAATATCGCCCTTGCCCGGGAAAATCGTATGAGCGGGCATCAAGTCTTCCGTCAGCTCCTCATGCCAGCCGCCGTTCCTATGGTCGATAAAGCAGCGGCCGATAGTGCCCCAGATCTTACGATAGCTCTCCTCGTGGAAATCGCTCGGCATGTGTTCGTTGAGATAGTGCGCCGCACCGGCTGCCTCGCAGGCCGGCCACCAGAGCTTGTTGCGTTTGGCCGGCACGTCAGCCCAGTCGAGCGTATAGAAGAAGCCGCCTTTATCGCTGTCCCAACCTAGTGACATTGATTGGGAGAACAGACCTTTGGCGGCGTCCGGCATCCAGTTGTGCTGCTTGCCGCCGAGCGACCAGAGTTGCAGGATGAGGCGCGCCCATTCCAACCAATGGCCGGGCGTCGTACCCGAGGGGCGGAACATTTCATTGCCGCGATAGTCCTTATCGAGCGCCCAATTGGCGGTAAAATGCTCGGCGACGCGCCAACCGACAGAACCCGCCGAGCGGCGGATGACGAGATCGGCGATGCTTTCGGCTTTGTCGAGGTACGCTTTGTCACCGGTTGCTTCGAAGGCGGCCATCAGTGCTTCCGTCAGGTGCATGTTGGAATTCTGGCCGCGATAGCTGCCGCCGTCGATCGGCGACCAATCCTGGTTGAATTCCTCGGCGATGGCACCGTGTTTTTCTTCCCAGAATTTCGTGTTCAGAATTTCGGTAGCATCGGCGAGCATGCCGTCGGCAAGCGGATGGCCGATGGTCTTGGCGGAGGAGGCGGCGAGCAGCACGAAGGCATGGCCATAGCCTTGCTTGGTGGCATCGACGGGGCCGTCATTGTTGAGCGACCAGACATAGCCGCCATGGGTGGCATCGCGGTGATGCTTCCAGAGATAGTTCATGCCGTGATCAACGATATCCTCGGAGCCGGGACGGCCGAGGAGCGAACCGATGGAGAAGCAATGAACCATGCGCGCGGTCGAATGAATGCCGCGGACAGGATTGATCGCATCGAGCGGCCTGCCGGCATCGTCCATATCGTAGAATCCCCCCTTGGGATTGATGGCACGATACTGGAAGAAATCGAAAAGCCCGCTTACCTGATCAAGCAGCCAGCGGCGGTGGTAGGCTCGCGAGCTCCAATTGCCGAGTGCCGCCGTTTCACGCTGTATGCTCATGCTCGCCTCCCAAGACTCTTTTGCCATAAGCCCTATAGCGCTGCCTGAAAGCGCTGTCATGGCTTTAAGGAATGAAACTGTGTCGGCTGCCCTGCGTTGTCCATGCCTGTAGAGGATAGAGGCCGATCGCATCGATATTTTTCGGGGACACGGCAAGCCAAAGCAGCACTATCCTTGCGCGGGGCCTCTTCGAGGTATAGATATGTTGACATAAAGATATCTTTATGTGATCTGAATGCGAAGTCGCAATCAGGCCAGTGGAGTTCGCTTATGTTTGACAATCTTTTTGGCTCGGAATCAGCGAAACGTGATGGCAGTGAAGTGTTCGCCGCCCTGAAGCAGGCAGCGAGCGAGCGAATCCTTGTGCTTGACGGCGCTATGGGCACACAAATCCAAGGGCTCGGCTTCGACGAGGATCATTTTCGCGGTGATCGGTTCATCGGCTGCGCCTGTCATCAGAAGGGCAATAACGACCTTCTCATTCTCACTCAGCCTAACGCGATCGAGGAAATTCATTATCGCTACGCCAAGGCCGGTGCGGATATTCTGGAAACCAATACCTTCTCTTCGACCCGCATTGCCCAGGCCGATTATCAGATGGAAGGCGCGGTCTACGATCTCAATAAGGAGGGCGCAGCAGTTGCCCGCCGGGCGGCGATCCGTGCCGAACATGAGGATGGCAGGCGCCGTTTTGTCGCTGGTGCCATCGGCCCGACCAACCGCACTGCTTCGATTTCCCCTGATGTCAACAATCCCGGCTATCGCGCGGTGAGCTTCGACGATTTGCGACTAGCCTATGGTGAGCAGATCGACGGGCTGATCGATGGCGGCGCCGATATCATCCTGATCGAAACAATCTTCGATACGCTGAACGCCAAGGCCGCGATTTTTGCCTGCGAGGAGCGGTTCGAAGCAAAGGGCGTCCGCATGCCGGTGATGATCTCGGGAACGATCACCGATCTTTCCGGCCGGACTCTCTCCGGCCAGACGCCATCGGCCTTCTGGAATTCGGTACGCCATGCCAGCCCCTTCACCATCGGGCTCAATTGTGCACTTGGCGCCAACGCCATGCGGCCGCATCTGCAGGAGCTTTCGGCCGTTGCCGATACCTTCGTCTGTGCCTACCCCAATGCCGGCCTGCCGAACGAGTTCGGCCAATATGACGAAACGCCTGAGATGATGGCCGCGCAGGTCGAAGGTTTTGCGCGCGATGGCCTCGTCAACATCGTTGGCGGCTGCTGCGGCTCGACGCCGGAGCATATCGCCGCGATTGCGCAAGCGGTTTCGAAATATCAGCCTCGCCAGCTTGCCGCACACCGCCCATTCATGTCGCTCTCCGGCCTAGAGCCGTTCGAGCTGACCAAAGACATTCCCTTCGTCAATGTCGGCGAGCGCACCAACGTTACCGGCTCGGCAAAATTCCGCAAATTGATCACCAATGCCGACTATACGGCGGCGCTAGCCGTTGCTCGCGACCAAGTCGAAAACGGCGCGCAGGTGATCGATATCAACATGGATGAGGGCCTGATCGATTCCGAAAAGGCGATGGTCGAGTTCCTCAACCTGATCGCCGCCGAGCCGGACATCGCCCGCGTGCCCGTCATGATCGACAGCTCGAAATTCTCGATCATCGAAGCGGGTCTGAAATGCGTGCAGGGCAAGCCGATCGTCAACTCGATCTCGCTGAAAGAGGGCGAGGAGAATTTCCTCAAGCAAGCCCGACTGCTGCGCCATTACGGTGCGGCMGTCGTCGTCATGGCGTTCGACGAGCAGGGGCAAGCCGACAGTTATCAGCGGAAGGTCGAGATCTGCGCGCGCGCTTACAAGCTTTTGACGGAAGAGGCGGGATTGCCGCCGGAAGACATCATCTTTGACCCGAATATCTTTGCGGTCGCGACCGGCATTGAGGAGCACAACAATTACGGCGTCGACTTCATCGAGGCGACGCGGACGATCCGCGAGACGATGCCACTGGTGCATATCTCAGGCGGCGTGTCGAACCTCTCCTTCTCCTTCCGCGGCAACGAGCCAGTGCGCGAGGCGATGCATGCCGTGTTCCTCTACCATGCCATTCAAGCGGGCATGGACATGGGCATCGTCAATGCCGGCCAGCTCGCAGTTTACGACAATATCGATCCTGAGCTGCGGGAGGCCTGTGAGGATGTGGTGCTTAACCGCCGGCCTGACGGTACGGAGCGGCTGCTCGAAATAGCTGAGCGTTTTCGTGGTGCCGGCAACCGGGAAGCCAAAGTGCAGGATGTCGCCTGGCGCGAATGGCCGGTCGAGAAGCGGCTGGAGCACGCACTGGTCAACGGCATCACCGATTATATCGAGGCCGACACCGAAGAGGCGCGGCAAAAGGCCGAGCGACCGCTGCATGTCATCGAAGGGCCGCTGATGGCCGGCATGAATGTCGTCGGCGACCTGTTCGGCTCGGGCAAGATGTTCCTGCCCCAGGTCGTGAAGTCGGCCCGTGTCATGAAGCAGGCCGTTGCCGTGTTGTTGCCCTATATGGAGGCGGAAAAGCTTGCCAATGGCGGCGGCGGAGAGCGTCAGGCGGCGGGCAAGGTGCTGATGGCGACCGTCAAGGGCGATGTGCATGATATTGGCAAGAACATCGTCGGCGTCGTGCTCGCCTGCAACAACTACGAAATCATCGATCTCGGCGTCATGGTGCCGGCGACGAAGATTCTGGAAACGGCAATCGCCGAAAAAGTCGATATTATCGGCCTCTCCGGCCTGATTACTCCATCCCTGGACGAGATGGTGCATGTCGCCTCGGAAATGGAGCGGCAAGGGTTCGATATTCCACTGTTGATCGGCGGCGCCACCACCAGCCGCGTGCATACGGCCGTGAAAATCCATCCGCGCTATGAGAAGGGGCAAACGGTCTATGTCACCGACGCCAGCCGTGCCGTTGGCGTCGTCTCGGCGCTGTTGTCGCCGGAGGCCAAGCAGGGCTATGTCGACACGGTTCGCGCCGAATATGCCAAGGTCGCCGCGGCGCATGCCCGCAGCGAGGCGGAGAAAGTGCGCCTGCCGATCGCAAGGGCGCGCGAGAATGCCGAGAAGATGGGTTGGGCGAGTTACAAGCCGGTGGCGCCGCAGTTCTTCGGAACGAAGGTGTTCGAAAATTATGATCTGGCGGAGCTTGCCACCTACATCGACTGGACGCCGTTCTTCCAGACCTGGGAGTTGAAGGGGCGCTTCCCGGCGATCCTCGAAGACGATAAACAGGGGGAGGCGGCGCGGCAGCTTTATGCCGATGCGCAGGCCATGCTGGAAAAGATCATTGCGGAAAACTGGTTCCGCCCACGCGCCGTTATCGGCTTCTGGCCGGCGGGCACGGTTGGCGATGATATCAGGTTGTTCACCGACGAGAGCCGCACCGACGAACTCGCGACCTTCTATACGCTGCGCCAGCAATTGTCGAAGCGGGATGGCCGCCCCAACGTGGCGCTCTCGGATTTCGTCGCGCCGGCTTCGAGCGGCGTCAGCGATTACGTCGGCGGTTTCGTCGTCACGGCCGGTATCGAGGAAATTGCCATTGCCGAACGCTTTGAGCGTGCCAATGACGATTATTCCTCAATTCTCGTGAAAGCGCTCGCCGATCGTTTCGCCGAGGCTTTTGCCGAGCGGATGCATGAGCGGGTGCGGCGTGAGTTCTGGGGCTATGCCAAGGATGAAGACCTTAGCGGCGACGAGCTGCTGTCGGAATCCTATGCCGGCATCCGGCCGGCGCCGGGCTATCCCGCCCAGCCCGACCATACGGAGAAGGAAACCTTATTCCGTTTGCTCGATGCCGAAGCTGCGACCGGGGTGAAGCTCACTGAAAGCTACGCCATGTGGCCTGGTTCCTCCGTCTCCGGCCTCTATATCGGCCATCCCGACTCCTATTATTTCGGTGTCGCCAAGGTCGAGCGGGACCAGGTGGAAGACTATGCGGTTCGCAAAGGCATGCCGGTTGCCGAAGTGGAACGCTGGCTCGGACCGGTGCTCAATTATGTGCCGGAAAAGCGCGATGCGGCGGTGGAAGACGCGGCATGACGATCTGATTTTGAAGGCGGAGGTCGACGGGCTTGCCGATCGTTCCGACTGGATTGCCCGGCTCTGGTGAATTCGCCGTTACGTCGACCCGATCGTCAGCTCCGCAACAAAGTCATAGGCGTCGCCTCGATAAAGCGAACGGGTGAATTCCACCGCGCGGCCGGAGCCGAGGTAGGAGATACGTTCGATCGATAGGCCTGCAGCCCCGACGGGGACGCCGAGCAGACCGGCGTCGGCCTCTTTCATGTTGGTTGCGGAGATGCGCTGGACGGCACGAACCGGACGGACTTGGCGCTTTTCGAGTTCGGCATAGAGCGACGCAGTCACTATCGATGGGTCAGGCAGGAACTCGCCGGAGACGCTGGCATGTTCGATGGCGAGCGGCTGGTCGTCGGCGATGCGCAAACGGCTGAGGCGGGAGACCTTGGTGCCGGCGGCAAGGCCGAGGATCATCATTTCATCGGGTGATGGGGTGTGCACGCCTTTATGCAGCCATTCGGAGCGTGCCGTCATGCCGCGCCGCGCCATGTCTTCGGTGAAGGACGTTAGCTGCGATAGGCGCTGTTCGACTTTGGAGACTGGTTTGGCGACGAAAGTGCCGGAGCCATGCCGACGGACGAGGATGCCCTCCGCCACGAGATCGTCGATCGCCTTGCGTACCGTCACGCGGCTGACTGCTGCGTATTCGGCTATGTCGCGTTCCGGGGGCAGGGCGTCGCCATGTTTCAGCGTTCCGACCTTGACCGCCTCTTCAAGCGCGCGGCGCAGCTTCACATAGAGCGGGCCGGTGCCGCCGGCGAGCAGGCGTTCCGGCGAGAAGATATGGCTCAGATCCTCCGTCATTGCGTGCTCCCCATTTCTTTTTGCAGGAGCTTGGCCGCCAGTTCGACCGCGCCGCGCAATACGTCGCCTTTCGGTTCCGTCAAAAGCGCTTTATGCCGTGATTCGAGCCAGGGATGATATGCCTTCGATAGACCGCCAAGCAGGCAGATCGATGAGCACTCGGGCCAGAGCAGCGTGTCGAGACTTTCAGCGATAGCGTTCGCCGCGGCCTTAACGATGCCGACAGCGACTACATCGCCCGCTTCGGCATGTTCGAAGACCATCGGCGCGTAACGCGCGAAATCCTTCGGTTTGGAAACATGTGCGAATTCGACGACGCGTTCGGGATCGCCGTCGAATTCAGCCATGACCTTTTCGGTGATCGGCGAGGGTGGGTGCACCTTGTCATGCGCCAGAAGCGAGCGTTCCAGCAGATCGCGGCCGAGACGAGCACCACTGGCCTGGTCGCCGATGACAAAGCCCCAGCCGCCGATACCCCAGACCTTGCCATTGCGGCGAGCATTGTAGACGGAACCGGTGCCGAACGCGCCGATGATCCCATCGGCATCGCCAAGCGCGCCCTGAAGCGCAATCATCGCATCAGTGACGACATGACTGTTGGCAAAGGGCAGGGCTTTTTCAATGCGCTTGCCATAATCACCGACATTGGCGCCGGCGGTGCCGACAACGGCGGGCAGCGTATAAACCAATTCCGGATCAAGTCCGGCTTCGCTGAGGGCCTGTCGGGCCGATGCGACGATGTTGACCAGAGAGTTTTCGAGATCGGAAAGGATATTGGCAGCCCCCGCCTTGCCGCTGCCGAGAACTTTGCCCATCCTATCTGTCACAGCAGCGCGGCAGCTCGTCCCCCCGCCGTCGATACCGATCGCAAACTCCGTCATCACACCCTCCGGATACCGCTCGTTCCCCGTTTTTTTCTACAATACCAAAAAAATACCATTTACCAATAGGTAATGCGCTGCTTTTTTCGCGTTTTTATCTATTTGAAAAATAAAGATAAAATTTTTTATCGCTTTTTCTCACTCACGAAAGTTAAATTTCGGCTGGACAATTGGTATTTTTTTGGCCTTAATTCTTTCAAGGGAACAGTTCGAGCAGGCATCGGCAGAACCGGCAGAATAACAATAGCCGGCGGCCAGCAGAAGGTGGCGGACCTCTGCCGTTGTCAGGAGTCGCGTGGATCAAAAGGATCTGCGCGACGGCGTTCGTCATGATTTCTCGTGTGTTGAGTTTGTGTGTCCTTGGCCGGTCGTCCGGCGGGTCACGATTGGTCGGGCCGACCAGGCACAGTGCCTTGCGCGCCCTTGTGCATTTGGGACCGGCAATGTTGGCGGTCCTTGTGGAGCGTTGGCTGTTTTCTCAGATGGCCGGCGGATTTTCAGATCGAGAACAGTGCCTGATTCCGGGCGCTTAAACAGGAGAGGGAAATGAAAAAGAATGTTCTGAAAGGCTTGCTCCTCGCATCCAGCCTGCTGACCTCGGTCGGCTTCGCGCATGCGGCGGACGTGACGCTGACGGTTGAAAGCTGGCGCAACGACGACCTGCAGATTTGGCAGGAGAAGATCATCCCGGCATTCGAAGCCAAGAACCCCGGCATCAAGATCGTCTTCTCGCCGACGGCTCCGACCGAGTACAACGCATCGCTGAACGCCAAGCTTGAAGCTGGCTCTGCGGGCGACATCATCACCTGCCGCCCCTTCGACGCCTCGCTGGATCTCTTCAAGAAAAAGCAGTTGACCGACCTGACGGCGCTGAAGGGTATGGACAACTTCTCGCCGGTCGCCAAGGCCGCCTGGACCACCGATGACGGCAAGTCGACCTTCTGCGTACCGATGGCTTCGGTCATTCACGGCTTCATCTACAACAAGGATGCCTTCGACAAGCTCGGTTTGAAGGTTCCGGCAACTCGCGACGAATTCTTCGCAGTGCTGGACAAGCTCAAGGCTGACGGCACATACATTCCGATGGCTATGGGCACGAAGGACCTCTGGGAAGCCGCAACCATGGGCTACCAGAACATCGGCCCGAACTACTGGAAGGGTGAGGACGGCCGCCTGGCTCTGATCTCCGGCAAGCAAAAGCTGACGGATGCCCCGTGGGTTGATCCTTACAAGGAACTCGCCAAGTGGAAGCCTTACCTCGGCGACGGCTTCGAAGCCCAGAGCTACTCGGACAGCCAGAACCTCTTCACGCTCGGCAAGGCTGCCATCTATCCGGCTGGTTCGTGGGAAATCGCGCTGTTCAACACGCAGGCTCAGTTCAAGATGGGTGCCTTCCCGCCGCCGGTCGCAAAGGCTGGTGACACGGCCTACATCTCCGACCATCCGGATATCGGCGTTGGCCTGAACGCCAAGAGCAAGCATGCAGAAGAAGCCAAGAAGTTCCTGAGCTGGGTTGCTTCCGACGAGTTCGCCAACATCTACGCCAACGCGCTGCCGGGCTTCTTCAGCCTGAATTCGCACCCGGTAAAGATGAGTGATCCGCTCGCCCAGGAATTCGTCTCCTGGCGCGACAATCATAAGTCGACCGTTCGTTCGACCTACCAGATCCTGTCGCGCGGCACGCCGAACCTGGAAAACGAAACCTGGACGGCATCTGCAAACGTGATCAATGGCACGGACACGCCGGAACAGGCTGCCACGAAGCTGCAGAAGGGCCTCGATAGCTGGTTCAAGCCGGGCAAGTAATCCTGCTTTGACGCAATATGGGTGAGGGGCCTCATCGCTCCTCACCTTATTCCACAGCCGGTGCATGCGAATAGACGAAGGATAGAGTCATCGGTTGCCGCTTTCCCGCTTTTGACGGGTAAGTATATGACATGCCTTCATTATTTCGTATGCCGATGAGCCGCCGGACCGGTTGTTGCCGCGACACTACGTCGTGCCGCGCCCGATATTGTTTCTCCATATTTGTCTGGAGAGCCGGAACAGCGGGCGAATTTGAACATTTGCGCTGCCGCCCCGATACGCAGCCATAAAAAAAGCAGGCAGAGAGCCATGAGCGAAGCCGATATATCAGCCGCTTTCGATGCGGTCCCAATCAAGCGTCAAAGACGTTGGCATATCTTCGTTTTTCTTCTTCCGGCCTTCATCGTCTACACCGCGGTGATGATCCTGCCTCTGATCGAGACATTGCGGCTGTCGCTGTATAATGTCGTCGACAACCAGTCGACCTTCGTGGGTCTCAACAATTTCAAAGTGTTGTTCGGGGATGAACGCTGGTCGCATGACTTCTGGAATGCGCTGCGCAACAATTTGATCTTCTTCGTCATCCATATGTGCGTGCAGAACCCGATTGGTGTTGCGCTCGCGGCGCTGCTGTCGCTACCGAAGCTGCGGTTCGTCGCCTTTTATCGCACCGCCATGTTTCTGCCGACGCTGCTTTCCTTCGTTATCGTCGGTTTCATCTGGAAGCTGATATTATCGCCGCTCTGGGGTGTGGCGCCCGATTTGATGGGCCTTGTCGGCCTTAAGTCGTTCTTTGCCCCCTGGCTCGGCAAACCGGGAACGGCTCTGATCACCGTCGCGCTGATTTCGGTCTGGCAATATGTCGGCATCCCGATGATGCTGATCTATGCCGCGCTGCTGAACATTCCTGAAGAAGTCATCGAGGCGGCCGAGTGCGATGGTGTTACCGGCTGGAGCCAGTTCTGGAAGATCAAGCTGCCGTTGGTGCTGCCGGCGATCGGCATCATCTCGATCCTGACCTTCGTTGGCAATTTCAACGCATTCGATCTTGTCTATACTGTGCAGGGCGCGCTGGCGGGGCCGGATGGTTCCACCGATATTCTCGGCACGCTGCTCTACCGCGTCTTCTTCGGCTTCCAGCTACAGCTCGGCGACCGCTCCATGGGCGCGACGATCGCGACAGTGATGTTCCTGATCATTCTCGCCGGCGTCTCGTTCTATCTTTTCATCGTCCAGCGGCGCATCCGCCGCTACCAGTTCTGAGGAGAGGCGACCATGTCCAAGGCACGCACTTCCCTTGCCCGCTCCAGCCTCGTGCATCTGGCGTTGATCGCCTACACGTTGCTTGCCGTTTTCCCGGTGTTCCTGACCATCATCAATTCCTTCAAGGACCGCGCCTCGATCTTCCGTGCGCCCTTGAGCATCCCGACGCCCTCCAGCTTCAGCCTGATCGGTTATCAGACCGTTCTTAAGCAGGGGGATTTCCTGACCTATTTCGAGAACAGCTTCATCGTGACGATTGTCTCGATCGTCTTGACGCTGCTGTTCGGCGCCATGGCCGCCTTCGCACTGTCGGAATACCGTTTCCGCGGCAATACGATCATGGGGCTTTATCTCGCAATCGGCATTATGATCCCGATCCGCCTCGGTACGGTCGCGATCCTGCAGGGCATGGTCGCCGCCGGCTTGGTCAATACGCTGACCTCGCTGATCCTTGTCTATACGGCCCAGGGCCTGCCGCTCGCCATCTTCATACTGTCTGAATTCATGCGGACCGTCTCCGATGACCTGAAGAATGCGGGCCGCATCGACGGGCTTAGCGAATATGCGATTTTCTTCCGTCTCGTGGTGCCGCTCATTCGTCCGGCCATGGCAACGGTCGCCGTCTTCACCATGATCCCGATCTGGAACGACCTGTGGTTCCCGCTGATCCTGGCGCCGAGCGAGGCGACAAAGACGGTGACGTTGGGCTCGCAGATCTTCATCGGCCAATTCGTGACCAACTGGAATGCGGTCCTGGCGGCGCTGACGCTCGCCATCCTGCCCATCCTCATCCTCTATGTCATCTTCTCACGCCAACTCATTCGCGGCATTACCTCCGGAGCAGTCAAGTGAGCTCATCTCATAAGCCGATCCGCGTCTTGGTCGCCGGCCTTGGCAATATGGGCCGCAGCCATGCGCTCGCCTATCACAACAATCCCGGTTTCGAGATCGTTGGCCTGGTCAATCGCTCGATGCCGAAGCTGGCCGACGAGCTGCAGGGTTACACGATCCATCCGGATTTCGAGACGGCGCTAAAGGAGTTGAAGCCCGATCTCTGCTCGATCAACACCTATTCCGACAGCCACGCGGACTATGCGGTCATGGCTTTCGAGGCGGGCTGCGACGTCTTCGTGGAAAAGCCGCTGGCGACGACTGTCGAGGATGCGGAGCGTGTTGTGGCCGCAGCCAAGAAAGCCGGCCGCAAGCTGGTGATCGGCTATATTCTGCGTCATCATCCGTCCTGGACACGGCTGATTGCGGAAGCACGCAAGTTCGGCGGTCCTTATGTCTTCCGTATGAACCTGAACCAGCAGTCGAGTGGGCCGACCTGGGAGACGCATAAGGCGCTGATGCGCACGACGCCGCCGATCGTCGATTGCGGCGTGCATTATGTCGACGTCATGTGCCAGATCACGGACGCCAAGCCCGTCGAGGTGCGCGGCATGGGTCTGCGCCTATCGGACGAGATCGCGCCGGACATGTACAATTACGGCCATCTGCAGGTGATCTACGAAGACGGTTCGGTCGGCTGGTATGAGGCCGGCTGGGGGCCGATGATTTCCGAAACCGCCTTCTTTGTGAAGGATGTGATGTCGCCGAATGGCGCGGTATCGATCGTCATGGACCCCAACGCCAAGTCCGACGACATCGATACGCACACCAAGACCTCCGTCATCCGGCTACATACCGCCGAGACCGGCCCGAACGGCAAGTTCATCCGTCCGGACCAGGATCTGCGCATGGATGGCGAGCCGGGTCATCAGGAGCTGTGCGATCGCGAACAAGCCTTCATGCTGAAGGCCATCCGTGAGGATATCGACCTCAGCCGCCATATGGCCGATGCCGTTCAATCGCTGCGCATTTGCCTCGCCGCCGACGAGAGCGTGCGTACCGGCAAGCCCGTTTATTTGTAAGGGATAAGAGACTGTGGGATCGCTTCAACTGAAATCCATTCGCAAGGCCTATGGTACGCATGATGTGCTGAAGGGCATCGACCTCGAGGTGAAGGATGGCGAGTTCGTCATTTTCGTCGGCCCTTCCGGCTGCGGCAAGTCGACCCTTCTGCGCAGCATCGCCGGCCTGGAGGACGTGACCTCGGGCGCGGTGCTGATCAACGGCACCGACGTGACGGTAACGCCGCCCGCCAAGCGCGGCATTTCCATGGTGTTCCAGTCCTATGCGCTCTATCCGCATCTGACGGTGAAGGACAATATGGGCCTTGGCCTGAAGCAGGCCGGCACCGCCAAGGATGAGATCGATAACCGTGTGGAGAAGGCGTCGAGCATGCTTTCCCTCGCGCCTTATCTCGCCCGCCGCCCGGCGGAGCTCTCCGGCGGTCAGCGTCAGCGTGTCGCCATCGGCCGCGCCATCGTGCGCGAACCGGAGCTCTTCCTCTTCGACGAGCCGCTGTCGAACCTCGATGCGGCATTGCGCGTCCAGACCCGCCTCGAAATCGCCCGCCTGCATCGCAGCCTCAAGGCGACGATGATTTATGTCACCCACGATCAGGTGGAGGCCATGACGCTGGCTGACAAGATCGTCGTGATGAACGCCGGTGCGATCGAGCAGATCGGTTCGCCGATGGAGCTTTATAACCGCCCTGCGAATGTCTTCGTTGCCGGCTTCATCGGTTCGCCGCAGATGAATTTCATCCCTGCGGAAAAGCTCGAACAGAGCGGCGCGAAAACCGTCGGCATCCGTCCGGAGCATATCACGTTGTCACGCGAGCAAGGCACATGGGCGGCCAAGGTCATCCATGTCGAACACCTCGGCGCCGACACGATCATCTATCTCGAATCCGATCAAACCGGCCTTCTGACCGCGCGCCTCTTCGGCGAACACAAATATGAGCCGGACGAAACGGTCTATGCCACACCGGACACGGGACACATGCATCGCTTCGACGAGAATGATCAGGCTATCCGCGCGTAGGCCTTGGCTCTTAGCGAATTGAAGAGGGCTCTGCTTCGGCAGGGCCTTTTTTTATTTGTCCAGCGATAGCTTCCAATAGTCCAGTCGTCCGGACGAATTCACATGCCTGTCACAGGGCTGCGTTATTGCTCGCTCAGTCCACTCCAACAGCGAGCGCATGATGACAAACGCAGCAACCACCTACGCAACGTGGCATACCGAACCGAACGGCGACATCGCGATGGCGGAGTCGCATAGTCCGCTTTGGCGGCATTTCATCGAGACCGTACCGGAGCGGGACTTTTCGTCGAAGACGGTACTGGATTTTGGCTGCAATCGTGGCGGCTTCCTGCGGCTGCTTCACGCGATGCGGCCGTTTCGCCGCGGCGTCGGCATCGACATCGCCTCGGAATCGGTTGCGGCGGCTGTCGCGGCCAAGGGCAATATGCCGTTGGAATTTCATGTCACCACCGATCTTTCGCCTTTTGTCGACAGCTTCGATGTCGCGTTCAGCTATGAGGTGGTCTATCTGCTGCCGGAATTGAAGCGGCACGCGGAGCAGATGTTCGAGGTCATGCGCAATGGTGGCATCTATTATGCGGTCACCGGCTGCCACAACGAGATGCCCCTCTGGCCGAAATGGCGCGAGCTGATCGGCGGCAACAGCAATGCGCCGGTACAGGATCGCTCTCCCCAGGACTATATCGACGCCTTCGTTGCCGCAGGCTTCAATGTCTCCGTCAGGCGTTTCGGCTATGACGGTTTCGTCAGCGGCTCGAAGGATCGCAAATATTATCCGAGCATTCTCGATGCTCTCGCCTATCCCGCCGAATACAAGCTGTTGTTCCGGCTTGAAAAGCGCGTGTGACATGGAGACGATCGACCGCAAGAGCGGCAGCGCTCTCTGGCATCAGATCGGCGAAATCCTGGCGGCGGATATCGCCGCCGGGACCTTTGCTCCGGGCGCCAAATTGCCGACCGAACCGGAGCTTATGGAACGCTTCGGCGTCAGCCGCTTCACCGTCCGTCAGGCGCTCGGCCATCTGGAGCAGCGGGGACTGGTGCGCGCCGAGCAAGGACGGGGAACCTTCGTGCACCGAGGGGCTCTCGATTATACGCTGTCGAAGAAGACACGGTTCTCCAAGAATCTGATCGAGCAGGGTTTCGAGCCTGGCGGCGAGCTATTGATCCACGAGGTCGTTGCAGCGTCGGAGCGTGTAGCGGCACGGCTGAAGCTGGCGTCCGGCGCACCCGTCATCCATCGCCGCGGCGTGATGACGGCAGACGGTGTTCCCGTCGAACTCGGCGACAGTTATTATCCGGCTGACCGCTTTCCTGATTTCGATAAGGCGAGGTTGCAATACGAGACCATCAGCGCGGCGCTCGCCAGCTACGGTGTCCACGACTATGTACGCCTGTCGACCGAGATCGAGGCGCGCATGCCAAGTGCCGAGGAGGCACGGCTGTTGCGGCAGCCGAAGTCGACACCGGTATTGGTCATCCTCAAAGTGGATGTCGATAGCGACGGCGTACCCATAGCCTATGCTGAGACACTATGGTCGGCGGAACGGGTGACCTTCAACGTCGATTTGGGATGAACTGCCTATCGGTGGGACAGAATATTCACGATCTTGCCCAAGGGGTCGCGGACATAAAAGCGCCGGACGCCCCAGGGTTCGTCGTTCAGTTCGTAGACGATATCGAACTGCATCGATCGGGCGCGCTGATAGACCTGATCGACATCGTCGACCTCGATCGAAAGATCTGGAACGGTCGTGCCTGAGCCGCCTTCGCTGGCTATGCTGATCTGTGGGACAGTCTGGGCTTTGGAGGCGAAGGTCATGATCCAGCCGTGGTCCATGACGATATCCAAGCCGAGCAGGTCGCCATAGAAGACACGGGCGCTTGCGGGATCGGCGGCATGCAGATTGGGCACAATTCGCAGGACGGTCATGTGATGCTCCTTGCCCGAGAAATGGAGGCGGGCCTTTGCCGCGCCTCCATCATCTTAACTCAGACCGTCACCGATGGCAGCAGTTTGGCGCGTTCGCTCAGGATCTGGCGGCAAGCGTTTGCCACTTCCTGACCCTTGATGACGAAATGCTGCTTGAAGAAATGAATATGCGCTTCCGTTTCCTGGAAATGGTGGGGCGTCAGCACGGTCGAAAGAATCGGAACGCCGGTATCCAGTTGCACACGCATCATCGCATCGAGAACGGTATCGGCAACGAAATCGTGGCGGTAGATGCCGCCGTCGACGACGAAGGCGGTTGCGATGATCGCGCTATAGCGGCCGTTGCGCGCGAGCGTCTGCGCATGCAGCGGGATTTCCAGGGCACCCGGCACATCAAAAATGTCGATCGGGGAGGCGCCTTCGGTCTTCTGCCATTCGGCAACGAAGGAATCGACGCACTGATCGACGATGTCGGCATGCCAGCGAGCCCGGATCAACGCTATGCGGCCCGGCTGTGTCGAAATGGAAATGGTCATTAACTTTGCCTTTCAAGGGTTTAACTCAATATCCCTTGGGCGAACACGCAAGGTCGCAGAAGCCCCTTATGCGAAGGAGCTGTCGACCCAGCTTGCTCTCTTCCATCCGGACTATACCGTCGGCTCCGGCCTCTCACCGGATCTGCTGACCCTTCCGGCAACCGGAAGGCGCTCGCGGGCTCGGAGACCAGTCTCCATACCGCCGGTGGGGAATTGCACCCCGCCCTGAGAACGGCTGGACTATAAATGCGGTGCAACAGAAATCAAAGAAAAACGCCGGGCTTTTGGCCCGGCGTTCGCGAATAATTTTCCAAACTTCCCTGCCGCGCAGGGAGGCGATCAATCCTGGATGACAAGCAGATCGGAGGAGGCAAACCGTAGCGTGACCTTCTCGCCGACGCTCGGAGGCATCATGCCCGGGCTGTTGAACATGTCGAAGGAAATGGTGTTGCCGGCCACGTTCATGCGGGTGCGGATGACCGAACCCAGGAAGTGCGCCGAGGAGACTTCGCCCGTCAGTGCGGTGTCGCCCTTGGCCGATTCCGCCAGCGAGCCGGCTTCCGGACGTAAAGCAAGCGATACGGTGTCGCCGGGCTTATAGGCGGTGACCGATTGCTTCAATGTGACGTTCTGATCGCCGATCGTGATGCGGCTGTTGTCGGGATCGACGACCTTGCCTTCAATGAGGTTCAGCGTGCCGACGAAGGAGGCCACGAAGCGGGTGGCCGGCGTATTGTAGATTTCAAAGGGCGTGCCGATCTGATCGGCGCGGCCGGCATTCATGACGACGATGCGGTCGGAGATCGACAGCGCCTCTTCCTGATCGTGCGTCACGAAGACAGTGGTGATGCCAAGCTGCTGCTGGATCGCACGGATTTCTTCGCGCAGCGATATGCGGATCTTAGCGTCCAGCGCCGAGAGCGGCTCATCGAGCAGGAGCACTTGGGGCTTGACGGCGATGGCGCGGGCGAGCGCCACGCGCTGCTGCTGACCGCCGGACATCTGATAGGGGAAGCGGGTGGCAAGATGATCGAGCTTGATGAGGCTCAGCATCTCCTTGACGCGCTTGTCGATGTCGGATTTCGCCATGCCGGCGACCTTGAGGCCGAAAGCGACGTTGTCATGCACCGTCATGTTCGGAAACAGGGCGTAAGCCTGAAAGACCATGCCGATGTTGCGCTGGTTCGGTTTCAGCGCTCGCTGGTCTTTGCCATTGATCGTCAGCGTTCCGGCCGTCGGGTTTTCGAAACCGGCGATCATGCGCAGCACGGTCGTCTTGCCGCAGCCAGAGGGTCCGAGGAAGGAGATGAACTCTCCTTTCTCGATCTGCATATTGAAATCGTGAACGACGTGAACGTCGCCGAAGGACTTCTTGATGTGGGTGAGTTCGAGAAAAGCCATGGTGCGAAGCCTTACGCCTTAACCGGAGCCAGTTTTGAGAAGCGGGAAACGAGCTGCAGCAAGCCCATGCTGAGCCAGGTGACAGCGAGCGCGATGATAGCCAGCGCCGAAGACTGATAAGCCTGGTTGGCGCCGACAAGCTGCATGTATGGGCCGAAAGCCGGACGATTGAGCAGGGATGCCATCGTGAATTCGCCCATGACGATCGCCAGCGTGATGAAGGCGCCGGAAAGGACGCCGCTCATAACATTGGGAAAAATGCAGCGGAACATAATGGTCGTCCACTTAGCGCCAAGACTTTCGGCGGCTTCCGTCAGGGTGCCGACATCGATCGTGCGCATCGCCGTATCGACTGAACGATACATATAGGGGAGGGAGAGGACAATATAGGAGCAGACCAGAAGGAAGTTCGTCGACTGCTCGAAGCCCGTCAAAGGTAGGATCGACGACGAATTATAGAGGCGCAGATAGCCGAAGACGATGACGATGGCGGGAATGACCAGCGGCATCAAGGTGATGAATTCGACGATCGGGCGTATCTGCGGCAAACGGAGGCGCACCCAATAAGCCGTGGGCACGACGATCAGCATGCCGAAGATGATGGTCAGCAAGGCCATGAGCATCGAATAGCCGAACGCGTACAGGAAGTGAGCGTCCGAAAAGACCGATGCATAGGCGTCGAAACTATAGGCGTCGCGTCGCATGCGCAGCGAGAATTCCAGCGTACCGATGAGCGGAACGATGAAATAGATGGCGCCGATGACGACCGCGATCCAGGCAAAGAATTTTTGCAGCTTCATTTCTGCCACCGTTCCGCGCGCATGCGCATGATGATGTAGATGACGTTGGAAATGCCAGTGATGACGATCATGCCGAGAGCCATCGCATAACCGAGATTGGCGTTGTGCAGGACGTCGCCACGGATCTGGGCATAGAGCTGGATCGGTATGATGTTCAGCGAGCTGCCCGTCAGTGCGATGGCCGTTGCGATGGCGCCGAAGGCGTTGGCAAACAGCAGCAGCGTCGTGCCAAGCAGACTCGGCCAGAGAATGGGGAGCGCCACCATAAGCCAATATTGTCCAGTGGTCGCTCCGAGGATGGATGCGGCTTCACGCCATTCCTTTTTCATACCGTCCAGTGCCGGCGTGATGATCAGCACCATCAGCGGAATCTGGAAGTACATATAGGTGATGGTCAAGCCGACGAAGCTGTAGAGATTGAAGCCTGCATGAAAAATGTCGAAGCCAAGCCAGTTTTTCAGCAGCAGCGTGACGAGGCCCAGGCGACCGATCGTGGCGATGAATGCAAAAGCCAGAGGTACGCCGGCGAAATTCGAGGCGACACCGGAAAAGGTCAAAAACGTATGGCGCAGCCAAGCCGGCAGGCCGCCCATGACGAGCGCCCAGGCCAGATAAAAGCCGATCAAGGCGCCGCCAAGAGAGGATGCCAGCGATA
This sequence comes from Rhizobium sp. BR 317, assembly GCF_047445835.1. NCBI lineage: Bacteria > Pseudomonadati > Pseudomonadota > Alphaproteobacteria > Hyphomicrobiales > Rhizobiaceae > Rhizobium > Rhizobium sp. BR 317. Next base: position 363,576 of record NZ_JARWLB010000002.1, on the reverse strand, counting down.
CCTTGATGCTGATCCAGTAGGAGTCCCAGATGGACTCTGTGAACAGATCGCCGATGTTCTTTAGCGTCAAGCTGCCATCGGGCGTCAGAAAGGCGCCTGCGATCAGATAGATCGTGGGGAGAATTAGAAACAGCAGCGCGAAGATCAGGAAGGGCGCTATGCCCAGCCAATCGACAACCATGCGTTTATTGATCATGGGAGTGGAATTGATCGTTGATGTCGTGACGATGCTCATGATTGGCCCGATCCGCGGCGTCAAAAAAAGGAAAACCTCCCCGCTGAGGCGGGGAGGCCATGTCAGGTCTGATTACTTTACGTTCGAACCGACGACCGAATCCCACTTGGTGGTGATGGCGGTCTTGCCAGCGGCCTGTTCGTCGAGCGTCGGGAAGACAGCCTTTTCATAGGCGGCAGCCGGCGGCAGCTTGTCGAGAAGTTCCTGCGGAACTTTCTTGTTCTTCGCCAGGTCGTTGAAGCGGATCGGGTGGCAATAGCCCTTCAGCCAGCCAATCTGACCTTCGTCGGAATAGAGGAACTCCATCCAGAGCTTGGCAGCGTTCGGATGCGGAGCAAAAGCCGAGATCGCCTGAACGTAAACGCCGGCGATGACGCCCGAAGCCGGAACCGTAACGTCAACCGGCGGGTTGCCGTTCAGGCTGTCGCGCCATGCGAGGCCGTTATAGTCCCAAGCGACGACGATCGGGGTTGCGCCCTGTGCGAGCGAAGCGGACTTGCCGATGACCGGAACGAAGTTGCCAGCCTTGTTCAGCTTTGCGAAGTAGTCGAGGCCAGCGGCACCGATCTTGGTGGCATCCTTTTCACCGGCAGCCAGGCCAGCGGCGTAAACGGCCTGAACGGCCTGGTTCGACGTGCGCGGGTCGCCAGCGAGCGAAACGGTGTTGGCGTAGTCCGACTTCTGCAGGTCAGCCCAGTCCTTCGGCGGGTTCTTCACAACGTCCTTGTTGGTGACGAAGGAGAGAACGCCGTAGTAGTCGCCGTACCAGAAACCGTCAGCATCCTTGGCGCTGTCCGGAATGGAATCCCAGGTGGAAACCTTGTAGGGCTGCAGCAGGCCTTCCTTCTTGGCGGTCGGGCCGAAGGAGAGACCAACGTCGATCACGTCGGGAGCCTGCGGGCCGGTGTTGCCCTTGTTGGCGCGAATGGCTTCAACTTCATCGCCCGACCCAGCGTCCGGGTTCAGTTCGTTGACATCGATGCCGTATTTCGCCTTGAAGGCAGCGATCAGATCGCCGTAACCGCACCAGTTGTGGGGCAGAGCGATGGTGGTAAGCGTGCCTTCCTTCTTGGCGGCGGCGATAAGGTCTGCGCTCGGTTCAGCAGCAGCAATGGCAGTCGAAGCTACGAGCATTGCAGTGGAGAGCGTCAGAAGACGATGAATTGTCGAGATCACTGGTATTCCTCCTTTTGGGTTTTCAGTGTCTGGCGTTGCTGTTAATGACGTTGCATGAAGGTTGTGTGACGGGTTCCAGTGGGTTGCGTCTCCTGAAAACACCGGGGATTTACTTTTATCCGCCGATGATGACAGGCTCTGTCTTGCTGGCCGATCCCCAGGTTGTGTTTTTATACTTTCCTTTCCTCCTAACCTAGTTTGCGGAACAGCCTTGTTTGTTCGAACAGGCCTTCAAGCGTTTTCATACGTTCACTCGTCTCGTCCCAGGTCGAGCTTTGTACGGCTTCGATCAGGGCTTCGATGATGAAGAGGGTGACGACGGAGGAATCCCAGGCGGAAGGCGCCTCGATTTGTACGCGGAATGTGTGTTTTGCGTATTTGACGGCGGGGCTCGCCCATTGGTCGGTGAAGACGATGATCTCGGCCCCGCGACGGCGCGCGGCGGCGGCAAGGCTGACCATTTCCTGCTCGTAGCGTCTGATATCGAAGATCACGAGCAGGTCGCCGGGATTCATGTTCAGAACATATTGCGGCCAGGAACTGGAATTGGAGGACAGCAAGGTCGTGTTCGGGCGGATGACCTGCATGTGGGTGAAGAAATATTCGGCAAGCGCGCCGGTGATGCGTCCACCAACGAAATAAAGCCCGCGCTTGGGCTCCGACAACAGCGTAGCCACGTTATCGAAAGTTGCCGCGTCGATGTCCGTCAGGGTCTGACGGAGATTGCCCATGATGGCGTCTGCAAAGCGATTGAGAATATGCGTACCGGGAGCATTGGACGCCCAGCGGTCATGCTTCGTAAGCGGATTCGAGATGGTCGCCTCGACCTCCTGATGGAGGCGCGACTGAAAGTCCGGATAGCCTTTGAAACCAAGTTTCTGCACCATGCGCGCCACGGTCGGCGTGGATACCCGCGCATTTTCGGCTACCGTCGTAATGCTGCCCAACCCCGAAACGGGATAGTTGTCGAGCAGGCTCTTGGCGAGCTGCTTCTCGGCGCGTGTCAGCGCTTCAAATTGGTCATTGATTACGTCCGAAACTGTTTTCGACGCATTGCTCACTCGATTTTGCTCCCCGGGCTGGTCTAATGCCAAGCTCCTGAAATGAATATAACTACGCTGTCACATTTCGAGTCAATGTCACAAATGAAGAAATAATTTCAGTTTCCAGTTGACAGCCGCCAAAACCTGAAGAATTCTTTTCTTATAAAGATTTTATTAAGAGGGTAGGGCGCCTTTGATGCTTGCCGGGCAAGGCATTTTGACAAAAGCTGATGGCGATTGCGTCGCGGTCGAGCGACCGGATGGAAAAAGCGCGGTTTTGATCATTTGTGAACATGCCTCGCGCACGCTGCCCGAATATTTTGGCGATCTAGGCCTTTCGGCCGAAGCGCTTTCCAGCCATATCGCCTGGGATCCGGGTGCACTGGCAGTCGCCAGGAAGATGTCTGTCAGCCTCGATGCGACGCTGGTTTACCAACGCTTCTCGCGCCTGGTCTACGATTGCAATCGTCCGCCGGAAAGCGCGGGCGCGATGCCGGAAATCAGCGAGATCTACACGATCCCCGGCAACCAGCATCTGCAAGCCGCTGATCGGCAGGCACGCACCGAAGCGCTTTATGTGCCGTTCCATGACCGCATTCGCGCTCTCCTGAAAGAGCGGGCGGCGCGGGAGCAAAAAACCGTGATCGTCACGGTTCACAGTTTTACGCCTGTTTACAACGGCAAGCAGCGGGCAGTGGAGCTCGGCATTCTGCACGATGAAGACCGCTGGCTGGCGGATCGCATGCTTGATGGGGCGGCGGGGGCGCCGCTCTATCGTACTGAACGCAATCAGCCTTACGGACCGGAAGACGGCGTGACCCATACGCTCAAGCTGCATGGGCTCGCCAACGGTTTGCATAACGTTATGATCGAGGTCCGCAACGACCTCATCGGAGATGACGTCGGCCAAGGGGTCGTGGCCGACTATCTGACAGGGCTTATCCAGAGCAGTCTGGAAGCCTGAGCATAGAAAGAAAAGACCCCGGGGAGCAGTTCAACTGCAATCGGGCCGTATGGCAAAAAGCCAGCGGCGCAAGTGGCACATGGTGGCCCGCAATTCCGTGGGCGACCGGGTTTTAGGGGGAATGACATACATGTCTGATTACTCAGAGTTAGACAAGAAACAGGACGTGCATATTCTGCACTCCATGGGCTATGCCCAGGAGTTGGAACGGCGCATGAGTTCGTTCTCGAACTTTGCCGTATCCTTTTCCATCATTTGCATTCTTTCGGGCGGCATTAATTCGCTCGCCCAGGCAACTTCGGGCGCAGGCGGTGCCGCGATCGGCATCGGTTGGCCGGTCGGGTGCTTCATCTCTCTGGTCTTTGCCGTGGCGATGGCGCAGATCAGCTCGGCCTATCCGACTGCGGGCGGGCTCTATCACTGGGGATCGATCCTCGGTAACCGTTTTACGGGCTGGCTGACCGCTTGGTTCAACCTGCTCGGCTTGGTCACCGTTCTCGGCGCGATCAATGTCGGCACCTATTATTTTTTCATCGGCGCTTTCGGCGGCTACTTCGGCATGGTCGATACGACATTGATCCGTATCGTGTTCCTCGTGGTCATCACCGGCCTTCAGGCGCTGGTGAACCATATGGGTATCGGGTTGACGGCGAAGCTGACCGACTTCTCGGGCTATCTGATCTTCGCAACCTCGATCGCACTTGCGGCCGTATGCCTGATCGCCGCACCGTCCTATGATTTCGCGCGGCTGTTCACCTTCACGAACTATTCGGGCATAGCGACGATTGCCGCCGACGGATCGGCAACCGGCGCGCCGGTCTGGCCGCAGGTTTCCACCTTCTGGGTCTTCGCCCTCGGCCTCCTGCTGCCGATCTACACGATCACCGGCTATGACGCATCGGCGCACACCTCCGAAGAAACGGTCAAGGCAGCACATTCCGTTCCGCGCGGCATGGTAGCCTCCGTGCTTTGGTCGGCATTGTTCGGCTACATCATGCTGTGTGCATTCGTTCTGATGCTTCCGAACATGGACGATGCAGCAAAGCAGGGCTGGAACGTGTTCTTCTGGGCGATGGATGCTCAAGTGAATCCCATCGTCAAGGACATCCTCTATTTCCTGATCTTCATCAGCCAGTGGCTATGCGGCCTTGCAACGGTCACCTCGGTATCGCGTATGATCTTTGCGTTCTCGCGTGACGGCGGTCTGCCGGCATCGAAGGCACTCTCCAAGGTCAGCCCGAAACACCGCACGCCGGTTTCCGCGATCTGGACCGGCTCGATCCTTTCGGTGCTGTTCGTCTGGGGGTCGTCGCTGGTATCGATCGGCGATACGCCGGTTTACACCATCGTCGTGTCGTGCACCGTCATCTTCCTCTTCTTCTCCTTCGCGATCCCGATCACGCTCGGCCTCTTCGCTTGGGGCACGTCGAAGTGGGACAAGATGGGTCCGTGGAACCTCGGCGAGGGTCTGTTCAAGCTTTTTGCGGTGCTGAGCATCATCTCGATGATCGTGATTTTCGTTCTCGGCATTCAGCCGCCGAATGACTGGGCAGGCATCATCACCGTCGGCTTCCTTGTCCTGACCGCAATCGTTTGGTTCGGCTTCGAGAAGCGCCGCTTCAAGGGACCGCCGATCGGCGATGCGATCAGCAAGCGCAAGGCTGAAATAGCAGCGGCAGAAGCGGCCGTCGGCGAAGGCTAAGCACCGGAGCTGCATTTCTCACATGGCGGGGCCGCCTGCATGCGGCCCCTTCACCGGTACAAGCGAAAGGCACGGCGTCGAGTTGCTCGCAGCCATGAGGCCGCCGTTTGTTCTCCGACACCCCAATTCATTGTTCAGGCGGATCACTCATGAGCACTAGCTATACGTTCGACGACCTCAAGAAAGATGTGGCCGAAGGGCGCATCGATACGGTTCTGGCATGTCAAGTGGACATGCAGGGTCGCTTGATGGGCAAACGCTTCCAGGCGGAATTCTTCGTGGAAAGTGCCTGGAAGGAAACGCATAGCTGCAACTATCTCCAGGCGACCGACCTCGAGATGGAGACCGTCTCCGGCTACAAGTCGACGAGCTGGGAGAAGGGCTATGGCGACTATACGATGAAGCCCGATCTCGCCACGCTTCGCCGCATTCCCTGGCTCGAGGGCACGGCGCTGGTGCTTTGCGACGTGCTCGATCATCACACTCACGAAGAAGTGGCGCATTCGCCGCGTGCCATCCTCAAGAAGCAGATCAGGCGGCTTGAAGCGATGGGCATGAAGGCCTTCATGGCCTCCGAACTGGAATTCTTCCTGTTCGACCAGAGCTATGACAGTGCCCGCGAGTCCGGCTATCGCAACCTGCATCTCGCCAGTGGCTACAATGAGGACTACCACATCTTCCAGACCACCAAGGAAGAGGATGTGATGCGGGCGATCCGCAAGGGCTTGCAGGGCGCCGACATTCCGGTCGAGAATTCCAAGGGCGAGGCTTCGGCGGGACAGGAGGAAATCAACGTCCGTTATGCAGACGCGCTGACCATGGCGGACCGCCATACGATCATCAAAAACGGCTGCAAGGAGATCGCCTGGTCGAAGGGCAAGGCCATCACCTTCCTGGCGAAGTGGAACTACAATGCCGCCGGCAGCTCGTCGCATATCCACCAGTCGCTGTGGAGCGCCGACGGCAAGACGCCGCTGTTCTTCGACAAGGAACAAGAGCATGGCATGACGCCGCTGATGAAGCATTATGTCGCCGGCCTTTTGACGCATGCCAGCGAGATCACCTATTTCCTTGCGCCCTACATCAATTCCTACAAGCGTTTCGTGGCCGGCACCTTCGCGCCGACGAAGGCGATCTGGAGCACCGACAACCGCACGGCGGGCTATCGTCTCTGCGGTGCCGAAACCAAGGGAATCCGCATCGAATGCCGCGTCGGCGGCTCCGACCTMAATCCCTATCTCGCCTTTGCGGCGCTGATCGCCGCCGGTCTCGACGGCATCGAGAACAAGCTTGAACTGGAGGCGCCTTTCGTGGGAGACGCCTATGGTGCCCGCGAGGTTCGTGAAATTCCGCGCACGCTGCGAGACGCTGCGGTGGCGCTGAACCGCTCTGAGATGCTGCGCGCAGCCTTCGGCGACGATGTCATCGATCACTACACCCGCGCTGCCGAATGGGAGCAGGAAGAATATGATCGCCGCATCACCGACTGGGAGGTGGCGAGAGGATTCGAAAGAGCGTAAGCCTTGCTGTGTTTTTTGTTCCCTGCCTGATTTTCGTCGTCAGGCGCGGGCAAGGGAAGGTGGCTGCGGTAAATCGCTTCTTTCGGCGACGTAAGCTCTTGGGGTAGTCTCTCGGCCGTCAGCCGAGACTATATTCGTGACTATAGAAACAGGATTTCGATCATGACCATGATCACATGCGTGTCCCCGGTAAACGGGGAGGTTTATGCGGAGCGTCCGGCGCTGTCGCTGGATGCGGCCAAAGACGTGGTGGCCCGCGCCCGCAAGGCGCAGAAGGATTGGGCGCGCCGTCCGCTGGAAGAGCGCGTTCAGCTCGTATTGAAGGGGGCTGCGCGTCTCAACGAGATGGCTGATGTCGTCGTGCCGGAACTCGCATGGCAGATGGGTCGCCCGATCAAATACGGCGGCGAATATCGCGGCTTCAATGAGCGCTCAAATTATGTGGCCTCGATCGCAGCAGATGCGCTGTCGCCGATGGTGGTGGAAGACAGCGCGAATTTCGCACGTCGTATCGAGCGCGAACCGCATGGCGTCGTGTTCGTCATCGCGCCCTGGAACTATCCCTATATGACCGCGATCAACACGGTCGCTCCGGCGCTGATGGCCGGCAATACTGTCATTCTGAAACATGCCAGCCAGACGCTTCTGGTCGGCGAGCGGCTGGTTCAGGCCTTCGTCGAGGTCGGCGTTCCCGCTGACGTCTTCCAGAACGTCTATCTCGATCATGATACGACGTCGACTCTGATCGCGGCCGGCAGTTTCAACTTCGTCAACTTCACCGGCTCGGTCCAAGGCGGGCGATCGATCGAACGCGCTGCTGCAGGCACCTTCACCAACCTTGGCCTCGAACTTGGCGGCAAGGATCCGGGCTATGTCATGGAAGATGCCGATCTCGACGCTGCCGTCGATACGCTGATGGACGGCGCCACCTACAATTCCGGCCAATGCTGCTGCGGCATCGAGCGCATCTATGTGCATGAATCACTCTATGATGCCTTCGTCGAGAAGTCGGTTGCCTGGGTGTCGAACTACAAGCTCGGCAATCCGCTCGATCCGGAAACCACGCTTGGCCCGATGGCAAACAAGCGTTTTGCCAAGGTGGTGCGCGAGCAGATCGCCGATGCCGTCGCCAAGGGCGCCAAGGCGCTGGTCGATCCCAAGCTTTTCCCTGCCGATGACGGCGGCGCCTATCTCGCGCCGCAGATCCTCGTCGACGTCAATCACTCCATGGCCTTCATGCGCGAAGAAACCTTCGGCCCCGCCGTCGGTATCATGAAGGTGAAGAGCGATGCGGAAGCATTGGAACTGATGAACGACAGCCCTTATGGCCTGACGGCCTCGCTCTGGACCAAGGATGTCGAGCGTGCCTCGCGCATCGGCCGCGACATCGAAACCGGCACCGTCTTCATGAACCGCGCCGACTATCTCGATCCGGCATTGTGCTGGACCGGTGTCAAGGAAACGGGCCGTGGCGGCTCGCTCTCCGTGATCGGTTTTCACAACCTGACGCGCCCCAAATCCTACCATTTGAAGAAGGTAACAGCATGAGCAATATCTCAGCCAATTGGAGCTATCCCACCGCCGTCAAGCTCGGCCGCGGCCGGATCACGGAACTGGCGGATGCCTGCAAAAGCCTGGGGATCAAGAAGCCGCTTCTGATCACCGACCGCGGGCTTGCCTCGATGGCAATCACCAAGACGGCGCTGGATATTCTCGAAGATGCAGGCCTCGGTCGCGCCATCTTCGCCGATGTCGATCCAAACCCGAACGAGAAGAACCTCGAAGCTGGCGTGAAGGCCTTCAAGGATGGTGGCCATGATGGTGTCGTCGCCTTCGGCGGCGGCTCGGGCCTCGATCTTGGCAAATGCGTTGCCTTCATGGCCGGTCAGACGCGGCCTGTCTGGGATTTCGAGGATATCGGCGACTGGTGGACCCGTGCCAATGTCGAGGGCATCGCTCCGATCGTTGCCGTGCCGACGACTGCCGGCACGGGCTCCGAAGTCGGTCGCGCCAGCGTCATCACCAATTCCGCAACGCATGTGAAGAAGATCATCTTCCACCCGAAGTTCCTGCCGGGCGTCGTCATCGCCGATCCGGAGCTGACCGTCGGCATGCCGAAGATCATCACCGCCGGCACCGGCATGGATGCCTTCGCCCATTGCCTGGAAGCCTATTCCTCGCCCTTCTATCACCCGATGTCGGCCGGTATCGCGCTGGAAGGCATGCGGCTCGTCAAGGAATTCCTGCCGCGCGCCTATAGGGAAGGCACCGACCTCGAAGCCCGCGCCAACATGATGAGCGCCGCCGCCATGGGTGCCGTCGCCTTCCAGAAGGGCTTGGGCGCCATTCATGCGCTGTCGCACCCGATCGGCGCCGTTTACAACACGCATCACGGCATGACCAATGCCGTCGTCATGCCGGCCGTCCTGCGCTTCAACCGTAAGGCCATTGAAGACAAGATCGCTCGTGCCGCTGCCTATCTCGGCATCTCCGGCGGTTTCGACGGCTTCTATGACTATGTGCTGAAGCTGCGCGCCGAACTCGGCGTTCCCGAAAGCCTCTCGGCTATGGGCATTGCGCCCGATCGCATMGATGAGCTCTCGGCCATGGCGATCGAAGATCCGAGCGCCGGCGGCAATCCTGTGGCGATGACGCTGGAAAACACCAAGGCGCTGTTCAGCGACTGCTTCTAAGAATATTGCCTCAGCTTCCGATCGTGCCGCGAGATGATTGCGGCACGATTTTTTTATGCCGATCTCGCAGGTTGGCGATCGCAATCTTCGCCGGCAAATGGCGCAGCCGGTTGGGCTTCGTCGACGCGATATCTTAATGCCTGACAAGCGCCGTTAGGGCTTTGTTAACCATATCTCGAAACAATACGTTAACTGCACCGATGAGTCAGATGGTGCTGAAAAGAGCGATGTTCGTGCTCACCGCCATCTTGCCGGAGACCGACTATGCCAGTTATCACATTTGCAAATACGAAGGGTGGGGCGGGGAAGACGACGGCGGTTTTGCTGTTATCTACCGAACTGGCGCGACGCGGTTATCGCGTCACCATTCTCGACGCTGATCCGCAACATTGGATTTCGCACTGGTACGAAATTTCCGGCAGCCGTGTTCCCAATATCTCGGTCATCGATTTCGTGACCAGCGCATCCTTGCCCGTGCATCTTTCCGAAAACAGCGGGACGGACTATTTCATCCTCGATCTGCCCGGCGCTCGCACGCCGCTGCTGGCAACGGCGCTTGGTCTCTCCGATCATGTGCTCATTCCGATCCAGGGCTGTGCGATGGATGCGCGGGGCGGGGCCCAGGTGCTGGAGCTGCTGCAGTATCTGGAACAGAGAGCCGGCATTCGCATCAATCATTCCGTCGTGCTGACACGCGTCAATTCGATGGTGACGACCCGGGCGCTGCAGGTGGTGAAGGCGCTGCTGTCCGAGCGGAGTGTCACGGTTCTCGAGACGCCGATCATCGAACGCTCGGCTTTCCGTGATATCTTCGATTGCGGCGGCACGCTCTACACTATGGATCCGAACCGCGTCAGCAATCTCGACAAGGCCCAGGAAAATGCCCGCATCTTTGCCGAGGAAATGATACGGCTCCCGCCGGTGCGGCTGACGGCTTCGGCCCGCAACGCCGGCTTGGAAGCGATCCGCAACGCGGCCTAAGCGCTTCCCCAACAGAAAGGCCGCCGAATGAGCCATTCGGCGGCCTTTCTTATTTGCTCAAATGCGATTTTAATCGACGAATTCAACAACCACGCCGGGCTTGACCATTTTGGCGAGTTCGGTGGCATCCCAGTTGGTCAGGCGCACGCAGCCATGGCTCTGCGACTTGCCGATCTTCGACGGGTCAGGGGTGCCGTGAATGCCGTATGTCGGCTTGGAGAGCGCCATCCAGACAACGCCAACCGGACCGTTGGGGCCGGGCGGAATGTCGAGGATCTTGTCGTTGGCACCCTGCTTGAAGTTAATCTTCGGATTGTACGTATAGCCCGGATTGAAGGCGACACGCTCGACAGTGACGGTGCCGGACGGTGACGGCGTATCGGTCGAACCGATGCTGGCGGGATAGGCGGCAATCAGGGCGCCGCTGGCATCATAGGCGAAAACCTGCTTACGGCCTTTGTCGGCCAGAATCTTGGCGACGGCGCCGGTCTTGCCTGAGCCGGTGTTGACCACTTTGATTGTGCTGCCGGGGACCGTGAAGTCGACGCCGGGATTGAGCTCCTTCAGATAGCCCTCATCCATATGGAAGCGTTCGGCCAGCATTTCCGTGGTCGACGTGTAGCCGAGCGAGGGCATCAGCGCCTTTTCGGCATAGTCTTCAGGGATCGACGCGACATAGGGACCGGCGGCATCGGCGGGCGTGATCGTATAGTTGATGATCGGCATGCCGCCCGACAAACGCAGTTGTTCGAGGATCGAATCCGTGTCGTTCGGGTTCAGCGTCTGACCGGTCATCTGCTGGTAGGCGTAGATCGCCTTCGTGACATTGGCACCCATGCGGCCATCGATCGCGCCCGGCGAAATGCCCTGGCGGGAGAGGAAGACCTCAAGCGCCGTGATCTCCATCTTCGACTTGCCCTTCAGTGTGATGACGGGCTCGGCCGGCGGCTTGCGTTCGATGGCAGGTGCCTGCTGCTGTGGATCGATCGATGCGTAGTCGTTGCCGCTCGGATTCTGGGATTGGTCGTTCGCGTCCGGCAGCGGCTGGTTGTCTAGCGGCTGGCTCTGGATTTCGCCGTCGCGCGGAATGCCGCTGGTGATGACGCCGCGATCCTGCTGCTGGCCATAGCCATTGTCGACATAGCCGTCATTGTTCCCGTAATCGTCGCTGCGATACTGACGATAGTCGCGATAGCCGCCATTGTTGGAAAGAAGCTTCGTGTCGCCATAGCGGTTGCCGTCGCCGGAGCCGTCGTCGTTGGAGACGTCACGACGGGGCGCGCGGGGGTAATAAGTGCTGGCGCGCATCTCGGTGGCGACGACGTTGCCGTAGCGGTCGATCAACACGCGATGGCCGCGCCCGTCGCGGGCGACGGTCACGACGCCTTGTTCAGGATATTGATCGAGGATTCGCCCGTCAGGGGTCACTAGGACGACATCGTTCCCGCTGCGATAATATTGCGCCTGCGCATTGGTCAACGCGAGAGCAGATGTCGCGGCTGTCAGAGCCAGAGTAAGGCTGAATTTCAGGAACCGGTTCACTTCTGTCGAATCCTCGGGTGATGGCTGAGCCGACACACACATGGCAAATTTGACGCCAGTGTGGAATTTGAATGTATCATGCTGAATAAAAGATAAAAATTTGTGTGATCAAGGCGTCAAATTAACGTTCAATAAGACAAACCACCGCTAATTCTCGTCCTGTCTCATTTCGAAACGATTTTTGAGGGGGGACGGGCGATCGAAAGCCGACAAGGGAGGATTGCAGGAGATGATGGATTTTGCCGCAGCCAAGGGACCGAAACTAACGCTGGATGAAAGCTCTGTGCTGGACATCGGCGCCTGCATCGTCGACGGCAACAATCTCGCGCCGGGACGCGCCATTCCGGATGATGGTGACCCGCGCATCGATCATTCGCTGGAGGGCTTTCTCTTCACCTGCGGTCCGGATCATATCCGACATCCGGAACCCATGTCAGGCGCTTTCGAGGGCAAGCGCTATCCGCTGCACGGCTCGATCTCCTCACATCCCGCGAAGGTCCTGTGGACCCGGTTCGAGAATGGCAATGCGGAGTGCCGCGCCGATATCGACATCATCACCGCCGAACGCCGCGCGGCGCGGCTGGAGCGTCATTGGCGTATCGACGGCGCGACAGGCGAGGTTTCGCTTAACGACCGTGTCGTCAATACCAGCATTGAGGCGATGCCGGTGTTTCTGATGTATCATATGAATGTCGGCGGCAAATGGTTCGATGACGGCGTTCGCCTCTCCGGCCAGATGCTCGAGAATGGCGGTTTCCCCTGGACCTTCGGCGAGGAATTGGGCGGTCTTTTCTGCGCGCCGGCAACGGCGAAGGGCGAGGACTGGTCCGAAGTGTGTCTCGGGCCGATCGCTTCTATCGGCGGTAAATCGCTGCGGGTTCGGTTCGGCACGGATACGCTGCCGTTTATGCAGGTCTGGCGCAACCAACGCGCGCCGGCACATGTCCTCGGCATCGAGCCCGTTTCGCATCGTTTGACATCGCGCGGCGAGCTGGAGGAGGCCGGTGAATTCAATATTCTTCAGCCCGGGGAAGCCAGGAGTTTCGCACTCAACTTTGCCTTCGTCTGAAAGGCTTGAATCGGTTGACGCTCGCTCTATCGCGGCGTAGACCAAGGCCCTCGGTTTCACAGAGGAAATGAACCATGGATATCCGCCCGATCGATGACGAATACTCGGTTTCCGGCCAGATCACCCTGGAGGATCTCGATCAGATCAAGGCCATGGGTTTCAACTCGATCGTCTGCCATCGCCCTGATAATGAGAGCCCGAATCAGACGCCGTTTTCCGTCATCGAAGCCCGCGCCAAGGAGCTCGGTCTCGAAATCGCGCATGTGCCCGTTGGGCCGATGGGCGTGACCGAAGAGGCCGTGCAGGGCATGGTCGACGCGCTCGATGAATTCCCGCGGCCGATGCTCGGCTATTGCCGCTCCGGCGCACGCTCGACCGCGATCTATCAGAAGACGCACCATATTCGCGGCTGAGCGACCGCGACCAAATATGCGAGAGATTGAGGGCGTTGCCGATGGGCAGCGCCCGGTTTGTTACCCGTCACTGCACAACATCAGGAGAGAAGCATGAGCATCAAGCGTATCGACGTCGGAGCCCGCATGAGCGGCGCTGTCATCCACGGCAACACCGTCTACCTCGCCGGCCAGGTTGGTGAAGGCGAAAGCGTCACCGATCAGTGCAAGTCGGCACTGGCCGAAGTTGATCGTCTGCTCGCTGCAGCCGGCAGCAACAAGTCGAAGATCCTGCAGACGATCATCTATCTCTCCGACATCGCGTATTTCGCTGAAATGAACGCCGCCTGGGAAGCCTGGGTCGATCCGGCCAACACGCCGGCCCGCGCCACCAGCGAAGCCAAGCTCGCTGCCCCGAAGTATAAGGTCGAGTTCATCGTCACCGCCGCGATCGACTGATTTGAATTCGATGCGTTTCTGAAAAGCCGGTGAGCAGGAGCATATTGTCCGTCTCCAGTTTGAGAAGGGCCAATATGCTTCAGGGCTCACCGGCTTTTTGTTTGCGAAATCTCGGTCAAGGTACGGGACGGCGTAATCGCCTCGGGATCGAGCACAATTTCGATGATCGCCGGCTTGCCGCTGGCGCGTGCGCGTTCAAAGGCAGGGCCGAATTCTTCCGTCGTCTTTACCGTCTCGCCATGGCCGCCATAGGCACGGGCAAAGGCGGCGAAATCCGGATTGCTGAGCGTCGTTGCACTGACGCGGCCGGGATATTCTCGCTCCTGATGCATGCGGATAGTGCCGTACATGCCGTTGTTGATGACCAGTGCGATCAAGGGTAGGCGATATTGCACGGCGGTCGCGAATTCCTGTCCGTGCATCATGAAACAACCGTCGCCGGCAAAGCAGATCACCTCGCGCTCCGGAAAGAGCTGCTTGGCGGCAACCGCCGCCGGCAAGCCATAGCCCATCGAACCCGAGGCAGGGCCGGCCTGGGTGTTGAAGCGGCGAAAACGATGGAAGCGATGTAGCCAGGTGGCATAATTGCCGGCACCATTGGTGAAGATCGTATCAGGTGCTGTATTGGCCTCGATCCAGTCCATGATCCGGCCCATATGCAGGGCGCCCGGGCTCTTCTCCGGCGTCGTCGACCAGGCGAGATAAGCGGCATGCATGCGCGCCGTCCGCTCGGCCCAACGCGGTTCTGCCGGTGCTTCGAGATCGGCGAGTGCCGCCACGAAATCGGCGGGGCTGGCGCAGATTGCCAGATCGGGGCGATAGACGCGGCCGAGTTCGGACGGATCGGGATGGATGTGGACGAGCTGTTGTTGCGGGTAGGGGATGTCCATCAGCGTATAGCCGGAGGACGGCATTTCCGAGAAGCGGCCGCCGAGCAGGATCAGCAGATCGGCTTCCTTGACCTCTTTTGCCAATGCTGGATTGATGCCAATACCGACATCGCCGGCGTAATTCGGGTGCAGATGATCGAACAGCATCTGCCGGCGGAAAGAGCAGCCGACCGGGAGCTTGAAGCTTTCGGCGAAGTGTCTGATGTCAGCGACCGCATCCTCATCCCAGCGTGTGCCGCCGAGGATGACCATTGGTCGTTCGGCGGCGATCAGACGAAGATAGAGATCGTCGATCTGGCTGCGGCTCGGATGGGCCGCCACCGGCATGTAGCGCTTGGCATGCGGAGCTTCCACCTCATCGCGCAGCATGTCTTCGGGCAGGGTCAGCACGACTGGGCCGGGCCGGCCTGATGTGGCCACGGTGAAGGCGCGGGTGACGAATTCCGGAATGCGGGCGGCATCGTCGATCTCGCCGACCCATTTGGCGAATTCGGTGAAGGCGCGGCGGAATTCCACCTCCTGGAAGGCTTCGCGTTCGCGGGCGTCGCGCTGCACCTGGCCGATGAAGAGGATCATCGGGATTGAATCCTGCCGGGCAATATGCAGGCCGGCCGAGGCATTGGTCGCACCCGGACCGCGGGTGACCATGCAGATGCCGGGCTCACCCGTCAGCCGGCCCCAGGCATCCGCCATCATCGCCGCACCACCCTCCTGGCGGCAGACGAGCACGTCGATATCGCTGTCATGCAGCGCATCGAGCACGGCAAGAAAGCTTTCGCCGGGAACGCAGGAGATGCGCTGAACGCCGTTTGCCTTCAGGGCTTCGACGATAAGCTGGCCGCCGGTGCGCTTCATGGTTTTGCCTTTCCTTCCTCCAGTTCCGCCAATTCGGCGAGAACCTCCTCCTGATGCTCCCCAAGACGCGGGCTAGGCCGCGTATACGTCAGCGGCGTTTCCGACAGGACGACCGGTGTCCGCACGCTCGGAATGACGGTGCCGGCGGCATCCTCGAGATCGATCCGTAGGCCTCKAGCCTGGATCTGCGGGTCGGCAAACATGTCTTCGATCGTGTTGATGGCGCCGGCCGGCACGGCATTGTCCTCGCAGGCCTTCAGCAGGTCCGCCTTTTTCCAGGAAAGCGTTTTCGCCGAGATGAAAGCGCGGACGTCATGGCGATGGGCAACGCGGGCTTTGTTGGTAGCATAGCGCTCATCGTCCGCATGTGCCGCGATGCCGAGAATTGCGCAGAGACGGCGAAACTGTCCGTCATTGCCGACGGCAAGGATCAGGTAGCCGTCCGCTGTTGGGACGACCTCATAGGGCGAGATATTGGGATGAGCGTTTCCGAGGCGTGTGGGAGCCTTGCCCGAAATCAGATAGTTCATGTTTTGATTGGCGAGCACGGCGGATTGCACGTCGAGCAACGCCATATCGACAAGCTGGCCTTCGCCGGTCTTCAGCGCGTGGATCAGGGCCGCTTCTATCGCAGAGACGGCGTAGATGCCGGTGAAGATATCCGCGATCGCGACCCCTGCTTTCATCGGCTGGCCATCCGGCTCGCCGGTGATCGACATGAAGCCAGACATCCCCTGGACGATATAGTCATAACCTGCGAGGCCGGCATAGGGACCGGTCTGGCCGAAGCCGGTGATCGAACAATAAACCAGTTTGGGATTGATCTTCCTCAGGCTCTCGTAGTCGAGCCCATATTTGACCAGGCCGCCCAGCTTGAAATTCTCGATCAGCACATCGGCGGTCATGACCAGCCGCCGAACAAGGGCCTGGCCCTCTTCCGTCTTGAGATCGGCGACAACAGACCGTTTGCCGCGGTTGGCGGAGTGATAATAGGCGGCCGAAAGGTTTTCCCCATCCTTGCCCTCGACGAAAGGCGGACCCCATTGGCGCGTATCGTCGCCTCCCTCCGGGTTCTCGACCTTGATGACGTCGGCGCCGAGATCGGCCAGCATCTGCCCCGCCCAGGGGCCGGCGAGAACGCGGGCCAGCTCGATGACGCGAATGCCGGAAAGGGGCGGTTTCTTGGTCCTATGATCGGTCATGTCGGTCCAGATAGGCGGCTAGAGCGCGAAAGTGCTCTCAGATGTATCGGATACGGGCTTGGAATCAAAGCGCGCTCGCGCCAGAGAATATAAAAGCGGCGGGACCTCCGCTGGCGGAATGGTGATTGCGGCAAGCTTCGAGAAGATGTCGATGATCGGTGACAGGACGACCGACAGGAACATCATCAACAGGCCGAATGTCAGCTCCGATTGATGCAAACGGGGCAGGGGAACTGTCGGTGGCACTCATTCGAACATTCCTATGGGAATCAGGCTTTTGCGGTCACCTGTTGACACCAGTTCGCAAAATCCGAAATGGCGGCGGCTGCGCCGATTTCGTTCAGAGTCTCATGCCGCATGTCCTGATAGATAGTCGTGGTGATATGCGAGAATCCGGCTCTTTTCAAATGGTTTGACAGCCATGAAATCGCCTTTCCATTGTTCGTCGCGGGGTCATGCCCGCCGCCGATGAGATGGATCGGCATGTCGCGCCGAAGCCGATCGAGGTGGTCCTTTTGCGGTGCACGGAAGGTCAGTTCGAAAATATCCAGCCATAGCGAGACCGAGGCATCGAAGCCGCAGAGCGGGTCGGCAATGTACTTATCCACCTCTTCCGGAATACGTGACAGCCAGTCGAATTCGGTACGGCGATTGGCGACAGATTGGCCCCAGGCGCCGAAGGTCAACTTCGGCAACAGTCCACTAGGGACATCGGAACCTTTTAGCATGCGTTCCGCCTTCAGGATGACCTGGGCCGCGCGCCCGGCAAGCCCGGCATTGAAATTCGAGTTCCAAACGGTGACGGCGTCGAATTTATCGGGATGCGTCACCGCCGCGTTGAGGCTGATCAACCCACCCATGGAGTGGCCGAAGAGGATGACTGGCAGGCCGGGATGGGCGGCGGCGGCAAGCTCGCGCATCGCCAGCACATCGGCAATGACTGCATCGACGCCGTTGCGCCTTGCGAAGCGGCCGAGTGGCGCGTCGGCAGCCGTTGTCTCGCCGTGTCCGCGATGATCGTGAGCGTAGACGTGAAAGCGGTGCGCCGCCATTGCTCCAGCGAAGCGTTCATAGCGACGGGAATGTTCGGCAAGGCCGTGGCTGATGAGAAGCACGCCACGCGCGCTGCCCTCGGCCGGCACATGATGATAGGCGAGCGTCGCACTCGTCGGACTATTCAGACGCCTCTTTTCGGCAAACATGATGCGCGTTTCCTCCCCATGCGGACGAAAGGTCATAGCTACCACGATTGCAATGCGCGGCGAGTGAAGCTCACAGAAATAAATCTTCGTGGCTTTGCGATTCAGGGTTGCGTGCCGCCGATCAAACTGCTTATTTGTTCTCATATTGTTCTGTTTTGGAGGTATGAAATGAGGCCTTGGCTTCAAGGGTTTGCAGTTGCTGTTCTGACGGCGGTGGTGATGGCGACGAGTGCCGTGGCCGAGGAAAATAGCCATGGGCGGACGCGATTTATTCTGGCGGCAAGTTGGGAACCTGCGTTCTGTGCGACGAACCAAAAGAAGGCAGAATGCCGAAATCAATCATCGAATAATTTCGACGCCAAGAACTTTTCGCTCCACGGTCTCTGGCCGATGCGGCAGGAATATTGCGATGTTTCCGATGATCTGAAGCAGTCCGATCGCAGCAGCGATTGGAAAGACCTGCCGGCTGTTCAACTTTCGGCAGAAACCAAGGCATCGCTGGATAAAGTCATGCCCGGCACGCAATCCGGTCTGGAGCGGCATGAGTGGATCAAGCACGGCAGTTGCACCAAGCTCAGCGCCGATGATTATTTCGGGACTGCGGTGGGCCTAATCAACGAACTCAATGCTTCCGCCGTGCGCGATCTTTTCGCGCAGAATATCGGCAAGACGCTCAGTGCAGACGCCATCAAGGCGGCTTTCGACAAGAGCTTTGGCGCGGGTGCCAGCGATCGTGTGAAGATGAGCTGCCGCCAGGTCGGCAAGGTGCGCGTGATCTCGGAACTGACGATCGGCCTCTCGGAAGACGCCATCCAGCCATCGCCAGACGGCGAGCCGCGGCTTGAGCAACTGATCCAGAGCGCCGGCAGAACATCGTTCGGCTGCGATCAAGGCGTGGTGGACGCGGCAGGTTTCTGACATCCAGCAAGTGGCTCGACGCGGATAAATGCCCTCGGACAAGGTTTCGCCGTTGCCCGAGGGCGGGGTTTCGCCTACATAGCGGCACAATTCGCAATGTTATCCGCCCGTGGAGTAACCCAAGCTATGGCACGTCAGTTCATCTATCATATGGCCGGTCTGAATAAGGCCTATGGCGCCAAGAAGATTCTCGAAAATATTCATCTCTCTTTTTATCCCGACGCCAAGATCGGTATTCTCGGCCCGAACGGTGCCGGTAAGTCGACCGTGCTGCGCATCATGGCCGGCCTCGACAAGGAATATACCGGCGAAGCCTGGTTGGCCGAAGGCGCCACCATCGGCTACCTGGCGCAGGAGCCTCAGCTCGATCCCAACAAGACGGTGTTCGAAAACGTCATGGAAGGCGTTGCCAAGAAAACCGAAATCCTCAATCGCTACAACGAATTGATGATGAACTATTCCGACGAGACGGCGGACGAGGGCGCCAGGCTCCAGGACATCATCGACAGCCAGAATCTCTGGGATCTGGAAAGCCAGGTCGAGATGGCGATGGAAGCATTGTGCTGCCCGCCGCGCGATGCCGAAGTCACCAGCCTTTCCGGCGGTGAGCGCCGCCGTATCGCGCTTTGCCGCCTGCTTCTCTCGCAGCCGGACCTGCTGCTGCTCGACGAACCGACCAACCATCTCGACGCCGAGACCATCGCCTGGCTGGAAAAGCACCTGCGCGACTATCCGGGTGCCGTGATGATGATCACCCACGACCGCTACTTCCTCGACAATGTTACCGGCTGGATTCTCGAACTCGACCGCGGCCGTGGCATTCCTTACGAAGGCAACTACTCCGCCTATCTGCAGGCCAAGGCCAAGCGCATGCTGCAGGAAGCCCGCGAAGAAGCCGGCCGCCAGAAGGCGATCAGCCGCGAACAGGAATGGATTGCCTCCAGCCCCAAGGCCCGTCAGGCCAAGTCCAAGGCGCGTATCAACGCTTACGAACAACTGGTCGATGCTGCTGAAAATCAGCGTCCCGGTGATGCGCAGATCATCATTCCGGTCAGCGAGCGTCTTGGCCAGGTGGTGATCGAGATGGAGGGCATCACCAAGGGCTTCGAAGGCCGCACGCTGGTCAACGATCTGTCGATCAAGCTGCCGCCGGGCGGCATCGTCGGCATCATCGGCCCGAACGGCGCCGGCAAGACCACCCTGTTCAAGATGATCACCGGGCGGGAAAAGCCGGATTCCGGCTCGATCCGCATCGGCGAGACGGTGCATCTCAGCTATGTCGACCAGAGCCGCGACGCGCTTGACGGCAACAAGACCGTATGGGAGGAAATCTCCGGCGGCGCCGAAATCATCAAGCTCGGCAAGTTCGACATGAACTCGCGCGCCTATTGCGGCGCCTTCAACTTCAAGGGCGGCGACCAGCAGCAGAAGGTCGGCAATCTCTCCGGCGGTCAGCGCAACCGCGTTCACCTGGCCAAGATGCTGAAGGCTGGCGGCAACGTGCTTCTGCTCGACGAACCGACCAACGACCTCGATACGGAAACGCTGGGGGCGCTGGAAAGCGCGCTCGAAAACTTCGCCGGCTGCGCCATCATCATCAGCCATGATCGCATGTTCCTCGACCGTCTGGCCACGCATATCCTGGCCTTTGAAGGCGAAGGCCATGTCGAATGGTTCGAAGGCAATTTCGAAGATTACGAGCAGGACAAGATCCGCCGCCTCGGCCCCGATGCTCTCAATCCGGGCAGCCAGGCGCACAAGCGCCTGACACGATAAGTTTGCTGTCTTTCCGTCATGGAAAACCCCGGCATGTCCGGGGTTTTTCTTTGCCGTAGGGCAGGAGGCACATATTCCCTAGCCGACAAAAACTAACAGATTTCCGACGTCGAGTTCGCTTAATCCGCAATTGGGTCTTGCGGAGCGCATCCAAATCACATAAAGATATCTTTATATCTTGATTGGGTGTCGAATGACGGATTTCGTAAAATTCGGTTTGGATGATCTGGTGGACGTGCTGAAGGCGGCAGGCGAGCCGACGCGGTTGCGTCTGCTGGCGCTTCTTGCTGCTGGCGATCTCACCGTCACCGATCTTACCKAAATTCTCGGCCAATCGCAGCCGCGTATTTCGCGCCACCTGAAGTTGCTCGGCGAGGCCGGCCTCATCGACCGCTATCAGGAGGGCGCCTGGGCCTATTTCCGCTTGAAGCAGGAGGGCAAGGCGGTCGTTCTCGTGCGCACGCTTCTCCGGCATGCGGCTGAAAGCGATCCGGTGTTGCTGCGTGATGGCGAGCGGCTTTCTGCCGTCAAGCGTATCCGCGCGGAACGGGCACAGGCCTATTTCAGCCGCAATGCCGCGGAGTGGGATGAACTGCGCCGCCTGCATGTGGCCGATGAGGATGTCGACAAGGCCTTGATGGAGTTGATCGGTCCGCAGCAGATCGACTCTTTCCTGGATCTCGGCACTGGTACGGGCCGGATGCTGCAATTGCTGGCGGGTCACTATCGCCGCGCGGTCGGCATCGATGCGAGCCGCGACATGCTGGCCGTCGCGCGCGCCAATCTCGATCGATCGAACATTACTGCCGCTTCGGTGCGGCATGGCGACATTTTCAACCTGCCGCTCGAAGCGCAGGATTTCGATCTGATCACCATCCATCAGGTACTGCATTTTCTGGATCAGCCGGAGATTGCCATCAACGAGGCGGCGCGAATGCTGAGGCCCGGCGGCAGGCTGGTGATCATCGATCTCGCCCCGCACGGGCTGGAATATCTACGCGACGAACATGCGCATCTGAGACTCGGTTTCTCGCATCAGGCCATATCGGAATGGTTGAAATTGGCGGGACTTGATGTCGAGCAGGTGCTGGACCTTCATTCGGGGAGGGAAGGCGGTCAAGCGCTCACGGTCACGATCTGGCTGGCGCGCGACCCGCGGCTGCTGATCGCCGCCGGGCAGGATCGTCAATCCTCCCCCATTCTCGCCGGGAGAGCTTGATATGTCTTCAAAGACTGAAAACGGCCAGCGTGGCATCCGTATTTCCTTCGAATTCTTCCCGCCGAAATCGGAGGAAGCCGAGACGCAACTTTGGAATACGGTGGCCGACCTGAGCGAGTGGGAGCCGGATTTCGTCTCGGTCACCTATGGCGCCGGCGGTTCGACCAAAGCTCCGACATTGTCTGCCGTGCGCCGGATGATCCACGAGACGCCGTTCACGACCGCTTCGCATCTGACATGCGTAGGCGCAACGCGCGAGGATACGCACCGGGTTATCGACGATTTGCTCTCGACCGGCGTCCGCCGTTTCGTAGCGCTGCGCGGTGATCCGCCGGGCGGCGTCGGCGCCGCTTACCAGCCGCATCCCGGCGGCTATGCCAATGCGGCCGAACTGGTGTCGGCTTTGCGCGAGCGTGGCGATTTCGATATTTCCGTTTCCGCCTATCCGGAAAAACATCCGGAGAGCCGCGATACCGCAGCCGATATCGATATGCTGAAGCGCAAAGCGGACAATGGCGCTAACAGGGCGCTCACCCAGTTCTTCTTCGATAATGACGCCTTTGAACGCTATCATGACCGTGTGCGTGCTGCCGGCATCAAGATTCCGGTCGTCCCGGGTATCATGCCGATCCAGAATCTGACGCAGTTGAAGCGGTTTGCCGGCGCCTGCGGCACCCTCATCCCTTCCTGGTTGGACGAACGTTTCGACGGCCTCGACGAGGATGCCGATAAACGCGCCGATGTCGCTGCAGATGTCGCCGCGGAGCAGATCGAAGACCTGGTTCGTCGCGGCATCCATGAGTTTCATCTCTATACGATGAACCGCTCTCCGCTCGTCAGCGCCGTTCTCGACCGATTGGGCATTCCGCGCAAGACGGATGCGCGCGCCGGCGCCGCTGCCTGACGGGATTTGGCCGGGTGATATCTGGGAAGCGGGCATGAAAAAGCGCATGTCGGTCGCGACATGCGCTTTTTAAATGGACTAAGTGTTTTGTTAGCTTTCAGGAGTTCGGTTTCCTGCACTGTTCGCTATGTCGTCAGATGAAAAGCATCGTCACAACGAATAGGAATGCTGCACTGACCACTAGGACGTTGATGGATCGCGTCAATCCCATGTCTTCCTCCTTAGTCAACCGTTAGAGCCTATGTCAAAAATGTGTCGTTTGGAAAGCAAATTCGATGCTGCGACGCGGTAGGTTGTGCAGGTTTCGAATCGCAATCTCGCTGCAAGCTATTGTTTTTGATAATTAAAATGAAACGATGCGCCGTTCACGAAATTTAATGCATCGTTAATTTAGCTGTGAATAAGGTTAAGGCGGATGTCTTCTACCGAGCCATGAATCGGGTCGCTATAGACCGCTCGTTCCCGCACTCGGTCGCATGCGTGCGTAGAGACGTCCGTCCAAAATAAGCAGGCCTGTGCCGATCAGCAGCATGCCGGCAATTTCCGTAAATCCCAGTCGTTCACCGAGGAAGAGAAAGCCGAGCAGGATGGCGCTCGGCGGCACGAGCAGGGTGACCAGCGAGGCGTTGGTGGCGCCGGCGAGTGCCATGATGCGGAAATAGAGGATATAGGCGAAGGCGGTCGACACCAGCGCCATGCCGAGAATGGCGACGAGGGCGCTGATAGGCGGCGTTGCTAGGGTCCAGGGTTGATCAAGCAAAAGGGCGACCGGCAGTATGAGGGCCGCGGAGCAGGTCAATTGACCCGCTGCAATAACGGGCGACGCCATGCCTTTGAACCGTTTGGCATAGATTGCAGCGAAGCCATAGGAGACTGCAGCAAGGATCGGCAACAGCAGCGCCCAGAGCGGAACTTCAGCGCCGCTTGTCACGCTTGGGCCAAGCAGCACGATCGTGCCGACAAGGCCCGTCAGACAGCCGGCAAGTTTGGCGGATGTCAGCCGCTCGTCGGTGGTGAAGTGGTTGCCGATCAACACGGTCCAGATCGGAGTTGTTGCGTTCAGAATGGAGGCGAGCCCGGCACCCATCTGGGTTTGGCCGATGAAGATCAGCGCGTGCGGCACGGCGTTGTTGATCAGACCCAGCAACAGGAACTGCCGCCAATGTGCTCGCAGCACATCATAGATCCTGAAGCGACCGGCGATGTAGACATGCAGCGCTATCGCCGCCAGCGATAGGCGTAGGAAGACCAGCGTAAATGGTGGTACATAGTGCACGGCGATGCGCGCAAAGAAAAAGGAGCCGCCCCAGATCAACCCGAGCAACAGCAGCAGGCTCCAGGTGAGTGCGTTCATGCGATTGGTAGTGTTCACCGGGTGCGCCTCCGCCATTTGGGATCTATCTTGGCGAAAGGAGAGGCGCTTTCCACCCGTTTCTTGCCGAGCCTTGATCGGATGCCCGGAAGAACAGACGAAAAAGGCGGCCAACGGCCGCCTTTTATAGCAGGCAAGTAGCGCTTAAAGCGCGTTCAGCAATGATTGCGTCGCCCAACCGTCGGCAGGAAGGCCGAGGCGGAACTGTTCCTTTTGGACAGCGACGCGCGTGCCTGAGCCGAGAATGCCGTCGATCTTGCCGACATCGTAGCCGCGTGCCGTGAGCTTGGTCTGAAGCGCTTTCATATCGACATCGTTCAGGCCCGCTTCCGGCGTGCCCTTGTTATAGGTCGGGGCGCCAGCAAAACGGGTGGCGAAATACGCCGCGGACGTCGTGTAAATAAACGACTGGTTCCATTGGAGATAGGCGTTGTAGTTCGGATAGGTCAGGAAAGCCGGGCCTTTACGACCCTGCGGCAGGATGAGAGCGGCCGGCAGCGAACCGAAATTTGTATTACCGTCGCGCGGCTTGACGCCGAGCTGGAACCAGTCGGCGGCCGTGAGCGTGCCCCCAATGCCGGATTTCTCCCAGGGCAGATTATCCGGCAGTGTGACCTCCTGCAGCCAGGGCTGGCCTCGCTGGAAGCCCAGGCTTTGGATGTATCGTGCCGTCGTGAGAATGACATCTGGTGCGCTTGTCTTCAAATTGACGTGGCCGTCGCCATCGCCATCGACACCGTAAGAGATGATCGAGGGCGGCAGCATCTGCGTCTGGCCAATTTCGCCAGCCCAAGCGCCTGTCGTTGTATCTGGGTCGGCATCACCGTGCTGTACCATCTCAATGTATGAGATCAGGCGCGGGCGGAAAAACTCGGGGCGCCGGCAGTCGTGCGAGAGCGTCACAAGCGCATTGCGGGTGTTGAAATTGCCCTGGACGGCGCCGAAATCAGTTTCCATTGCCCAATAGGCAGTGATGACGCCGGGCGGCACGCCGTAGTCCTGCTCGGCCTTGGCGAAGACGTCCGCATATTGCTTGATCTTCTGGCGGCCAATGTCGAGGCGGGCCTGGCTGACGGTGCGCTGCGAGAATTCGAGGAAGGTCTGGCGGAAAACGCCCTGACCGCGGTCCATGGAGAGGACCTTTTGGTCGATCTGAGCACCGGCGAGCGTCTTGTCCGCGGCCGCAGCGTCGGCGCCAGCGGCGATCGCCTCGGCCTTGACGCCGGCTAGAAAGGACGAGAGGTCCCCGCCGCAAGGTGCCTGTGGAGCGCTGGTTCCACCTGCATTCGGCGCCGCGGCTGGAGTCGCGTTCTGCGCCATTGCCACACTTGCCATGGCTGAAGCGAAGACCAACGCGAGTGCGCTACGTCGAATGGTGTAGGGGTCCATAGGCGATCCTCTTTTTTGATAGAATAGGGTCGCTTTCACAGAAGATTGTGACAGAAGCAAGAGAGAAGTTCAGGCAATCTCAAGAATTTCCTTCCTTCTCTACTGCCGCCACCCAGTTGTGCCAATTCTGTTCGGAACCGGCAAAAACATTGATGTCCGTTGGACCCTTGATGCCCGGGATCAGACCCGTCGAGGTGTATTGCCAAAAGGCCCAGGGGCGGTCGGCATAGGTCACCATCGGATGCTTGGCGACCGAGCGGACCCAGAAGTGATAGTCCTTGAAATAACCGGCAAGATTATCGCGGTGGAAGTCGACCGACGTGTAGATGATCGGGCGCTTGCCGTAATAGGCTTCCAGACGGTCCATGAAGCGCTTGATCTCGGTGCGCACCGTCTGCGGATCGGGCCGTGTGCGGCAGGTCTTGGATTCGGCGTTCCATTCGACGTCGAGCACCGGCGGCAGCATCATCGCATTCTTCGGGACATTGTGAATGAACCAGTCGGCCTGGTCGTCCGCCGTCGAGCAGAAATAGTAGAAGTGATAGGGCGCGTAGGGAATGCCGGCCGTATTGGCTTCCCGCCAATATTCGTTGAAGCGGTCATCGATCCTATCCTTGCCTTCGGTCGCCTTGATGAAGACGAAGGCAATGCCTGAGCCCTTCACCGACTGCCAGTTGATATCGCCCTGCCATTTCGAGATGTCGATGCCATGGATGGGATGGCGCTCCGGATGGTCGCGGCCGAAATCCTGCGGCTTGGTATCCTTGAAACGTGTCTTCGGTATCGATGCGGTCTGAAAGCTGTCATAACCCATGGTGCAGCTATTCAGAAAAAGGGCGAGCGGCAGTAAGCATGACAGAAGCCTGCGCATGGATATCCTGTTATGGCGCGAGTAATCTTGCTGCCCCAAGACTTGGCTTCCGTGATATGTGGTCCCCAAAAATCCCAAAAGAGGCAAAGGACCAAGCTGTTGTCAGCCGGCCTTGCCACTTTTTAACCATATCAACGTAAAAAATGCGTTATCTTCAAGTAAATTCTTATACTTGGAATGCCGTATGAACGGATTTCATGTCGAATTCCGCTCTTTTGGCTAGGCGGCCGGCTTAATAACGACGGCTCTCCAGGCGTAACCCCGCCCGATTTCTTCGAATACCAGCTTCGCGCCACGCGCCTGAACCCGCTCTTCCATCGCTGTGCGGAGGTCGGCTMGCGGCGTGACGTGGAACTTTTTCAGCCAGCCCTTCAGCATGGTGCGGAACCAACCTGGCAGGCGCTCTTGCTGGCCAAAATCGACGATGTGCAGTTCGCCGCCGGGAATGACCGCATCCAGCGAGGCATCGATCGCGCTCTTCCAGTCCGGGATCATCGACAGCGCGTAGGAAATCATCACGCGGTCGAAACCGTCGGCACCGAAATCCGCAGCCGAGAAGGCGGTGGCATCGGCGACGCGGAAGTCCGGCACCTGTTTCAAGCCCCGAAAATTATTGCGAGCCGAGATCAGCATCTCCTGGGAGATGTCGAGGCCATAGAGCTTGGCCGACGGAAAGCGGCGATGGGCCAGCAACATGTTGCGGCCAGTGCCACAGCCGACTTCGAGAAGCGAGCCGCCAAAAGGCACGTTGAGGTGCATGATGGTGCGGTCGCGGCCGAAGAGATAATATTTGCGGGTCAGGTCGTAGATGTGCCGCTGGTAGCGGTACATGCCGTCCATCAGTCCGGCATGGTTCTTCGAGCTTGTCTGGAGACCTGTATCCGCCTGGCTCACGCTTTTTTCCCGTAGATGTGGAAGCCGCCGTAGATCGCCGAGCGGTCACGGACGTTAAGCTCGTGCGAGCGCTCTTCAAAGTAGACCCACTGCTCGCGAATGGCGGGGGAGAGGCGGCCTTCGATGATGCTCTTTTCTGCAGCGGTGCGGAAAATAACGCGAGCGCCTTCGCGAGCCGTGCGGGTGATTTCCGCCCAGAGGTCGTTGAGCTGTTCGTCGGTCATCCAATCCTGCGCATCGAGCAGGATATAGCGGTCACGCGAAGCGGCGGGCTTGGAGGCCAGAAGTTCGGTGAAGTTGGCATGATGCACGTCGACGCGGTCGGCATTGGCGCGAATGGCGGCGTAGTGCTCGGGGCGCAGATAGGTTGGCAGCGKACCCTGATGCGGGCCAGCATAACGCCGCGCGAAGGCCTGCCAGGCGAAATAGTTCTCGCGCATCGGGAAGTGGCATGCCAGCTTTTCCAGGCGATGCTTCAGGACGCCCGATATGGAATCGTCACCGGCGAGGCTTGCAAGCTCATCATATTGCTGCGGCGGAATGCCGAGGCCGAAAAGCGAGCTCTTGCGGCCGAGCAGCCAGCGCACCATCGGCTTGTCGAAGATCGGCGCAATCTCGTCGTCGAAAAACTGCCGCTGTTCGCGAACCGTGCGTGCTTCCGTCATCTTGGCGAGGCGGACGCCGTGCAGGCGGGCCAGCACATGGGCGGCGCCAATGAAGCGGCCGAGCAGGCCGGTCTTGTAGATGTTGCGATTGAAGACGGTCACGCGGCGGCGACCATACATGTCGCGGCCATCCCAGTAAGCGGCGGTCGCCGGATCCAGGCGCGGCGCGATGAACTGGTCGTATGCCTGGCTGTTGGCGCCGACGTTGGGCGTGCCGAAGAAGCGCACCAGATCGGTATGGCCTGGCAGCAGCCGGAAGGCGGCGAGCTTGAGCTTGTTCAGCGCGATGTGGTGACGATTGAGGTCGACGACATCGATGGAAGCCGGGTTCTGCGAAAGATAGGCGAGCATGTTGCAGCCGCCCGAGCCGATGGTGACGATGCGGTGGTGCGGCTGAAGCTCCATCGCCTCCATGTCGATATCCGGATCTTCCCAGATCTGCGGATAGACGAGGCCGGAAAACAGCATGCCGAACAGACGCTCGGAAAAGCCGGCTTTCGACAGAGCCTTGTGTTGCAGCAGAGCGTCTTTGAGTTTCCGATTCTTGTGGAGACCGGCCTCCGGGGCAAATTCCGTCATCTGAGTCTTGTCACCGATTTGTCAGGTTCAGCGCGTGTAACCCGGCAATGCTACAGTCTGATGACGTGGGCTGTTGGCAGATCAGGCCATAGAACCGTCACGCTGATATTTGCAAAGCTATGATGACGATAGGTCTTTCATATTGCTGCATTTCCTGATTGTCTCCGCAAACCTTCGGAGGGTGTGTGACATGCGTTTGATATCGAGCGTGATCGGGGCTCTTGTTCTTTTGCTGCTGATCATTGTCGCGGGCAGTGCCGCTTGGCTTTGGGTCTGGCCGCCGGAATTGCTTAGAGTCGGCGACGGTTACGCGGCCAAGATCGTCTGCTCGAATACCTTTATCGCCAAGCGCGATCCAGAACGCATAATGACGGATGACGTGCAGGCGCCCGGTAATCCGGCGCTGAAGCTTGTCCAGGTTTCGGTCAATCGTGAGGAAGGCGTGGTCACCGCCCGCTTCCTGGGCATGTTTGCGCCAAACTATGCGCTCTACCGTGGCGCGCTCGGTTGTACGACCGTGCCGGACGGTGATCTGCCGGCGGCGCGCAGCGCGGTATTCCTCAATAAGGTGAGGGCGCCCAAAAACGATTCTCTTTGGCCTGATGGCGATAAGGTCGCGCAGGGCCAGGATGAAGCCGGGCTCGCGCTTTCGAAGCTCCTTGCCAATCAGGATTTTGCCGGTCCCGCCATGCGCGCCATCGTCGTCGTCAAGAACGGTCGTATCGTTGCGGAGGCCTATGGCGACGGGTTCGACAAGGGCACGCCATTGGTCGGCTGGTCGATGACCAAAACGGTCAATGCGGCCATCATCGGCCGTCTGATGCTTTCAGGCCGCATGTCCTTCGACGATCAGAACCTTTTCCCGCAATGGAGCAATGATGCGCGCAAGAACATCAAGCTCAGCGATCTCCTCGGCATGGAGAGCGGCCTGGCCTTCAACGAAGGATATGGTGCCGTCTCCGACGTGACGCGCATGCTCTACCTCGAGCCTGACTCGACGAGGGTTGCCGCCAACGCACCTCAAGAGGCTCCAGTCGGCGAAAGATTCAACTATTCCAGCGGCACGGCGACGCTGCTCTCAAGGCTTTGGATGAACAAGCTTCCGAATGAGACCACCGCGATCTCCTATCCGCGTGAAGCGCTGTTCGGGCCGCTCGGCATGTCCAGCGCCGTATTGGAAGCCGATGAGCGTGGCACTTTTGTCGGCAGCTCTTATCTTTATGCGACGGCGCGCGACTGGGCGCGCTTCGGGCAATTCCTGCTACAGGATGGTGTCTGGAAGGGCCAGCGCCTGCTGCCGGAAGGTTTTGTCGGCGCAATGCGCACCCCGACGAAGTCATCGGAAGGCATCTATACGCAGGTTCAAGCCTGGCTTGCCGGTCCGGGTGGCTCGAATGCGCAGTTCGGCCTGCCGGCGGATACATTCTGGATGCTTGGACACGACGGCCAGAGCGTTGCCATCGTGCCCTCAGCCAATGTCGTGCTGGTGCGCATGGGGCTGACGCCAGGTTGGCTGGACTACAAGCCGCAAATTCTGCTGAAGAAGATTCTGGACATAACCAGCACCGGTCAGGAGATGGCCCAACCGGCGCTAGCGGACTGATCTGGGATAATCAGTAATTGCCTTGGGCGACGTCCGACAGGCCCTTGCGCTTGGCATCATAATAATAGCCGCGCGCATAGAGCTGAACGGCGTTGACTTCTTTGTTCTCGGCCTTGTTGTCAGCCACCATCCAGGCGCCGCGCAGATATTTTGCGGCATATTTGATGTTGGTCTCGGCATCGAGCAGGCCTGTCGGCGGGCCGTCGTAACCCATCGACTTGGCCGTGTTATATCTGATCTGCATCAGCCCGAAATAACCGGCCCGGTTATAGGCCTTCGGATTGTAACGGCTTTCGCGATGAACGACGCGATGGATCAGAGATTCCGGAATTTGGTAAAGCTTGGCATATTTCTCGATGAGCTTCGAAACGTAGCTCTTCTCGGCTGCCGGCACATCGGAATCGTAATTCTGAGGCGTCAGCACCGCCGAAACGACCGTCGGGCCGCTGGAATCGAAGTTGAAATCGTAATGCATGCGGTTGTCCGCATAAGTCATACCGGCGATCGGCATGGGCGCAGCATAAGCGACTTCGGCCGGCGCCATGATCGGCGCGTCTTCGCCGGGACGAGGTGTCGGAACGACGGACTGAATGGCCGCCACGTCCGATGTCATCGGAATGATCGCTTGACCCTGGGCCACGGAGCCTGACACCGGCAGTAGCGCGGTATCGCCCGGACGGGCCGGGTTCGGGATCGGGATGGCGACGACAGCGGGGACCACGGGTTCGTCGGAGGCTGCGTAGGCGGCGGCCGCAGTTGTGTTCGGCGCGGGCGCACCGGTCACGGCCGCAATGGCGACCGTACCCTGGTTCGCCGCGTTCGGCGCAGTCGCCACCGGAGCGCCCATACGGTTCTGGGCTGCCTGGATCTGATTCTGATCGACCGAACCGGCGACAACCCGGTCCGATTTCATCAGTACTGCCTGCTGCTGCGGCTGAGCCTGCTGGCCTGTTGCCGGTGTGGTGGAAGCCACAGCTACGCCGCCTGCGGACGACGCAACACCGACCGTAGCCGGGTTTGTATTCGGATGCGGCACGTTGGTTTGTGCCGACGGGAGTTCTGCCTGGGACGTTTGTTGCTGAGTGCTTGCGCACCCTGCAAGGACGCCGCACATCATTGCCGAAAAGGCAACGCTGCGCTTTAGGCTGGGAAATCCGATCGCTACCATTCTGTCACTTTCGAAAAAACCAAACCGCCCTGCGGCGCAAATCAGCCACAGGGTTGATAAATTTATGAATCCCCCATTAACCTATCCGTGATCGCCCCGCAACCCTGGACAGCATCAAGCGGCCATTCGGCGATACCCGGCGGTCACGGCGCCGGCGGCTATCAACAGGGTTCCGCCCGTCCGGTTGACAGCGCGTTGCACGCTTGCCTTGCGGATAAAGCCGCGCGCCATGTCGGCAATGAAAACGTAGAGCAGTGAGTTCAGCGCCGCCAGAGTGAGGAAAGTCGCCTCCAGAATAAGGGTTTGCTGAAGGAAGGGCTTCGACAGGTCGAGAAACTGCGGCACAAAGGCAATGAAGAAGACGATGCTTTTCGGGTTCAAGGCGGTAACAACGTAAGCGTGCAGCAAAATCTTCAGCGGTTTTTCCTCGGGAAGATTGTCATTATCGCCCATCGGACCGGTCACGATCGGAGCGCGCCAGAGTTTGATTCCCAGAAACATCAGGTAGGCTGCGCCGATCAGCTTCAGAATCGTGAATAGAGTCGCCGAGGCGGCGAGAAGAGCGCCGAGACCGGCGAGCGAGGCAGTCATCGCCGTGAAATCGCCAAGCGTTACGCCGGTTACCGTCGCCAGCGCCGTCTTACGACCATGTCCAAGTGCATATGAGATCACAAGGAGAATGGTCGGACCGGGGATTGCCAGCATGATGCAGGATGCGGCGGCGAAAGCGAGCCAGGTTTCGATGGACATGGAATCCTCCTCTATTCCTATTCGCCGCCAGCAAAGACATTGGATTTGCAATCCGTCAATTAGGATTGCGTGTATTTTTGCCCGATGTGATCCATGACCTCGGCGAACCACGGCAACGACATATCGAAGGGCTTGCCGCCCTTGATGCGCGGGAATTCGATGGTGCGCAGCTTGCCGCCCTGGCCTTCGTCGTGACCGGTGACACCGGAGACCTTATTCAAGGCGCTTTCGACCGCGAGATCGACCATGCCTTGGATGAGGCGCAGGTCATCGCCGTTGGCGGCGGCCGAACGGGCAAAGTAGCCCGACTTCTGCACCAGCGAGCGTTCAGCGCCGAGGAGGGTCGCGAATTGCTTCTGGAACCAGTTGCCGACATTGATAGTGTCGATCTTCACATGACCGAAGGCATCGCGCTTGATGGTTTCGCCGGCAGCTTCGCGCTCGGCGACGATGGCCTCGAGAGCAGCACCTTCCGAAACGAACAGCGTCACCTGGCCGGTCTTGTCCATGATGGCCTTCAGGCGGTCAGCTTCCGCTTCAATGTCGAACGCCATTTCCGGCAGATAGAGGCCGTCGATGCTCTTCATGGCGGCATTCATCATGAAGCCGTCGACATATTCATTGGCACTGGTCTTCTGAATATAGGCGCGGGCCGTCGCAGCCGTCAGCCAGCCGCAGCTTCTGCCCATGACTTCATGGATGACGAGGGTGCGCGGAGCGGCGGTCTGTTCGTTACTGACATTGTCGAAGAAATGTGCGCCGACTTCGGCGGCCGTCCAGGCGCCGAGAGACTGGCGGATCGGCACGACGTCATTGTCGACGGTCTTCGGCAGGCCGACCACGGTCAGGTTGTAGCCGTTGGCGCCGAGATAGGCGGCAAGATCGGCCGCTGTCGTGTTGGTGTCGTCGCCGCCGATCGTGTGGAGAATGGTGACGCCGTCCGAGGCGAGGCGCTCGGCGGCGACGCGCAGCGGATTTTCACCTTCCTTGACGAGGCCGCGCTTGACGCAGTCGGCGGCGTTGGTGAGTTTGACGCGGCTGTTGCCGATCGGTGAGCCGCCGTAGCGGTGCAATAGGTGCGCGCGCTCACGCATGTTGGGGGTCACCTCGATGCGGTCGGCCAATAGAACGCCCTGATAGCCGGAACGATAGGCTATAATGTCGAGATCGGGCGCCACGTCGCTGTAGCGCTGGATCAGGCCGCCGACAGCAGAAGAGAGACAGGGCGCCAATCCGCCGGCGGTGAGCATTGCGACTTTCTGTTTGGCCATGGGGATCCTCCTTGCAGCAGGGCTGCTTCATTTCGGTGATTGCCGTCGGAATGGATGCGACAGGCGGGCATGGCTGTAAAGTAAAGAATTTAAGAAATGCGCGCTTGTCTTTTCATCCGGGCAGCGAGCGGCGTGATTGTGCGGCATCGCAAATGGCGGTTTCAAACACGCCATCATTACCAAAATGTGAAAAGTGTTTTCGGCTGTGCGACCAATGGACTCCTTGCAATCGCAACCATTATTTGATCAACGTGTTTCCTATTCAGAAGGGGTAGTTGAGACCGTCATGTCGTTTTGGGAAAAATTGCTGAATGCTGTTGGTGGCACCGCTGGCAATGCCCTGTCGGCGGTGGTCGAAGCCATCCGGACGCTTTTCGAAGGCGATCCGGAGACCCGTCGCAAGGTGGCCTTTTCCGTCGCCATCATCGCGCTTTCCGCCAAGATGGCGAAGGCCGATGGCATCGTGACAGAGAACGAGGTCAATGCCTTCCGCGAGATCTTCGAATTTCCGCCGGATCAGGCAAAGAACGTTGCACGTCTTTATAATCTGGCACGCCAGGACGTTGCCGGCTACGAGGCCTATGCGGAGAAGCTGTCGTCGCTCTGTGTCACTTGTTCAAAGAATTGCCCGGTGCTGGAAGACGTGCTTGACGGTCTCTTCCATATCGCCAAGGCAGACGGCCTGATCCACGAGAAGGAAATGGCCTTCCTGCAGCACATTGCGCAGATATTCCATATGAGCGAGCAGCGGTTCGAGCAGATCATGGCTCGGCATGTCAGCGCCGGCCGTGATCCTTACAAGGTGCTCGGCGTCTCGCCTCAGGATGATTTCACGACCATCCGCCGGCGCTATCATGGCCTGGTCTATGAGAATCACCCCGACCGTCTCGTTTCGCGCGGCGTGCCGGAGGAATTCCATCTTATCGCCAATGAGCGCATGGCAGCGCTCAACGCGGCCTACGCCGAAATCGAGAAAGAACGCCGCGCCGCATGAGTTCCTTCGCGGCAGATTTTTCCGGCGCCATCGTGCAGCCGTCGCCGAACCATGGCGAGCGGCGGGATGGGCGCAAGCCGGACATGATCCTTCTGCACTATACTGGCATGGGCACGGCCGAAGGCGCGCTTGATTGGCTCTGTCGCGACGAGAGCCAGGTGTCGAGCCATTACTTCGTCTTTGAGGACGGGCGCGTGATGCAGCTCGTGCCGGAAGAACGTCGTGCCTGGCATGCCGGCAAGAGCGTCTGGCACAACGAGGCAGACATCAACTCGCAGTCGATCGGCATCGAAATCGCCAATGCCGGCCATCCCGGCGGATTGCCGGATTTTCCCGATGCACAGATCGAGGCGGTCATCGAACTGTGTCGTGATTGCGGCCAACGCTGGGCAGTTTCACCTGAGCGTGTGCTTGCACACTCCGATGTCGCCCCTGTTCGCAAGGTCGATCCAGGCGAGAAATTCCCATGGGCACGACTGGCCGCTGCGGGCGTCGGACACTGGGTCGAACCGGCACCGATCACCGGCGGGCGGTTCTTTCAAAGGGGCGATGTCGGTCAGCCGATCGAGGCTTTGCAATCCATGCTGTCGCTCTACGGTTATGGAACGGAAATTACAGGTGAATTCTCCACGAAACTGGAGGGAGACGTCGAGGCTTTCCAGCGTCATTTCCGTCAGGAGCGGGTGGACGGAATCGCCGATTTTTCGACCATCGACACGCTGCATCGTTTGCTCTCCGCACTGCCTCGCTTTTCCTAAGGGGAGGCGGACCTTCATTTTGCGGCCGCCGAGACACCGTTACGCGCAAAATGCGTAACGTGCTGCAACGCCACATCATTTCCCTATTATCTCCGCATTGCGCTGGTCTAACCACGCTCGCTGAACGGCGGTCGCGCAAATTAGTTTGTGTGTCGCGCGGCCGTAAAGACTAAACGGGGACCGTGCACTCCGGCGGCTCTTTTTGCCTCCCGCCGGACTGATGGCTTAGTGCTGTCCGCGATCCCGCGCCCGGAGACAAAAGACTACATGAAAAATCTGATTGTTGCGGCGGCAACATGCGCGAGCGTGTTGCTGACAGGATATGATTGCGCCTTTGCCGACCCGCATGGCGGGAAAACTCAGACCATTCCTCTACATACCATCACACGTACGACCGGCTATCCGCTGCCGGGTGTCCCTACCGCATTGCATGATGCGGAAAATTCTTCCACGACACAAAATCCCTATTCGGCCTTGATTGCAAAATATGCCAAGCAGAACGGCGTGCCGGTCGAGTTGGCGACTGCGGTCGTTCAGATCGAAAGCAATTTCAATCCAAAACGGCGCGGTAGCGCCGGCGAGATCGGCCTGATGCAGATCAAGCCCACGACAGCGAAGTTGATGGGCTATTCCGGCAGTGCCAAGGGCCTTTACGATCCCGAGACGAACATCAAGTTCGGCATGAAGTACCTCGCCATGGCGCAGCAGCTTGGCGGTGGGCCGACCTGCAACACCATCCTCAAATACAATGCCGGTCATGCGGCGACGCGCATGAATCCGGTATCGCAGCAATATTGCGGTAAGGTGCTGGCCCTGCTTGATTAATCGCCGCCTTCATAAGGATTGCGGGTAGGGCGGAGCCGCTTTCCATGTTATCGAGTTTGCGATCATTTGCGAGGGACATAACATGGCAGCGGATTTCCGGTTCATCGTCGTCGGTCGGGGAATGATGGGGGCGGCTGCCGCCCGTCATCTCGCCAAACAGGTGGACGGCATAGCCGTCATTGGCCCGGACGAGCCGGGGGATCGTGCGAAGCATCAGGGCGTTTTCGGCAGTCATTACGACGAAGGCCGGATCACCCGCACCATCGATCCCGATGCTGACTGGGCACGGCTCGCCAACCGCTCGATCGCCCGCTATGCCGAGATCGAGCGCGACAGCGGCATTCAGTTCTATGCTCCAGTCGGTTGCTTGGTGGTCGGGCCGAAACGGGGTGGCGCTGATGCCTATGTCGGCGATGTCGCCGATGCGGCAGCTCGGCTCGGTGTGCGGACCGAGCTTCTGGACGATGCTGGGTTGAAGGCGAAATTTCCCTTCTTCTCTTTCGCCGAAGGCAGCGAGGGCGTTTACGAGCCGCATGGGGCCGGACATATTAGCCCGCGGCGGCTGGTGAAGGCGCAGTCGTTGCTGGCGGAGAAAGCCGGGGCTCGGATCATCAAACAGACGGTTGTCTCGATCCGAGACGAGGGTGGTCTGGCGGTCGTCAAGACGGCGGAAGGCGAGACGTTCCGGGCGGAGAAAGTCCTGCTCGCCGCAGGCGGTTTCTCCATTGCCGAGAGTCTCTTGCCGCAGCCGGTTGAGATGAAGGTTTATGGTCGCACGGTGACTTTCTTCGAGGTGGGCGAGGCGGAAGCCGAGGTGCTTTCATCCATGCCGTCGCTGATATCCTCGAGGCCTGATCATACCGACAGCATCTATCTGCTGCCGCCGATCCGCTATCCGGACGGAAAATATTACATCAAGATCGGCGGCGATCCGGACGATCTCCAATTCGAAAGCGAGCCGGATCTGCGTCGGTGGTTTCAAACCGCCGGCCGCGACAAGGCACGCGATCATCTGACTCGGGTCTTCCACGAACTGGTTCCGGGCGTCACAGGATCGTCGGCCTTCACCAATTCCTGTGCTGTTTCCTACTCGCCGACCAAATATCCCATGATCGGCTACACGTCGTCGCCGCGCGTAGCGGTGCTGACTGGCGGCTGCGGCACGGCGGCGAAGAGTTCGGACGAGATCGGCAGGCTCGGCGCTKAGCTGCTGCTCGAAGGCCGAATCAAGGACGACGGCTACCGCACGGATTTCTCTGCACATTTCCGTGCTTAGGCCCGAACGGGAATAAAGCCGCATATTTCGATGGCAATTGCCGACGCTCTCGGCTAATGGAGCCCTGCCAGTTGGCCGGGCAGCCGCGCCTCACCAATGCCGAAAGGCGGTGGGGTGAGGAAAGTCCGGGCTCCACGGAAACACGGTGCCGGATAACGTCCGGCGGGGGTAACCTCAGGGAAAGTGCCACAGAAAGCAAACCGCCGGGTCTTCGGATCGGGTAAGGGTGAAAGGGTGGGGTAAGAGCCCACCGCGCCTCTGGCAACAGCGGCGGCACGGTAAACCCCACCGGGAGCAAAACCGAATAGGGATGACGCGGATCGCGAAAGCGGTCCAGCCCGTTTCCGGGCCTGTCATCCGGGTGGGTTGCACGAGGCGGCGCGCAAGCGTCGTCCCAGATGAATGGCTGCCACGTTCCGGCCTCGGCCGGAGCCATACAGAACCCGGCTTACAGGCCAACTGGCAAATTATCCCTCGCTAATCCCAGTGCTCCTCTTTCGGCCCTGTGGAAACAATTTATCGGGCGGTCAAAAGCCTTGGTTTCCAGCCTTCCAAGCGTGCCGGATAGAGGCGTTTTCGTCTGCGAAAACAATCCGCTTTGGCGCCTCGGTTCAGGGTGATCATAACCTTTCGTTAAACTTAACGGGATATGAATATTCAGGCTGTGGCCACGTCTCGGTGGCCTCATCCCATTGACGCCCATATGGTCCCATGGTATCCCAAAAGCACACTGCACAAGGGCAAATCAGAGCCCGTTCATCGCAAAGCCATGATCTCTCCTTTTCTAGGGGTGTCGGAAGAGTATTCTCTCTTTCGGCTTGCGAAGCTGTGTCCGATTTTGGCTATGTCTGCGGGCGAATGATCGCCCGTATGTCATGGGAAACGGGTGTTTCGCGTCATGAACCGCTTCCTATCGAATGCGACCAACAGGATCGATGCCAAGGGCCGGGTATCCGTGCCGGCGGCGTTTCGTTCCGTGCTCGCGGAGCGCAATATCCAGGAGCTTTATTGTTTCCAGGATTTTGTGTTTCCGGCGATCAGCGTCGGCGGTCTCGATCTGCTCGATCGGTTCGAGCGGCAGATTGCGGCGGACGATCCTTTTTCGCCGGCGGCGAACCAGATGTCGCTCCTGATTCACGGGGGCGGGGTCTTCATGAAGCTCGATGCGGAAGGGCGGCTGATGGTCACGGATTTCATCCGCGGCTTCACCGGTATCGCCAACGAGGTGACCTTCGTCGGGCGAGCGGATCATTTTCAATTGTGGCAGCCGGAGGCTTTTCAAGCCTTGCAGGCGCGGGCACGAGAGGAGCGCAAGCTGGCGGGCCGGCGCTCGGAATAGAACGGGGAAACGGAATGGCGGCGAATCCTGGCGGAGGCTCGACTGATGCCGGTGGCGGACCGGTTCGTCACATTCCGGTTCTTCTTGCGGAGGTGCTCGAAGCATTGGCGCCGGCCCCCGGCAAACTCATTCTGGATGGCACGTTCGGTGCGGGCGGCTATACTTCGGCTATTCTGGCTGCTGGCGCGGATGTGATTGCGCTCGACCGCGATCCGACGGCGATCGCGGCAGGGCAAGCGATGGTTGCCGCTCATACGGGTCATCTTTCTCTTATTCATTCGCAGTTTTCGCAGCTTGCCGATCACGCGCCGCAAGGTGGGCTCGATGGTGTCGTGCTCGATATTGGCGTCTCGTCCATGCAGCTCGATGAGGCCGAGCGTGGCTTCTCGTTCAACAAGAACGGTCCGCTCGACATGCGCATGTCGGCAAGCGGCGTGTCTGCGGCCGATGTCGTCAATCGCGCCAAGCTGGCCGATCTCATTCGCATCTTCGCCTTCCTCGGTGAGGAGAAGCAGGCGCCGCGCATTGCGCATGCGATCGAAAAGCGCCGGGCGGAAACGCCATTCGTCACGACCCGCGATCTCGCCGGACTGATCGAAATCGTCACGCCGCGGAAGGCCAAGGACAAGATCCATCCGGCGACCCGTGTTTTCCAGGCGCTGCGCATCTTTGTCAACGACGAGCTCGGCGAGTTGGCGCAGGCGCTGTTTGCTGCCGAGCGGGCGCTGAAGCCGGGCGGGCGCCTGGTTGTCGTTACCTTTCATTCGCTGGAAGACCGGATCGTCAAGAAGTTCTTCGCCGATCGCTCCGGCCGCGCCGCCGGTTCCCGCCATATGCCGATGGTTCATGAGCGGCTGGCGACCTTCGATCCGATTGGTAAGTCGATGATTTCCGCTGGCGATGCGGAGGCGGAAGCCAATCCGCGGGCGCGTTCGGCCAAGCTGCGTGCGGGTCTTCGTACCGCAGTGCCGGCCGAGGCTGCCGATCTCTCGATCTTCGATCTGCCCAATCTCGCCAGTCTCGGAAAGCTCGGAGGTTGATATGCTGAAGACTTTTGACATCATTCTGATTGGCGTCATGACAGCGATGGCCACCGTCACCTACACGATCAAGCATCGGGCCGAGCTGAAGCTCGAGGAGGTTCGTCGCCTCGAATCGGAAATCAAGCTGGAAACGGACACGATCGAACTTCTGAAGGCGGACTGGGCGCTGGTGGTGCAGCCAAACCGCTTGGAGCGATTGGTCAACAACTACAGCAATGAACTCAAGCTGCAGCCGACGCTATCTACTGCGATCGTGCAGCCGAGCGAATTGCCGATGCTCCGCTCGCAGGTTCCGGAAACCGTCGCCGATGCCAAGGATGTCACCAAGCCCGGTAACGCAAAGACTGGCGGCGGGAAGTCTAGCGCCAGCGTGGCATCTAAGAGCGGCGACACGACGGACGCGCAAATCCGAAAGGCGATTGCCGATGTCGCCGCCGCTCCTGCGCCGCGTCCGGTCGCCAAGGCGCCGTCGCTGGTGAAGCACAAAAAACAAGAAGTCGACAATATCGCAACGGGATCGGTGGACGAGTGATGTCTTTTCTTTCGCGCATCATGGTCTTGAAAAGCAAGGCGCATTTCTCCACCGACGGCAATAACCGCCCGAACGACGGTTTCGGCGGCTCGACTTTCGAGGGTGCCCGCAAGCGCAAGTCCAATCAAGCCAAGAGCCGCGTTGTTCTGTTGGTCGCGAGCTTTACCGTCGTCTACTGCATCATCGGTGGCCGTCTTGCCCAGTTCGCCATGACGCCCCCGGATACGACGTCGAGCATCCTGCCGCCGGACCGGCTGATGGCATCGCGCCCCGATATCGTCGACCGCAACGGCGCCCTGCTGGCAACCGATATCCGCACCGTGTCGCTGTTCGCCGAGCCGAACAAGATCATCGATCCCGATGAAGCGGTCGAGCAATTGCGCACTGTGCTGCCCGATCTCGACACCAAGGGCACTTATAAGAAGCTTGCCGTCAAAACCTCGCATTTCGCCTGGCTTCGCCGCCAGTTGACGCCGAAACAGCAGAGCCAGATCCTGGCGCTCGGCATTCCCGGCATCGGTTTCCGTCCGGAAAAGCGCCGCTTCTATCCCGGCGGCTCGACCGCCGCCCATATTCTCGGCTACGTCAACATCGACAACCGCGGCGTCACCGGCATGGAGAAATACATCGACGACCAGGGGCTCGCCGATCTCGCGGCTGCCGGCATGACCACGGACCAGCCGCTGCAGCCGGTGAAGCTGTCGATCGATCTGCGCGTGCAGGACATCGTTCATGACGCGGTCGTCAATGCCGTCAATAATTT
Source organism: Rhizobium sp. BR 317 (assembly GCF_047445835.1). NCBI lineage: Bacteria > Pseudomonadati > Pseudomonadota > Alphaproteobacteria > Hyphomicrobiales > Rhizobiaceae > Rhizobium > Rhizobium sp. BR 317. The sequence goes on along the minus strand of NZ_JARWLB010000002.1, from coordinate 322,742 downwards.
CCAGGCAAAGGGTGCAGGTGCCGCTGTGCTCGACGCCCGTACCGGCGAAGTGCTGGCCATGGCGTCGGCACCCGACTTCGATCCGAACTATCCGAACGAAGGCGCTGCGGAAGGCTGGCTCAACCGCATGACGAACGGCACGTTCGAAATGGGATCAACCTTCAAGACTTTCACGATGGCGATGGCGCTCGATGCTGGCAAGGTGACGCTGCGCGACGCCTTCGACGCCACCAATCCGATCCGCATCGGCGGCTTCACCATTCACGACTTCCACGGCCAGCATCGCGTGCTGACCGTTCCGGAAATCTTCCAATATTCGTCCAACATCGGCACGGCGAAGATCGCCGACATAGTCGGTATCGACGCGCACAAGGAATTCCTGACGCGGATGGGGCTGCTCAGCAAGTTGAACACCGAGCTGCCGGAAGTGAAGATGCCGACGCAGCCGCGTGTGTGGAAGAAGATCAATTCGATCACCATCTCCTTCGGCCACGGTGTCTCCACCACGCCGCTACAGACGGCAGTCGCCGGCGCGGCTCTCGTCAATGGCGGCAAGCTGATCGAGCCGACCTTCCTGCCGCGCACCCGCGAGCAGGCCGATGCGATCGCCAAGATTGTCGTCAAGAAGAGCACCAGCGACGATATCCGCTTCCTGCTCGATTTCAACGGCTCCAAGGGATCGGGCCGTGCCGCTCGCGTCCCCGGCTACGACGTCGGCAGTAAAACCGGCACGGCCGACAAGGTCGTCAATGGTCACTATTCGCACACGCTGAACTTCAACACCTTCCTGGCTGCCTTCCCGATCGACAATCCGCAATATGTCATCATGACCTTCTGCGACGAGCCGAAGACCGGTGAACATGGCGGTACGATCTCCGCATACACCGCGGCGCCGATCGCTCGCGATATCATCGCGCGGGCAGCGCCGATCCTTGGAATACAACCCAGTTTCGGAAACGGTAACTCCGCCTTGCTGGTGTCTTATTAAGCGTGAAAGAATACACGGGTCGATTCGCGAGGGGCGGACTGATCAAGAACGAAAAGTATATTCGATGAACTTGCGGGATATTGCCGGAAATGCGTTTCCGGAACTCAACGAACAAATCGGCGGGGCACTTGGCGATCTTAAGATAACAGGCCTTTCCGCTGATAGCCGTAAGGTTGCGCCCGGTATGGCTTTCGTAGCTGTTGCCGGCACCAAGGCTGACGGCGCAAGTTTCATTGCCGATGCCGTTTCGCGTGGTGCGTCTGTCGTTGTCGCAGGCCAAGGCGCTGTCGCAACCGGCGTGCCGCTGCTGACCGTAACGGCGCCGCGCCGTTTCCTCGCCGTCGCTGCTTCGCGCTTTTATGGCAAGCAGCCTCAGACGATGGTCGCCGTCACCGGCACCGCCGGCAAAACCTCGGTCGCTTCCTTTACCCGTCAGATTTGGGCGCATGCCGGCCATCCGGCGGCGATGATCGGAACGACCGGCGTCATGTCGCCGACGCGCAACGACTACGGTTCGCTGACGACGCCCGATCCGGTGTCGCTGCACCAGTTGCTTGCCGAGCTTGCGGACGAGGGCGTCACCCATGCGGCAATGGAAGCCTCCAGCCATGGCCTCGATCAATTCCGCCTCGATGGTGTCAGGCTTGCCGCTGCTGCCTTCACCAATCTTGGCCGCGACCATATGGACTATCATCCGACGGTCGAGGATTACATGGCCGCCAAGATGCGGCTGTTCAGGGACCTGCTGCCGAAAGGCTCGCCGGCGGTGATCTTTGCCGACGATCCTTGGTCGGAACAGGCGATCGCGGCTGCGCGCGACGCCGGTCATGACATACGCACCGTAGGCCGCAAGGGCGATTTCCTCGCGCTGAAGCGTGTCGAGCATTTCCGTCACAAGCAGATCGCGGAAGTGCATGTGGATGACGATATTTTCGAAATCCATATTCCGCTCGCCGGCGACTTTCAGGTCGCCAATGCGCTCGTTTCCGCAGGGCTTGCCATTTCTACCGGCGTTGCCGCGCCGGTTGCCATGGCGGCGTTAGAGAAGCTCGCTGGCGCTTCCGGGCGATTGGAGCTTGTCGGTCATACCCACKACGGCGCACTTGCCTATGTGGACTATGCGCATAAGCCGGATGCCTTGGAAAATGTGCTGAATTCGGTGCGGCCGTTCACCACTGGCCGCGTCATCGTCGTCTTCGGTTGCGGCGGCGACCGCGATCGCGGCAAGCGGCCGATCATGGGCGAAATCGCCTGCCGCCTGGCCGATGTTGTTGTCGTCACCGACGACAATCCGCGCTCCGAAGAACCGGCGGCGATCCGCGCCGAGATCATGGCCGCAGCACCCTGCGCCACCGAGATCGGCGATCGTGCCAAGGCGATCTGTGAGGCGGTCGGCATGCTGAAATCCGGCGATACGCTGATCGTCGCGGGCAAGGGGCATGAGGAAGGTCAGACGATCGGCAGCGTCACGCTGCCCTTCTCCGACCATGCTGAACTGCGCAAAGCACTGGAGGAGGTAAAGTCTTGAGCTGGCTATGGACAACTGAAGACATGATCGCCGCCATTGCGGGCCGCTCCTTCGGAGCGCTGCCTGAGGGCGTTACGGGGATTTCTATCGACAGCCGTTCGATCAAGCCGGGCGAAGCTTTCTTCGCCATCAAGGGCGATCGCGTCGACGGCCATGATTATGCCAACCTGGCGATGGCGAACGGTGCGGCGCTGATCGTGATCAGCGAGGCGCGGCTGCCGGCTATGGGCCGGCTGACCGTGCCGAAGATCGTCGTCGATGACGTTTTGGCCGGGCTCGCCAGGCTCGGCGTTGCCGCCCGCGAGCGCACGCAGGCGCGCATCATCGCCGTCACAGGTTCGGTTGGCAAAACCACCACAAAAGAGATGCTGCGCCGGACGCTTTCGCCGTCCGGTACGGTGCATGCTTCCGTCGCCTCGTTCAACAATCATTGGGGCGTGCCGCTGAGTTTGGCGCGCATGCCTCAGGATACGGATTTCGGCGTTTTCGAGATTGGCATGAACCATCCGGAGGAGATCCGTCCGCTGACCAAGATGGTGCAGCCGCATGTGGCGATCATCACCACGATTGCGCCCGCGCATCTCGGCAATTTCAAGAACATCACCGAGATCGCCGCTGCCAAGGCGGAGATTTTCGACGGCGTCGTGCCGGGCGGTCATGTCATCCTCAACCGCGACAACGATCAGTTCGATTTGCTGGAGCGCGCCGCACTGGCCGCCGGCGTCGAGCATGTGCATAGTTTCGGCCAGCATGCCAAGGCGGATGTACGGCTCGCGGAATTCAATGCGTCGGAAGAGAATTCGACGCTCTGGCTGACGATCGGCGGCGAGACGATGGAAGTGGCGATTGGTGCGCCCGGGCGGCATATCGCGGAAAACGCGCTGGCGGTCCTCGGTGCGGTGATGCTGGTCGAGGCCGATCTCGACAAGGCGGTCGATGCGCTGGCGACCCTGCAGGCGGAAAAGGGCAGGGGGCAGCGCCACAAGCGCGCGATCGCTAATGGCTACTTCACGCTGATCGACGAAAGTTACAACGCCAACCCCGCATCGATGCGCGCGGCCATTGCGCTGCTGGCGACATCTTCGCCGGATGCCAATGTCGGCGCGAGAGCGGGCAGGCGGGTCGCCATTCTCGGTGACATGTTGGAAATGGGGGATTATGCCCAGAGAGTGCATGCCAATCTTGCTGGTCCGCTACTGGCCGCCGGCATCGAGCATGTCTGGCTGGCAGGTCCGGAGATGGCGGCGTTGAGGGATGCGCTGCCGGAAAGTGTCCATGTCGAATACCGTGAGAATACGGAGGAGCTCTCGGAATTCGTGCTCAACTCGGTCGCCCCTGGCGACGTTTTGATGGTGAAATCGTCGTTGGGGATAGGATTCGGGAAGATCGTGGCAGCTTTGCTTGACAAGTTTCCAGCATTTTCCGACACGGAGCCCCACTCCCATCAGGGGCTTTAGAAAGGGCTCTTATGCTGATCTGGCTTGCCGAACTGTCGGACCACGTTCATTTTTTCAGTACTCATTTCAGATTTCTCAATCTGTTCAGATACATCACGTTCCGCACCGGCGGCGCTTTGTTCACTTCGGCGTTGATCGTCTTCCTCTTCGGGCCGCGAATCATCTCCTCCCTGCGTGTACGTCAGGGCAAGGGGCAGCCGATTCGTGCCGATGGTCCGCAGACCCATTTCAAGAAGGCAGGCACGCCGACCATGGGCGGCCTGATGATTTTGGCCGGCATCGTTGTGTCGTCAATGCTGTGGGCCGATCTTGCCAATGTCTACGTGGTCGCGACGCTGCTGGTTACATTGGGCTTCGGCGCCATCGGCTTCTATGATGACTATCTCAAGGTCACCAAGCAGAGCGACAAAGGCTTTTCCGGTCGCGCGCGCCTCGGTATCGAATTCGTCATCGCCGCCATTGCCGTCTACTTCATGATGAGCACGGCGCTCTCCTCGGGTACCGCCGGGTCGACCTTCGGTTCATCGATCGCGTTCCCTTTCTTCAAGAGTTTCATGCTCAATCTCGGCATGTTTTTCGTCCTCTTCGGCGCTTTCGTTATCGTCGCCGCGGGTAATGCCGTAAACCTGACCGACGGTCTTGATGGGCTTGCCATCGTGCCGGTCATGATTGCGGCCGCCTCTTTCGGCGTCATCGCCTATCTCGCCGGCAACTTTGTCTTCGCCGATTACCTGGCGATCAACTTCGTGCCCGGCACCGGTGAATTGGCTGTGGTGCTCGGTGCTGTCATCGGTGCCGGTCTCGGCTTCCTCTGGTTCAATGCACCTCCGGCGGCTATTTTCATGGGTGACACCGGCTCTCTGGCACTTGGCGGCATGATCGGTTCGGTGGCAGTTGCCACCAAGCATGAGATCGTCATGGCGATCATCGGCGGCCTGTTCGTGCTGGAGGCGCTTTCGGTCATCATCCAGGTCGGCTTCTTCAAGATGACCGGCCGCCGCGTCTTTCTGATGGCGCCGATTCACCATCACTTCGAGAAGAAGGGCTGGACGGAGAGCCAAGTCGTGGTCCGTTTCTGGATCGTTGCGGTCATCCTGGCGATGATCGGCCTCTCCACTCTCAAGCTCCGGTGAGGCGGCGATGATCCCTGTCACCACGCTMAAGGGGAAGAAGGTCGCATTGTTCGGCCTCGGCGGCTCGGGTTTTGCCACCGCGCGGGCGCTTGTCGCCGGTGGTGCCGAGGTGACCGCCTGGGACGACAATCCCGATAGCGTGGTGAAGGCTGCGGCCGAAGGTATCCCGGTCGCCGATCTCAGAACGATCGATTGGAATGGGCTCTCGGCATTCGTGCTGTCGCCCGGCGTACCACTKACGCATCCGAGGCCGCATTGGACCGTCGATCTCGCTCACGCAGCCGGCGTCGAAGTCATCGGCGACGTCGAGCTCTTCGTCCGAGAGCGGCGGGCACATGCACCGGATTGCCCTTTCATTGCCATCACCGGCACCAACGGCAAATCGACGACGACGGCATTGATTGCCCATATCCTGCAATCGAGCGGTCGCGATACGCAGCTTGGCGGCAATATTGGAACAGCCATCCTGACGCTGGAGCCGCCGAAGGCGGAGCGCTACTACGTCGTCGAATGCTCTTCCTACCAGATCGATCTTGCCCCGACCCTCAATCCTTCCGCCGGCATTCTGCTCAATCTGACGCCCGATCATCTCGATCGGCACGGTACGATGCAGCATTATGCCGATATCAAGGAACGGCTGGTGGCCGGCAGCGGCGTTGCCGTCATCGGCGTCGACGACAGCTATTCTTCGCTGATTGCCGATCGCGTCGAACGGGCGGGTGGCAAGGTTACCCGCATCTCGCGCCGGCATGTGCTGGCTGACGGGCTTTATGCCGAAGGCAGCCGCATCATCCAGGCATCGACCGGCGCGACCTCGGAGATCGCCGATCTCGACGGCATCCAGACGCTGCGCGGCGGCCACAATGCACAAAACGCAGCGGCCGCGATTGCCGCATGTCTGGCCGTCGGCATTTCCGCTGACGATATTCGCGCCGGGCTCAAATCCTTTCCCGGCCTCAAGCATCGCATGCAGCCGGTCGGCCGGCGCGGCCGTGTCGTGTTCGTCAACGATTCAAAGGCCACCAATGCGGATGCCGCCGCACCGGCGCTTTCGAGCTACGATCATATCTATTGGATCGCCGGCGGCTTGCCGAAAGAGGGCGGTATCACGACGCTGGCGCCGCTCTTCCCGCGCATCGCGAAGGCCTATCTCATCGGCGAAGCGGCACCCGCCTTCGCAGCGACGCTCGGCGAGCAGGTGCCCTACGAAATATCGGGCACTTTGGAGCGCGCGGTCGCACATGCGGCAGCCGATGCCGACAAGGGCGAACATGAGACGGCGGCGGTGATGTTGTCACCGGCTTGCGCAAGCTTCGATCAGTACAAGAATTTCGAGGTCAGGGGTGATGCCTTCGTCAGCCACGTGGCTGCGGTCGAAGGCGTCACCATGTTGGTCAGTTCAGCAACAGGAGGCGATTGATATGGTAAGCCGCGTTGAGCGTGGGGCCTTGGCCGAATGGTTCTGGACCATCGACCGTGTATTTCTCTCTCTTTTCATCCTGTTGATTGGCATTGGCTTCATGCTTTCTTTTGCGGCTTCGCCCGCAGTGGCGGAACGCATTGGGCTCGAGCCTTTCCACTTCGTCAAGCGCCACGCCCTTTTCCTTGTTCCGGCGATCGCAGCGATGATCGGCATTTCCTTTATGACACCGAGGCAGGTGCGGCGCACTGCGGTCATCCTGCTGATCGTTTCGCTGGCGATGATGCTGTTCGCATTGTTCTTCGGTGTCGAGGTCAAGGGGTCGCGGCGTTGGGTCAACATCGCAGCGCTCTCCATCCAGCCGTCGGAATTCATGAAGCCGGCCTTCGTCGTCGTCTGCGCCTGGCTGTTTGCCGAGCATGCGCGCCAGCCGGAAATTCCGGGCAATCTCTTCGCTATCATCCTCTTCGGCATCGTCGCCGCACTCCTCGTTGCTCAGCCCGACCTTGGGCAGACGATCCTTACCACCGCCGTCTGGGGTGGCATGTTCTTCATGGCCGGCATGCCCTGGCTGTGGATCGGGGTGCTCGGCGGCCTCGGCGTCGGCGGCTTCGTGACGGCCTATTACGTCTTTCCCCACGTAGCACTTCGCGTCGACAAGTTCTTGACCGGCGAAGGCGACACGTTCCAGGTCGATACCGCCAAGGAAGCGATCATTCACGGCAATTGGTTCGGTGTGGGGCCGGGTGAAGGCATCGTCAAGCGCATCATTCCGGACGCCCATACCGACTTCATCTTCTCGGTGGCAGCCGAGGAATTTGGTGTCGTCTTCTGCATGGTGCTCGTCTGCATCTTCGCCTTTCTGGTGCTGCGCGGCCTGTCGCATGCCTATAAGGAAAAGAACGATTTCAACCGTTTTGCCGTTGCCGGCCTGGTGCTGCAGATCGGTATTCAGTCGATCATCAATGTCGGCGTGAACCTGCAATTGCTGCCGGCCAAGGGCATGACCCTGCCGCTGATCTCCTATGGCGGCTCGTCGATGACCGCCATCTGTGTGACGGCGGGCTTTATTCTGGCCCTGACGCGTCATCGGCCGGAAAAGAGAGCGCAGGACCGCAGCCTCTTTCGCGTGACGCATGGATTGCCGGCGGAGTGATCGTTTTGGACCTATCTGCGCTTCGTTCCCATCTCCCGGATTACGCTTATTCTTCGTTCGCTTTCGCGAAGACGGGGGTCTATGAAGGAAGCTTGACGCGCTTCAGTGACGCGGGCATGGCGGCTTCCTATATTAGGGAGATGCCCCGCGCAGGGGCTGTTCGCGGGAGCGAAGATCATGAGTAAAGGTATTATTCTGCTTGCCGCCGGCGGAACCGGCGGCCACGTATTTCCGGCCGAAGCGCTGGCCTATAAGCTCAGGGAGCGCGGTTATTCCGTGCACCTCGTCACCGACAGCCGCGCGGAACGTTATGCCGGCAAGTTTCCGGCGGATGAGATTCATGTGGTGCCGTCGGCAACGATCGGTTCGAAGAATCCGATCAAGGTCGCAAAGTCGCTTTGGACGCTGTGGATGGGCATGCGCGCCGCTCGCAAGCTGATCCGCAATATCAAGCCGCTTTGCGTCGTTGGTTTCGGTGGTTATCCGACCGTGCCGCCGCTGCTTGCCGCCACTCGTATGGGCGTGCCGGCGATGCTCCATGAGCAGAACGCCGTGATGGGACGCGCGAACAAGGCGCTTGCCGCCCGCGTTCAGGCGATCGCCGGTGGTTTTCTGGAGAAGGGTGGCGCGTTTCCGGAGAAGACGGTGACGACCGGCAACCCCGTGCGTCCGGCCGTGATCGAAGCGGCCAAGCGGCCCTATGTGCCATCTGGCCCGGATGATCCTTTCAATCTGGTCGTCTTCGGCGGCAGCCAGGGTGCTCAATATTTCTCCAAGGCAGTGCCGACAGCGATCAGCCTGTTGGAGGAGCCGCTGCGCAAGCGCCTGCGGATTACGCAACAGGTGCGCCCCGAGGATATGGAGACGGTCAATAGCTGCGCCAGGAGGCTGGAGATGGGCGCCGATGTCGCGCCGTTCTTCACCGACATGGCCKAGCGCATAGGTGCCGCTCATCTCGTCCTCTGCCGCTCCGGCGCGTCAACTGTATCGGAACTCGCCGTCATCGGTCGCCCGGCGATCCTGGTGCCCTATCCCTATGCCCTGGACCACGACCAGGCTGCCAATGCGGCGGCCCTTGCGGCAACGGGTGGCGTCAAGGTCATCGCGCAAGCCGAACTTACGCCGGAAAAGCTCTCGACGATCCTGCGCGGCGCGATGACGATGCCGGAGAAACTGGCGAAGATGGCGGCTGCGGCCAAACAGGCCGGCAAACCGGATGCCGCGAGCTTGCTCGCCGATATGGTTGAGGCTATTGCCGCGAAACGTTCAATTCAGGAATTCAAGGGGGCGGGCGTATGAAGCTGCCGAAGGCTATCGGCCTCGTACATTTTATCGGTATCGGCGGTATCGGGATGAGCGGCATCGCTGAAGTGCTGCACAATCTCGGCCATCGCGTGCAGGGGTCGGACCAGTCGGAGAGCGCCAACGTGCAGCGGCTGCGCGAAAAGGGCATCGCGGTCCATATCGGTCACAAGGCAGAGAATCTCGGCGACGCGGAAGTCGTAGTGGTTTCCACCGCCATCAAGAAGAGCAATCCGGAACTCGCCGCCGCCCGCGAAAAGCTGCTGCCGGTTGTGCGTCGCGCCGAAATGCTGGCCGAGCTGATGCGCTTCCGCAATGCTATCGCTATTGGCGGCACGCATGGCAAGACGACGACCACCTCGCTGGTCGCAACCCTGCTCGAAGCCGGCGGACTTGACCCGACCGTCATCAACGGCGGCATCATCAACGCCTACGGCACGAATGCCCGCATGGGCGAGGGCGAGTGGATGGTGGTGGAGGCCGATGAATCGGATGGCACCTTCCTGAAGCTGCCCGCCGACGTTGCCGTCGTTACCAATATCGATCCGGAGCATCTGGATCACTACGGCAATTTCGACGCGGTACGTGCCGCCTTCCGGCAGTTCGTCGAGAATGTGCCGTTCTACGGTTTCGGTGTCATGTGCCTCGATCATCCGGAAGTGCAGTCGCTGGTCGGCCGCATCGAAGACCGCAAGGTCATCACCTACGGCGAAAATCCGCAGGCGGATGTGCGCTTCATGAATGTGCGCATCGACGGTACGCGCTCGCTGTTCGATATCCAAATTCGCAGGCGCCGAACGGGGAAGGTTTTCGAGATCAAGGATCTCGTCATGCCGATGCCCGGCCGGCACAATATTTCCAATGCGACTGCGGCGATCGCCGTCGCCAACCGGCTTGGCATCTCCAATGAGGCGATCGCCAGGGGGCTCGCCTCCTTCGGTGGCGTCAAGCGTCGCTTCACGCTCACGGGCGAATGGAACGGCGTGAAGGTCTTCGACGATTACGGCCATCATCCGGTGGAGATCAAGGCCGTGCTTAGGGCGGCGCGCGAGGCCTGCCAGGGCCGCATCATCGCCGTTCACCAGCCACATCGTTACACGCGTCTGTCGAGTCTGTTTGAGGAATTCGCTGCCTGCTTCAACGATGCCGACAGCATTTTCCTGGCGCCGGTCTATGCAGCCGGTGAGGACCCGATCGAAGGCGCGGATTCGCAGGCTCTGGTGTCGCGCATCAAGGCGGGCGGCCATCGCGATGCGCGCTATCTGCCGTCGCAAGAGGAGCTTGCGCAAATGGTCGCGGAGATTGCGCGGCCAGGTGATTTTGTGGTTCTCTTGGGGGCTGGGAGCATCACGTATTGGGCAGCTTCATTGCCAAAGGAATTGGAAGGCCTCTCGGGTAAGTCCGCATGAAACAGGTGAATGGGGAAAAGCTTCTGGCGTCGCTCGGCGACAGCGTAAAGGATATTCGTGGCCGGTTAACGCCGGACGCGCCGATGGATCGCGTCACATGGTTTCGCGCCGGCGGGCTGGCGGAGCTGATGTTCCAGCCGCATGATACGGACGATCTGATCGCTTTCCTGAAGGTCCTGCCGGCCGAAGTGCCGTTGACGGTGGTGGGCGTCGGTTCGAACATCCTGGTGCGCGACGGCGGCATTCCCGGCGTCGTTCTGCGCCTGTCGGCGAAGGGCTTCGGCTCGGTCGAGCTTGCCGGTGAGAATCGCATCATGGCAGGCGCCATTTGCCCGGATAAGCATGTTGCCGCGATGGCTATGGACAACGGTATCGGCGGTTTTCATTTTTACTACGGCATTCCCGGCGGCATCGGTGGCGCGGCGCGTATGAATGCCGGCGCCAACGGCTCCGAGACGCGTGATCGCGTCGTCGAGGTGCATGCGGTCGACCGCAAGGGCAAGAAACATGTGCTGACCAATGCCGAGATGGGCTACACCTATCGCCATTCGACGGCATCGGACGACCTGATCTTCACGCATGTTCTTTTCGAGGGATATCCCGAGGATAAGGCTCAGATCCGGGCCGAGATGGATGCCGTGCGGGCGCATCGCGAGACTGTGCAGCCCATTCGCGAAAAGACCGGTGGTTCGACATTCAAGAACCCAGAAGGGCATTCCGCCTGGAAGCTGATCGATGAAGCCGGCTGCCGCGGCCTGGTTATCGGCGGCGCCCAGATGTCGTCGCTGCATTGCAATTTCATGATCAATATGGGGCAGGCGACCGGCTACGATCTTGAATATCTTGGCGAGCAGGTGCGCCGCGAGGTTTTCGAGAAGTCCGGCATCAAGCTGGAATGGGAAATCAAGCGCCTCGGTTGCTTCATGCCCGGCCGGGAAGTTCGCCCCTTCCAGGGTGTCACCACAGAGTAGGTTTACGCTGCAATCGGCTCAAACTTCATAAAATGATTCAACAAAAAGGCCGGTTTTTTGCCCGGCCTTTTCAATTGGTTATCGTGAAGTCTTCAGACTTCGTCATTGCCCGAAAGCAAGATGCCGATCAGCGAGAGCAGTGCTGCGCCCGCCAGATAGTAGCCGACATAAACCAGGCCGTAGGTCGTCGCGAGCGATGTGGCGATGTAGGGAGCCAGGGACGCACCGACAATGCCAGCAAGATTGAAGGTCATCGATGCGCCGGTGTAGCGCACGGTGGTCGGGAAAGGTGCTGCCAGCGCGGCACCGATCGGGCCGTAGGTGAAGCCCATCAGGGCGAGACCAATGATCGAGCAGGCGAAGGCACCGGCAAGGCCGGCCGTCAGCAGCGATGCATAGAACAGGCCGAAAATGAAAATGCCGATCGTCGTCAGTATCAGAACCAGCTTGCGCGAATAACGATCCGACAACAGGCCGGAGACCGGTATCATCAGGCCGAAGAACACGACGCCGACGAGCTGGACGACGAGGAACTGGCCCTGCGAGTAGCCGAGACCTGCCGGCAGCGGTCCGGTACCCGGAGGCCTGGTGCCCCAGCTCAGGGTGAAGGCCGTCATCAGATAGAACAGCACGAAAGTCGCAACAGCGATAATGGTGCCGAGAATCAGGCTGCGGAGATGCGAGCGGAAGATGACCGCGATCGGAACCGAAACGCGTTCCTCCTTCTCGATTGCGCGCTGGAATTCCGGGGTTTCCGTGATCTTCAGGCGGACATAGAGGCCGACGGCAACGAGCACGATGCTGATCAGGAAGGGAACGCGCCAACCATAGTTTAGGAAGTCCGCATCAGCCATGCTTTCGCGCAGAATCAGGAAAAGGCCGGCGGAGAAGATAAAGCCGATCGGAGCGCCGAGTTGCGGGAACATCGCATACCAGCTTCGCTTGCCTTCTGGAGCGTTTTCCGTCGCCAGCAATACCGCGCCACCCCATTCGCCGCCGAGACCAAGACCCTGACCGAGGCGGCAAAGCGCCAGCAGTATCGGCGCGAGAACGCCGATCGACTCATAGGTCGGCAACATGCCGATCACGACCGTCGAGAGACCCATGGTCATCAGAGCCGCAACAAGCGTTGCCTTGCGGCCGACCCGGTCTCCGAAGTGACCGAAGATCATTGCGCCGATCGGGCGTGCGAAGAAGGCGATCGAGAAGGTTGCAAAGGACTGCAGCGTTGCCGAGGTCGGATCGCTGGCAGGGAAAAACAGCTTCGGGAAGACGATAACAGCCGCCGTCGCATAAACGTAAAAGTCGAAAAACTCGATCGTTGTACCGATAAGGCTCGCGATCAGAACGCGTGCCGGGGAATTCGCAACAACGCTGTTTGATGACGAGGGTGTCGGCGATAAAGGAGATATCGCGTCAGTCATGGTCCCACCAATTTTGATGATGTTAAAGTTGTCTTAACAGACAATCTCTGTCCTTAGCGCAATTTTCGTTCGGCGCAAGCGTTTAAGAAGCAAGAAACCGACACCTATACGCCAATCCTTTGCTGCAATCGCCGCTTTGAGAACGGAATGACAGCACGTTTCCCGTTCTGATAGATGTTTACCCGGCAAAGTCTTGACCAGAATCTCTTTCTCGTAAATGTCCTACTTTCGCTCTGGTTGAGAGCGGTGGAGATAAATTTATGCAGAAAAAATTGATTGCGGAATTTTTGGGAACGTTTTGGCTAGTATTTGGCGGCTGCGGAAGTGCAATCTTTGCGGCAGCTTTCCCGAGCCTCGGTATTGGCTTTCTAGGTGTTGCTTTCGCGTTTGGGTTGACCGTACTCACCATGGCCTTTGCGGTTAGCGGTGTGTCGGGTGGCCATTTCAATCCGGCAGTTTCGGTCGGGCTCACGGTTGCCGGTCGCTTCCCCGGCTCGCAACTCATTCCTTACATCATCGCTCAGGTCGTCGGCGCGATCGTCGCTGCTGCCGTTCTTTACCTGATCGCAAGCGGCAAGGCTGATTTCCAGCTCGGCGGCTTTGCGGCCAATGGTTATGGCGAGCATTCACCGGGCGGCTATTCGCTGGTATCGGCGCTCATTGCTGAAAGCGTGTTGACCCTGTTCTTCCTGATCGTGATTCTCGGTTCGACCAGCAGCCGGGTGCCGGCCGGGTTCGCGCMGATCGCCATTGGTCTCGCACTGACGCTGATCCACCTGATCTCGATCCCGATCACCAATACCTCGGTCAATCCGGCCCGTTCCACCGGCCAGGCTTTGTTMGTCGGCGGCTGGGCGCTGCAGCAGCTTTGGCTGTTCTGGGTGGCCCCGATCGTTGGTGGCGCGCTTGGTGGTATCGTCTGGAAACTGCTMGGCGATCGCGACTGATTCAGGGACCCAATAAGCCTTGCGATGGCCCGCGCCGGAGACCCMGGTGCGGGCCTATTTGTTTAAAATTTTCTAAAGGTGGATATTCAAATGTAGCAACTCTCTGATTCCAATGGCAGAATTCTTCAAGTCGATTTGATTCGTGAAAATTGACCGCCATGAGAGCGGTCGAAAGTTAACGAAAGTAAACGCTTCATTAACCTTAATGTTGTTCTAATGGAGCCTACAAGATGTGGCGAGAATCGCTGCTCAGCGTATCGAGCAAATGTCGATTGCAGATGGTGAATTGGGGGTATTGATGGGTGGCAAGCATGTGGCTGTCCTTTTGGGCGGATTTTCCTCGGAGAGGCCGGTTAGCCTGTCTTCGGGGAAGGCATGCGCTGACGCCCTCGAAGCCGAAGGCTTCCAAGTCACACGTATCGATGTGGAGCGCGATGTGTCTGCGCGCCTTGCCGATTTGAAGCCCGATGTCGTTTTCAATGCGCTGCATGGTCCGTTCGGCGAAGACGGCACCATTCAGGGCATTCTTGAATATCTGCAGATCCCTTATACGCATTCCGGCGTGCTGGCCTCGGCGCTTGCTATGGATAAGTCACGCGCCAAGAAGGTGGCTGATGGCGCCGGCATTCCGGTGGCTGATTCGCGTGTGATGAACCGCTTCGCCATTACTGGCGAGCATCCGATGCGGCCGCCTTATGTCGTGAAGCCGGTGCGTGAAGGTTCGAGCTTCGGTGTCGTGATCGTCAAGGAAGATCAAACGCATCCGCCGCAGGTCATTACCTCTTCCGAGTGGCGCTACGGCGATGAGGTGATGGTCGAGCGTTACATCTACGGTCGGGAGCTGACGTGTGGCGTCATGGGCGATACGGCGCTCGGCGTAACCGAGATTGTCCCGCAGGGGCATAGCTTCTACGACTACGATTCCAAATACGCGGATGGTGGATCAAAACACGTCATCCCTGCCAGAATTTCACCGAATCTTTACCAAAAGATACAAACATTAGCGCTAAGGGCGCATCAAGCTATCGGCTGCCGTGGCGTCAGTCGATCTGACTTCCGTTATGACGATCGCTTTTCCGAAGAGGGTGAGCTTGTCTGGTTGGAAATCAATACCCAACCGGGCATGACGCCTACCTCGCTGGTGCCCGAAATGGCCGCTCACGCCGGCTACTCTTTTGGCGAATTTCTCCGGTGGATGGTGGAGGACGCGTCTTGTTTGCGCTGACGGTCAAAAATATGAGGCGGTCCCGCCACCGCGTTCCGCTCGCGATCGACGATGTCGAAGATGCGTTCGTGCTGCCGCGTCCGCTGCGCCGCGTTGTGCGTTTCCTCGTGAGCCTCAGCTCCGGGCGTGTCAATATTCCGGCCCATACGGGTACGGTTTCCGCTCTCGCTCTTTTTGCTGCGACAGGCCTTTACGGCATGTCGATTGGTGGTCACACGCAGGATGTCGCCCAGGCGACGACATCGGCTGCCGGCTTCGCCATCGAAGATGTGAAGGTCTCCGGCAACGATCAGACTTCGGAAATCGAGATCCTGCAGCTTCTTGGTCTCGACGGCACGACGTCGCTGGTGGCGCTCGACGCCGACGCGGCTCGCCAGAAGATCGCAAGCCTGCCTTGGGTGCAGAGCGTCGAAGTCCGCAAGGTCTATCCGAAGGCGATCGAAGTGAAGCTCACGGAGCGCAAGGCTTATGCCATCTGGCAGCACGGCTCCGAACTTTCGCTGATCCAGAAGGACGGCAGCGTGATTGCGCCGCTGCGCGACAACAAATTCGCCAAGCTGCCGCTTTTCGTCGGTCGTGATGCGGAAACGGCCGCAGCGTCCATCGATGACGAGTTTGCCAACTGGCCTGACGTTCGTGGTCATGTGAAGGCATTCGTGCGCGTCGCCGGTCGTCGTTGGGATCTCTACCTCGACAATGGCGTGATCATCAAATTGCCGGAAGACAATATCGATGGTGCGCTCGCGCGGCTCACCAAGCTCGACAAGGACCAGAACCTTCTGCAGCGCGATATTGCTGCCGTCGACCTTCGTCTTGACGATCGTACCGCCATTGAATTGACCCCGGACGCAGCGCTTCGCCGCCAGGCGGCGTTGGATGCCAGAACCAAGGCTTTGAAGAAAGCAGGGCAGGATACATGAGCTTATTCAGTTCGTCCCATTTCGGTCTGCCGCGCCTGAAGCCGCTGTCCTCCAAGCGGTCGCACATCGTATCCGTCCTCGATATCGGCTCGACGAAGGTCGTCTGCATGATCGGCCGGCTGACGCCGCGCGAGGAAAGCCAGGTTCTCCCGAACCGCACGCATAATATCGAGATCATCGGCATCGGCCATCAGCGTTCGCGCGGCATCAAGACCGGTGTGATCGCCGATCTCGACGCACTGGAAAATGTCGTCCGTCTCTCCGTCGACGCCGCCGAACGCATGGCCGGCCTTACCGTCGACAGCCTGATCGTCAATGTTTCCGCCGGTCGTCTCGGCAGCGACATCTACACGGCCACCATCGATTTGGGCGGCCAGGAAGTCGAAGCAAACGATCTGAAGAAAGTGCTTGCCGCCGCTTGCCAGCAGTCGCTCCGTCAGGAACGCGCCGTGCTGCATTCGCTGGCTACGGGCTACTCGCTGGACGGCGAACGCGGCATCCGCGATCCTCTGGCGATGTTCGGCGATGCACTGGGCGTCGATATGCATGTGGTCACGGCGGAACGCGCGGCCCTTCGCAACCTCGAACTCTGCATCAACCGCGCGCATCTTTCGGTCGAGGGCATGGTGGCAACGCCTTATGCCAGCGGTCTCGCCGCTCTCGTCGACGACGAAGTCGAACTCGGCTGCGCCGCAATCGATATGGGTGGCGGCACGACGACGATCTCGGTCTTTGCCGAAGGCAAGCTGGTGCACACCGACGCCGTCAGTCTCGGCGGCCATCATGTCACCACCGACCTTGCACGCGGTCTTTCGACCCGCATCGAGGATGCCGAGCGGCTGAAGGTGGTTCATGCTTCGGCGCTCGCGAATTCTTCGGAAGAGCGCGAACTGATTTCCATCCCGCCGATCGGCGAGGATGAACGCGACCAGCCGACGCAGGTGCCGAAGGCGCTGGTGTCGCGCATCGTCAAGGCACGCATCGAAGAKACGCTGGAGCTGATCCGCGATCGCATTCAGCGCTCCGGCTTCAGCCCGATCGTCGGCAAGCGTGTCGTACTCACCGGCGGAGCCAGCCAGTTGACCGGTCTGCCGGATGTGGCGCGGCGCATTCTTGCCCGCAACGTCCGCATCGGCCGCCCGATGGGCGTATCCGGCTTGCCGACCGCGGCCAAGGGGCCCGCCTTTTCGACGGCGGTGGGACTGATGATCTATCCGCAGGTTGCGGACATGGAGACACATGCGGCGGGCAGCGGTCTGCTCTCGTCGCTTGGGGGTAACAACAGCCGTATCGGCCGCGTTGGCCAATGGCTGAAGGAGAGTTTTTGAGTGCCTGATCCCGGATCGCGGCAAGCGCTTTCCGGGCAGGGGTCAGGCAAGTGAAATATAGTGAATTGGCCGGCGTGGCGATGCGGCCATAAAGAGAAGGAACGGGTACCATGACTATCAAGCTGCATAAGCCAGATATCACCGAGCTGAAGCCGCGGATTACCGTGTTCGGTGTCGGTGGTGGTGGCGGCAATGCCGTCAACAACATGATCACGGCAGGCTTGCAGGGCGTCGATTTCGTCGTCGCCAATACGGATGCACAGGCTTTGACGATGACGAAGGCAGAGCGGATCATCCAGCTCGGCGTTAACGTGACCGAAGGCCTCGGCGCAGGTTCGCAGCCGGAAGTCGGCCGCGCGGCTGCTGAAGAGTGCATTGACGAGATCATCGATCACCTGAACGGTACCCACATGTGCTTCGTCACCGCCGGCATGGGCGGCGGCACCGGCACGGGTGCTGCGCCGGTCGTTGCACAGGCCGCCCGCAACAAGGGCATCCTGACCGTCGGCGTCGTCACCAAGCCGTTCCATTTCGAAGGCGGCCGCCGCATGCGGCTTGCCGAAATGGGCATCCAGGAACTGCAGAAGTCGGTCGACACGCTGATCGTCATTCCGAACCAGAACCTGTTCCGTATCGCCAACGACAAGACGACCTTTGCGGACGCGTTCTCGATGGCCGACCAGGTTCTCTATTCGGGCGTTGCCTGCATCACCGATCTGATGGTGAAGGAAGGTCTCATCAACCTCGACTTCGCCGACGTCCGTTCGGTCATGCGCGAAATGGGCCGCGCCATGATGGGCACCGGCGAGGCTTCGGGTCAGGGCCGCGCAATGCAGGCTGCTGAGGCCGCCATTGCCAACCCGCTGCTCGACGAAACCTCGATGAAGGGCGCGCAGGGCCTGCTGATCTCGATCACCGGCGGTCGTGACCTCACCCTGTTCGAAGTCGACGAAGCTGCGACCCGCATCCGCGAAGAAGTCGATCCGGACGCCAACATCATCTTGGGCGCCACCTTCGACGAATCGCTCGAAGGCATCATCCGCGTTTCCGTCGTCGCAACAGGCATCGATCGTGCGATGAACGAAGCGGCCGACAAGGCCATGGAATTCCGTCCGGTCGCAAAGCCGGCTGTCCGTCCCTCCGCGGCCGTTGCTCCGGCAGCGGCCGCAGCTCAGCCTGCCCATGTCGCGCAGGCACCTAAGGCCGTTGTCGATCCAATCGCGCAGACCATCCGTATGGCGGAAGCCGAAATGGAGCGCGAATTGGAAATCCATTCTGTCCGCCAGCAGCAGCCGGTCATGCAACAGCAGCCGGTCGCTCAGGAGGAAAGCTTCCGTCCCCAGAGCCGCATCTTCGCAGCACCTGAGGCACAGCCGGTACGTCAGGCTCCGGTTCAGCAGCAGCCGGCCCCGGTCATGCATCAGCAGCCTGTGATGCAGCAGCCGGCTCCCATGCAGATGCAGCAGCCGGTGCGCCAGGAGCCCATCATCCGTCAGGCTCCGGAGCAGGTCCGTATGCCGAAGGTCGAGGATTTCCCTCCGGTCGTTAAGGCCGAGATGGAACATCGTGCTCAGCCGGTCGCCGCTCAGGCTACTGAAGAGCGCGGTCCGATGGGCTTGCTGAAGCGAATCACCAACTCGCTCGGCCGCCGCGAAGAGGACGCAGCTTTCAACGACATGACGGCTTCGGCTCCGAATGCCGCTTCGCAGCAGCGCCGGCCGCTGTCGCCGGAAGCAAGCCTCTACGCACCGCGTCGTGGCCAGCTCGACGATCAGGGCCGTCAGGTTCCGCAGGCGCGCATGGCAAGCCAGGAAGACGACCAGCTTGAAATTCCGGCTTTCCTACGCCGGCAATCGAACTGATCCGGTATTAGGCATCCTTTTAATAGGATACTAACCATGTTTATCGAATCCGGGGCTTAACGGTCCCGGATTTCTTTATTTTCGGCCTCTCTTTAATTCTAAAATTACCTAGCAAATTCAATCGTCTGGTTTCGTAACAAAGCGAAAGAAACAGTGATTTGGAATGCGGTGCCCGCGCGCGTATTTAGGTAGCAAGCGAGTCAGCGGAATCGCATCCAGCAATCATTGCATGTGGATTTCGCAGAGTAGGTAACAGACTGAACCAGCGATGAGGGCAGGATCCAAAGATGACCGCCCGGTCTGGAACAGATAGACGAAGGCAGATTTTATATGGCAATCGGATTGCTAGGTTTTCAGACCACCATTGCAAGCCMTGTGACACTCTCGGGTATCGGCGTTCATTCTGGCGCCAATGTGTCGATTACGCTTTATCCAGCCGAGGCTGATACGGGTGTCATCTTCCAGCGCATGCATGACAATGGCGATGTGACGGAGCTGCGTGCCGTTTCTTCGCAGGTTGGCAATACCGATCTTTGCACAGTTCTCGGTTTCTCTCCGGCGCGTTCCGTCGCGACGGTCGAGCATGTCATGGCAGCGATCTATGCGATCGGCCTGGACAATGTCATCGTCGAAGCCTCCGGTGCGGAAATGCCGATCATGGACGGCAGCGCCTATCCTTTCATCGAAGCGATCGAGCAGGTCGGTATCGTCTCGCTCGGCGTCAAGCGCCGCTATATCCGCGTCACCAAGCCGGTGCGAATCGAGGCAGGCGGTTCCTGGTGCGAGTTCCGGCCCTATGACGGCACGCGCTTCGAAGTCGAGATCGATTTCGAATGCCCGCTGATCGGCCGACAGAAGTGGGAAGGCGATCTGACTGCCAAGACCTTCAAGTCCGAACTGTCGCGGGCGCGCACCTTCGGCTTCATGCGTGATGTCGAGCGTCTCTGGGCTTCGGGTCATGCTCTCGGCTCTTCTCTCGAAAATTCCGTCGTCATCTCCGACGACAACACGGTGATCAACGTCGAAGGCCTGCGCTACGCCAAGGACGAATTCGTCCGTCACAAGGCGTTGGATGCCGTTGGCGATCTGGCGCTGGCCGGTGCTCAGTTCATCGGCTGCTACCGCTCCTATCGCGGCGGCCATCGCATGAACGCCAATGCATTGAAGGCGCTGCTGAGCGATCCTTCGGCCTACGATGTCGTAGAGACTTCCGCACCGCGTCAGCGCGCACATAGCCGCGAATTCGTTGCCGTGAATGCTCCCGAATTCGCCCCCTGGTCTGCGTGACCTCCAGAAACCCAGGTGGCATAGTCGCCGCTCCCGAAAGGGGGCGGCTCTTTTTTTGACGGGAGATTCGTCAGTGGCGCTTTCAAAGCCGGCCAGAGGGTCGCGTTCGGGTAGCCAGGAAGCGAAATCTCTTGTCAATACAGCGGTTAAAGCCTGCCGTTGCGCAGTCTTTGCCACAAAAATGCGTTAATGCATCATCATTGCGTTGCCCTCATGGTGCTTTTGCGGCTAGAAACGCCAGCGAGAGAACGCCGTTTCCGCAACGACGGCTATTGGGACAAGTCATCCGATGGGTTTTGCAGGGTCTGAAAGCATGAAGATTACAGCACGGGCTTTGCTCGTATCGCTTCTCCTGGCCGGTACCGGTGCGGTGGTAACGGGTTGTAATACCGACAAGGATATCGACATCACCAAGCTTGGTGTCGAGAGCGATCCTCCGGAAACCCTCTACAATCAGGGTCTGGCCAATATCAAGGCCGGCAATATGACGGAAGCCGGCAAGAAGTTCGATGCCATCAACAAGCAGCAGCCCTTCTCCGAATGGGCGCGCAAAGCACTGGTGATGAGCACCTTCGTCAAATATCGCACCGGCCAATATGACGACGCCGTCCAGACGGGCAATAGCTACCTCAAGCAGTATCCCGGCTCCGAAGATGCTGACTACGTTCAGTATCTCGTCGGTTCGTCCTATGCCAAGCAGATCGTCGACGTGACGCAGGATCAGCGCGCCGCGCAGCAGACGATCGAAGCGATGAACAAGCTCGTCAGCAACTATCCGAACTCGCAATATGTCAGCGACGGGCAGGCGAAGATCCGCTTTGCCCGCGACCAGCTCGCCGGCAAGGAAATGCAGGTCGGCCGCTATTATCTTGAGCGCAAGGATTACCTTGCAGCCATCGCCCGCTTCCGTATCGTCGTTGAGCAATATCCGACGACGAACCAGATTGAAGAGGCGCTGGCACGCTTGGTCGAAGCCTATTACGCCATGGGCATCGTTCAGGAAGCGCAGACGGCAGCCGCCGTTCTCGGCCACAACTATCCGGACAGCCGCTGGTACGCAGATTCCTATAAGCTTCTGAGGACCAGTGGTGTCGAGCCCCGTGAAAACGAAGGCTCCTGGATTTCGAGAGCGGGCAAGAAACTTCTTCTTGGGACGTGAGATTGAGCGCACATGCTGGTCCAGCTTTCGATCCGCGATATCGTTCTGATCGAGCGGCTGGATCTTGCCTTCGAAACTGGGCTTTCGGTGCTAACCGGCGAGACGGGTGCGGGCAAATCCATTCTGCTTGACAGTCTCTCGCTGGCCCTCGGTGGGCGCGGCGATGGCGATCTCGTGCGTCATGGAGAGGATCGCGGTCAGGTGACGGCGGTCTTCGACGTCGGCATGCAGCATGCCGCCCGCAAGCTTTTACGCGAAAATGGCATCGACGATGACGGCGACCTGATTTTCCGCCGTATTCAGTCCGCGGACGGCCGTACCAAGGCTTTCGTCAACGACCAGCCACTCAGCGTCCAGTTGATGCGCCAGGCGGGGCAGCTTCTTGTTGAAATCCATGGACAGCACGACGACCGCGCCCTGGTCGATACCGACGCGCACCGCATGCTTCTCGACGCCTTCGCGGGCATTGCAGAGGAAACACAGGCTGTCGGGCGGCTCTATAAGATCTGGCGCGATACCGAGCGGACGCTGAAGAAGCAGCGGGAGCAGGTGGAAAAAGCTGCGCGCGAGGCCGATTATCTCCGGGCTTCGGTCGAGGAGCTGGAAAAGCTGTCGCCGCAGGACGGCGAAGAGGACGAGCTGGCGGATCGCCGCTCGCGGATGATGAAGGCGGAGCGCATCGCCGGCGACATCTCTGAAGCGTCCGAGTTCCTCAATGGCAATGCTTCGCCGGTGCCACACATCGCCTCGCTGGTACGGCGGTTGGAGCGCAAGAGCCATGAGGCGCCGGGCCTATTAGAAGACACCGTGGCGCTGCTCGACGCGGCGCTGGATCAGCTCTCCAATGCGCAGATGGAAGTGGAGGCGGCGCTCCGCAAGACTGAATATGATCCGAGGGAGCTGGAGCGCGTCGAGGAGCGGCTGTTTGCGCTGCGCGCTGCCTCGCGCAAATATTCCGTGCCGGTGACCGGCCTGCCGGCGCTGGCCGAAAAGATGGTCGCCGAACTCGCCGATCTGGATGCTGGCGAAGAGAGGCTGACACGGCTGGATGCCGAGCTGGCCGTTGCCAAGGCGGACTATGATGCTGCCGCGCGCAGCCTTTCCGACAAGCGTCATAACGCCGGCGAGGCGCTTGCCGACGCTGTCATGGCCGAGCTGCCGGCGCTCAAGCTGGAGCGGGCGCGCTTCATGGTGGAGATCACCACTAATGCCGACGAGGCGACAGCCGAAGGTATCGATGTCATTGAATTCCATGTGCAGACCAATCCGGGCACGCGGCCGGGACCGATCATGAAGGTGGCCTCGGGTGGCGAGCTTTCTCGTTTTCTGCTGGCGCTGAAGGTGGCGCTTGCCGATCGCGGTTCGGCGCCGACCTTGGTTTTCGACGAAATCGACACCGGTGTCGGCGGCGCGGTCGCCGATGCCATCGGTCAGCGGCTGAAGCGCCTTTCCGAGCGTGTGCAGGTGCTTTCCGTCACCCATGCTCCGCAGGTCGCGGCGCGCGCCGCAACGCATCTGCTGATCTCCAAGGGCCCGGTCTCGGACGGTTCCGAGAAGATCTCCACCCGCGTCGCCACCATGGCCCACAAAGACCGCACCGAGGAAATCGCCCGCATGCTCGCCGGCGCTTCGGTCACGGAGGAGGCGAGGGCGGCCGCCAAGCGGCTGTTGGCGGGCAATGGCTGATTGCTGCACAGATACCAGCGATGGCTATTTTCGGCCCGAAGCGGCCATCGTGAGATAGTCGGCTGGAGATTCCTTAGCCGATTAGGCCACCGCCGACACTATCCATACCGAGGCGACCAACGCTACGCTCGTCCCATTGCCAAGGCTACGGAGTCCTTCTCGTAACTTTGGCTCGGCCGCCGACTTTACGGCGGGATTTTCGCGGGCGATCTTTCCCAGCGGGCCAACGCTTAGAAGGACGCGCGTCATTGCATCCACGTCACCGCTTGTCACCGCTTCGTCGTAGGATGCGATCTCGATATTCTTGAATCCGGCAGAAGCAAGGACGTTGCGGACGTACGCAGCGTCGGAAAAACTGAACGGCGTTTCATCCGATGGCGATCGAAATCCCGCTGCAAGTAATGGAAACCTATCCAATTCGTTATCGCAGAAAGCGCGCCAACAGCAGAATGCGATCCTTCCATTGGGTTTCAGTAAGCGATGAAAATTCGAGAAGGCAAGGATTGGATCATCAAATGCCATCACGCCGAAACGAGAGAAAATCGCATCCGCACTGTTGGAGGGAAGCTCTAAAGCTTGGGCATCAGCGTTGATAAGCTGAACACACTTGAGGTGGCTCGTGCGTTGATTGGCGACACTCAGAAGCTCTTCCGCAATATCAACGCCGTAGATCAATCCTTCGTCACCGACCCGGTCCGCCAACTGTAAGATCGTCTGCCCTGTCCCGCAGCCAACATCGATCACCGTACTGGCTGGAGCGAGATGCAACTCTTTCATGGCTCTTAAACCGAGCGGAGAGAGCTGCCGATCAATAAGTTCGTATTCGCCAGCCCAGGCCTTGGCATGTAATTGCCGTGGGCTCAAACTATCGATGCTTGCCTCTGCCATGGACTGGTCCACCCAGTAATTCCGTTCGCGCCGAACCATAGACCAATCGATACGATGACAGCAATTGCCGCAAAGTTGCCTTAGACGCCACCGTCACGGTTGTTCACCTCTGCCGCCGAATTCCGGATTTTTCTCTTTGTATTTACGCGCCGCGGATGGAAAAACCGCTTCGCACTTTTCTTGGAAGTGCTCTAAAACATCTCCGAAATCGGGGAGTAGATTCATGAGCACCGAACAGACGCCCGTCGAGGATTTGACCGAAGA
The DNA here is from genome assembly GCF_047445835.1 of Rhizobium sp. BR 317. Taxonomy (NCBI): domain Bacteria; kingdom Pseudomonadati; phylum Pseudomonadota; class Alphaproteobacteria; order Hyphomicrobiales; family Rhizobiaceae; genus Rhizobium; species Rhizobium sp. BR 317. The sequence goes on along the minus strand of NZ_JARWLB010000002.1, from coordinate 298,388 downwards.
AGAAGCGGCCGCGGCGCTCGCCTATCTGGCAGCGGAGATTGCGCGCAATGACGCGCTCTATCATGGCCAGGACGCGCCTCGGATTTCAGATGCGGAATATGATGCGCTGAAGCGGCGCAATGATGCCATCGAGGCACGCTTCCCAGCGTTGGTTCGCGCCGACAGCCCGTCACGGCGGGTGGGTGCCGCGCCGTCGGAAACCTTTGCGCCTGTCGTGCATGCAAGGCCGATGCTCTCGCTCGACAACACCTTCTCGCAGGAAGACGTGCAGGATTTCGTCGCCGGCGTCTATCGTTTCCTTGGCMGGCTGCCCGATCAATCGATTGCCTTTACTGCCGAGCCGAAGATCGACGGGCTTTCCATGTCGATCCGCTATGAGAACGGCCGGATGGTGAGCGCGGCAACCCGCGGCGACGGCACGACCGGCGAAAACGTCACCGCCAATATCCGCACCATCAAGGAAATCCCGCAGACCTTGCCCGCCGGCGCGCCTGCGGTCGTGGAAGTGCGCGGCGAGGTCTATATGGCCAAGAGCGATTTCCTGGCGCTGAACGCGCAAATGGAAGCGGAGGGCAAGCAGACATATGTCAACCCGCGCAATACGGCGGCCGGCTCGCTGCGCCAGCTCGATGCGAAGGTGACGGCCAGCCGCAAGCTGAAATTCTTCGCCTATGCTTGGGGCGAGATGTCAGACATGCCGGCCGACACGCAGTTCGGTATGGTGCAGACATTCGGGAAATGGGGTTTTCCGGTCAATCCGCTGATGAAGCGGCTGAATTCGGTCGCCGACATCCTCGCGCATTATGATGAGATCGGCCTTCAGCGTCCGGATCTCGATTATGATATCGACGGCGTCGTCTATAAGGTCGACAGTCTGGAGTTGCAGGCTCGACTCGGTTTCCGGTCGCGCTCGCCGCGCTGGGCGACGGCACATAAGTTTCCGGCGGAGCAGGCATTCACCCGGCTGATGGGCATCGACATACAGGTGGGCCGCACGGGGGCACTGACGCCGGTCGCGCGGCTGGAGCCGATCACAGTCGGCGGCGTCGTGGTGACCAATGCGACGCTGCACAATGCCGATTACATCAAGGGCATCGGCAACAAGGGTGAGCCGATCCGCGATAGCCGCGACATCCGGGTTGGCGACATGGTGATCGTGCAGCGCGCCGGCGATGTCATTCCGCAGATCGTCGATGTCGTGCTGGAGAAGCGGGAAACGTCAAGCCTTCCTTACGAATTTCCCAAGGTGTGCCCGGTCTGCGGCAGCCATGCGGTGCGTGACATCAACGAGAAGACCGGTAAGGTCGATGCAGTAACGCGCTGCACAGGCGGCTTCATTTGCCGGGCGCAGGCAACGGAGCATTTGAAGCATTTCGTGTCACGCAATGCTTTCGATATCGAGGGCCTGGGTTCGAAGCAGATCGATTTCTTCTTTGAGAACGAGGATGCGGCGCTGCAGGTGCGCACCGCGCCTGACATCTTCACGCTGGAAAAGCGTCAGCAGTCTTCGCTTGCCAAGCTGGAGAATATCGATGGCTTCGGTAAGGTCAGCGTTTCCAAGCTCTATGCGGCGATCAACGAGCGGCGCGATATCGCTCTGCACCGCTTCATCTTCGCGCTCGGTATCCGCCATGTCGGCGAGACGACGGCGAAGCTCCTGGCGCGCTCCTATGGCAGCTATGAAGCCTTCGAGGTGGCAATGAAGGAGGCGGCGCCTCTTTCGGGAGACGCATGGAACGACCTCAACAATATCGAGGGCATCGGTGAGGTCGTGGCGCGCGCTATCGTCGAATTCTACAAGGAGCCGCGCAACATCGCCGTGATCTCGAAGCTGCTCGAAGAGGTGCGGCCGCAAGAGGCGGAACAACCGACCACATCGGGCAGCCCTGTTGTCGGCAAGACGGTGGTTTTCACCGGTTCACTCGAGAAATTTACCCGCGATGAAGCCAAGGCCAAGGCCGAGAGCCTCGGTGCCAAGGTTTCCGGCTCAGTTTCGAAAAAGACCGACATTGTCGTCGCCGGACCCGGTGCGGGATCGAAGCTCGACAAGGCACGGGAATTCAATGTGCAGGTCATGACCGAGGATGAGTGGCTGGCGCTGATTGGGGGCTAACGTGGTTTTGATTGCGAGGTTGATTTGTTCCCGTTTTGGGAATAATTGTTGTCAATGAATATCGTTGCAAAAACGACGCTTCGTAGATTTTGGGAGCGCCACCCGCAAGCGAGAGTTCCCCTTGCAACATGGTATTCGGTCGTCAGCAAAACCGAATGGAGCGGGCCGGCTGACATCAAAAAGATGTTTGGTGCTAACGTGGATTTTATCGGTGACAACCGCGTGATCTTCGATATTGCCGGCAACAAATACCGATTGGTTGTTCATATCGTCTACAAGCATAGGCGCGTGCTGATCAAATTTGTCGGCACTCATGCGGACTATGACAGAATTGATCCGGAGACAGTGTGATGAGGGATATCAAACCGATCAAGACAGATGCGGATCTTGAATGGGCTCTTGCGGAGATCGCTCCTTATTTCGACAATCCACCGGAGGATGGAACAGCGGAAGCGGATCGTTTCGACGTGCTGACGGATTTAATCGAAGCCTATGAAAACCGGCATTTCACGGTCGAAGATCCAGAACCGGTTGAGCTTCTGCGGGCATTCATGGAAATGACGGGTCGGAGTCAGTCTGATCTAGCTGAGCTTCTGGGCTCCCGCTCCCGTGCCTCGGAAATCCTTGGCCGGAAGCGGGCATTGACGCTTGATATGATTTTCAAACTTAAGGAAGAGTGGGGCATTCCCGCCGATTGCCTCGTGCGGCCCTATGCCTTGGTTGCATGAGTGTGAGGGCTACATCCTCACGCGCGCCATCGTGAATGCATCCACATATTCACCGTTGCGAAACGCAAAGGCTTTGAGCCGTCCCTCGGTTTCGAAACCGAATTTCTCGTAAAGCCGGATCGCCCGTCCATTGTCGACATAGACCGTCAGTTCCAAGCGTTTGATCGCCAGCCAATTGTCGGCGGCGTCGATGAGGGCGGTGAGCAACGCCGAGCCGATGCCCCGGCCGGTGAAATCGTCGTGGACGCCCATGCCGAGGTGGCCGGTGTGGATCTGCCGGCCGGAATGGCGGCGCAGGCCGGCATTGCCGACGACTTGCCCGTCGAGCACGGCGACGAGATTGATCGAGCCGGGTAGGGTTTTTTCCATCCACTGCCGGGTTTCTTCGATGCTCTGGAAGGGTAGGCGTAGTGTGCCGGCGCGATATCCGGGCAGATTGGCAATAAAGGCTACCGCTTCGGCATCGGACAGCCGTGCGGCGCGGATTTCCACTGTGCCCGGTTTTCGGGATCGTCGTTCGTCTGAATCTTGTTGTTCGGAATTCATGTGCTCTCCTTAAGGTTCAAGAGGAGAGCAGAGCCTTCAAACCCTGCTCGCCTCGGCAGGGTTGAAAGGGACCGCAATCAGCTCAACGCGACGCCGCTCCCGCTCGCCCTGCAAGGGGTGAGGTGGTGAGAGTATGCATCACGGTGGTGCGGTTTGCGATCATGGCAACAACTTCCGGTGCTTTGCGCGGAAGTCAATGGGTTGCCTTTAACAACCGATTTGCATGGTATTTCCCGCATACCGTGTCGACCACTCGCCTTAATGCGAAAGGATGAATTGAATTGGCGTCGCGCAGGCCGCTGAATACCATCAGGGGCATGATGTAAAAGGCGAATCCCTTTCGTCCGGTCCCGCGCAATATGGGTTAGTGGGCGCCGGGTTCAATGCGTTTGATACTTGTCAACGACGTCTCAATCATTCGCGGCGGTGCGACAAAGGTGGCGTTGCAATGCATTGATGCGAGCAGGCAAGCAGGGCTGAATTGCGCCATCCTGGTCGGCGATGACGGCGAAGGACTGAAGCCGCGCTTTGCCGGCATCCGCACGGTCGCGCTCGGCGAACGACCCCTTCGCGACGGGCCTACTTTCACCGATGTCTTCGAGAAGAATTACAACAAGCGTGCCTACGAGGCGCTGGACGGTCTGCTGAAGGAAACGGACGAGGAGACYGTCGTGCATGTGCACGGCTGGTCGCAAATTCTCTCGCCGTCGATCTTCTACGCACTCGCCAAACACAAGGCYAAGGTCATCATCACGGCGCATGATTTCTTCCTGACTTGTCCGAACGGAGGGCTGATCAATTTCCAGAGCGGAACGGTCTGCGATGTCCGCCCGCTGTCGGCAGGATGTCTGACGACCAATTGCGACAAGCGAAATTATCTCCACAAACTCTGGCGCTTCCGCCGCACGCTGACCCAACGCGGCGTCGGCGAGGAGTTCTGGAGCCGCGTCGGCATCGTGTTGGCGCATGAGAGCATGGAACCCTATTTGAATTCCGGCCCGTTGCAGCATTTTCTGACCTTGCGCACACCGACGGAGCCATTGACGCCAACGCCCGTGGAGGCTTGGCGCAATCACCGCACCGTCTTCTTGGGGCGTATGTGCTGGGAAAAGGGTGTTCGCACGCTCGCCGACGCATTGAACAAGACCGGGCGAACGGCGACGCTGATCGGCCGTGGACCGCTGCTCGACGAGATGCAGCGGGCGTTGCCGCATTGTTGGGTGCCGGGTTGGYTGGCCGACGAGGAGGTGACGACGCTGGCCGGGGAAGCGCGCGTCTTCATCATGCCGTCCCGCATGCCCGAACCCTACGGACTGGTGGCCGCCGAGGCGCTGATGTCCGGCATTCCCGTCATCGTCAGCAGCAATGCGCTGATAGCCGCCGAAGTAGAGCGGCACGGCGCGGGACTGGTCTTTAAAAGCGGCGATGCCGGCTCGCTGGCGGAACGCCTCGCGAGCACKGATGACGACAGACTGATGCAGAAATTATGCGAAGGCGCGTTAGCRCTTGGCCAGCGGATTGCACCCAGCAAAGCAGAATGGGGTCGGCGCATGGTCGATATCTATACAGGCAGGAGCGGCTTYTTCGCTCATTGAAAAGGGGGCAATGACATGGCGCGGGCGTTGGTAACGGGRGGCTGTGGTTTTGTGGGGAGGCATCTGATCAAGCGGCTTTTGACCGAGGGKTTGGATGTYGTGTGYGTCGATCAATTGGTGGAAGGGACGGGGGCACGGCATCCCGATCTCTGGCAGCGCTTTCCYGGATCGCGCTTTACGTTTTTCGAGGAGGATTGTCGCACTTTCTTTCTCCGCCCTGCGGAACGTTTCGACTATGTTTTCCACCTTGCCGCRCTGGTCGGAGGCCGCGTGACGCTGGAGGCGCGCACGCTGGACGTTGCCGAGGATCTGGCGGTRGATACGGAATTGTGGAAATGGGCGGCACGCGCCAAGCCTGGCTGCGTCGTGTTCTTCAGCTCCAGTGCGGCCTATCCCGTCTCGCTGCAGACGGTCGCTAACCACCGGCTGCTTTCGGAAGATATGATTTCTTTCGAGGCCGCCATTGGCGTGCCGGATCTCAGCTATGGCTGGGCGAAACTGACCGGCGAATATCTGATGAAGCTCTATGTCGAACGCTACGGCCATCGGGCGGTCGCATATCGGCCGTTCAGCGGCTATGGCGAAGATCAGGATCTGGCCTATCCATTCCCGGCCATTTGTCGCCGCTTGCTTAACGAAAGAGGCGCGCCGGAAGTTTTCGTCTGGGGGTCGGGCCGGCAATGCCGGGACTTCATCCATATTGATGATTGCGTCGATTTCATCTGGCAAACCAAGGAACTATTGCCGGATGGCGCAAGCCTCAACCTTTCGACCGGCCTGGCTACCTCCTTTATGGAGCTGGCGGAGACCATTGCTCGGCAAATTGGCTGGAATCCTGTCGTGAACGGCCTCTGCGATCGCCCTGAAGGCGTCTTCTATCGCTGCGGCGATACGGCTCTGCAGCGTTCCTATGGGCTCGCGCCGCGCGTCAGCCTGGAGGAGGGAATTGCGCGAATGCTCAATCATCTGCGTATGGAGCAGGAGCAGTACGACATCGCTATCTGACGCGCGACCTCTCCTCTCACGCAGGTTTTCGCCGCGACATCAGTTCATGTCACTTGACATGCAACCAAATAGTTGCCTATAAGATCACCAATAGGCAACTAAATGGTTCCGTGTTTGCATGAACGACGATGCGGTTTTTCGAGCTTTGGCGGATGCAAGCCGGCGGCAATTGCTGGACCGACTGTATGAGCAGAATGGCCAGACGCTCGGCGAACTCTGCCAGGGCTTGGAGATGACGCGCCAAGCCGTGGCGAAACATCTTGCCATATTGGCAGAGGCGAACCTGGTATCCGCGCAGCGGCAGGGCCGGGAGAAGCTGCATTTTATCAATCCCGTTCCGATCAACCACATCGCCGAACGCTGGATCAACAAATTCGAGCGCCGCCAATTAAGCGCTCTTTCCGCCCTCAAGAAAGCGCTGGAGGGTGATAGCGGCGAGTAGCGGCCGCCAGATACCGTCACTAGGAAATCACCTTACAAGAGGAGAAATATCATGACCGGTAGCAGCTTTGTTTATGTGACCTTCATCCGCACCACACCCGACAAGCTTTGGTCAGCGCTGACGACGCCGGAGTTCATCAAGAAATACTGGTTCAACATCCAGCATGAGACCGATTGGAAGGTCGGTTCGCCATGGAAGATGGTCTATCCGGACGGTCGTATCACGGACACCGGCGAGATCGCGGAGTTCGATCCGCCGAAGCGGCTCGCCATCAAATGGCGCAACGAATTCATGCCTGAACTGAAGGCGGAAGGCTGGTCGCGTTGCGTCATGGATATCGAGCAGGTGGAGGATGTGGTGAAGCTCACCGTCACCCACACGATGGAGCTGGAAAATGCGAAGTTCATCGGTGCCGTATCCGGCGGCTGGCCGAAAATCCTCTCCAACCTCAAATCGCTCCTGGAGACAGGCGAGGTCGTGTTGAAGGAAATCAGATGAGCGACAGCAGGGGCGCTTACGGAGCGCCCCGGCCTCCCTTGCATCCCCCGATMGCCACCTTACCTTAGCGGGGCCGCGGCTCGATCGGCGGCGATGTTGGAGGGTGCTCGATGACGTCACTGAAATTGCATGCCGCTATTGCCGCGTCGTTCCTGGCGCTGGCGCCTGTTTCCGCTTCGGCTGAGATTGTCGGCAAGGTTGGGGTGGATTGGACCGGCAACGACATTCTGGTCGATGCCGTACCGGATCCGGAAGTATCCGGCGTAACCTGCCACGTCACCTATTTCGACCGGAGCGTCATCGACCGGCTGAGGAACGGCAATTGGTTCGAAGACCCTTCCAACAACTCCATTGCCTGCCGTCAGACGGGGCCGATCGAGATCGGCAATATCAGCCTGTCGGAGGGTGGCGAAGAGGTGTTTCGCGCCGGCTTGTCGCTGATTTGGAAGAAGCTGGTGGTCGACCGAATCTACGACAAGAAGAACGACACGCTGGTCTATCTCATCCATTCACGCGAATTGACCGATGGTTCGGCGAAAATGGCAATTTCGACCATTCCGTTGTTCGGCCAGAATGTTACCTGGAAGAATGGCAAACCCAAATAAGATTACCGGGATACCGCATTGAGAACCGTCAAGGGGTTTGTACCAAAAAAAGTCCTGCTCTTTGGTTACTGAATGCCTCTCGGTMGCTTTCGGATTGCGCCATTTTGGTGCAGTTCTAGGGCGAACGTGGAAGTGCCACTTCCATCTGTTCACGGCCTGCGCGACCGGCGCACCGGCAACACCCCTGCCGACGACGGTCCTTCAAACACAATCGCCCTGGAGCGCTTGCTCCAGGGCGATTTTCGTTTGCGATGCTGTCTGGAAATCAAGCCGCTTGCGCGAGCTCGTCCGCAATCACCGTGTMGAGGTTCAGGAAGCAGACCATGGTCTTCTCCAGCGCGACGATGCCGCGGCAGAAGGCGCGCTGCGCTTCCGGAATGATTTCCGGCGGCGGCTGCAGATCTTCGCTCTTGATGCTCATCATATCGGAGACCTGTTCGACCAGCAGGCCGACKAGCTTGCCGGCGATATCGGTGACGATGATGGCGGAGCGTTCGGACGGCTCGGTCATCTTCATGCCGAGGCGGCAGGCCATATCGATGACCGGGATCACCGCGCCACGCAAATTGATGAGGCCAAGCACGTAGGGCGGCGTGTGCGGCATCGGCGTCACCGGCGCCCAGCCGCGGATTTCGCGGATGGCCATGATGTCAATGCAGAATTCCTGATCGCCGAGGTGGAAGGAGACGATCTCCAGATAGGCGCCCGATTGTTTGATAGCATTCGTCATGGTCAAGGACTTCCCGTTTGGCGCCGGCGGCAGGCGGCGGTAGCGATTGAAAAAGGATCGGCTGGAGCGGCTGATGGCTGCGACAGCATCCGGTGGCTTTGGCGCTTAAAACGCGCTTCGCTCTCCGGCGGGCGTCATGCCCTTCTGGAAGAAAATCGATTTGCCGCATATTCGGCGGCCGGCGAGTCGGACTTCGCCCCTTTGTATTTTGATGTTCGCGCGGAGTGGTTAGAATTGCTTTAACGCGACGATGGATTCCGCATCTTTGCGCCCGGACCGGGGCATTCACCTTACTCAGCAGCCCCCAAAAACATCTTCTTGAATTGCGTCCTCCACTTCAACCCGCTAAACCCTTGAAATAATCGCCTGCGCGGCCCGCTTATCGAGCCTCGGCCGGCGTGGTGAGGAAAAGCAGCGATGAAGAGCGTGCGGATTGTTGTCTGGATAGCCGTGGTGATCGTGGCCGGGCTGTTGGGTTGGTTGAGCTTCGGCGTTACCAAGTCGCCAGAAGCTGCCAGCGAGGGACCATACGGCGTGCCGTTCACGCTGGTTGCGCAGAATGGCCAGCCGGTCAGCGAGCAGGCGTTTCGTGGAAAGCCGACGGCGCTTTTCTTCGGCTATACGCATTGTCCCGATGTCTGCCCGACGACCTTGTTCGAGCTGAACGGCTGGATGCAGAAGGTCGATCCCGACGGGACGAAGCTCAACGCCTATTTCGTGACCGTCGATCCGGCACGCGATACGCCCGCGATCATAAAGGAATATGTCTCCAACGTTTCCAGCCGTATCACCGGCATTTCGGGTGACCCCGACAAGGTGATGGATATGGTCAAGGGCTTCAGGGTCTATGCCAAGAAGGTGCCGCTCGACGAAAAAGATCCGAACGGCGACTACACCATGGATCATACCGCCTCGGTCTTCCTGCTCGATTCCGCCGGCCGCTTTGCCGGCACAATCGCCTATCAGGAAGACCCGGATGTAGCGGTCAAGAAGTTGCAAAACCTGATCAAGAAGGGCTAGGGAGTACCGATGGCGGACGGAGCCGGAGGAGAGAGGAAATCCAGATCCGTCCTGATCGCGGGTGCCGGTCCGGCTGGCTTGACTGCAGCCCTGGAGCTTGCCCGCCGTGGTTTCATTCCGCGTATCGTCGATGACGGCCAAGGGCCTGCGCCTTTGGAAGAGAGCCGGGCTCTCGGCATCAATGCCCGCACATTGACGCTGCTCTCGCCTTCCGGCGTTACCGAGCGCATCCTTGCGGCCGCTCAACCCATTGCACATTTCCGTATCCGCTCTGGAACCAAGGTCCTTGCCGATGTCGACACGCGACGGATGCCGGGACGCTTCGGCGCGATTCATGGCCTGGCGCAAGGCGTGACCGAGCGGTTGCTGATCGAGGCGCTCGCGGCCCACGGCATTGCACCGGAGTGGCAGACCGCGATMCTGGTGGAAACCATCGCCGATGTTAACAGGCCGGAGGTGATGCTGCGGCGCGCGGACGGGGCCACGGAGACGGTTCGTCCCGATATACTGATCGGCGCCGATGGCGCCCACTCGGCCGTTCGCAAAGCGCTTGGCGCCGGTTTTCCCGGTGAGGCGCTGGAGGCTTATTTCTATCTCGCCGATTTTCGGTATGCGAGACCGGTGGACACGCATTTCGCCGAGATCACGCTTTGCGATCCCGGCATGGTCGGGCGTTTGCCCGTGTCCTCCGATGTACTGCGCTACATCTCGACATTGGAGGATTTCGAAAGCCGCATTGTTCATCCCGATGCGGTTGTCGAAAAGACCTGGGTCTCGCAGTTCCGTATCAATTTCCGCCATGTCGAGCCGATGGCCAGGGGTAACGTGTTTCTGGCGGGCGATGCGGCGCATATTCATTCCCCGGCTGGTGCGCGCGGCATGAATCTCGGCATAGAGGATGCCTGCTGGCTTGCCTGGCTCATTGCGGAAGGCCGCGAAGAGGAGTATTCGGCGCTCAGAATTCCAGCCGTGAAACGGGTGCTGAAGCAGACCTATGGCCTGACCCGCCTAATCACCATGAAAAATCCGCTGGCGATTGCTGCACGCAATCTGTTCGCGCCGCTGCTTCTGCGTTTCGGACCGGTGCGGCACGAGCTGCTTCACAATATCGCTGGCTATGACACGCCGAAGCCGCCCTGGATCGACTGGGCCGAATAAGAGCAAGAGAGAACGAAGACTTGAGTGAAATCCGCCTGTACGTAACGACGACCGAGAAAAAGGCCGAACAGATTCTCGATCTGATGACGCCGATGTTCGAAGACGAAGAATTGCCGATCGCCACCACCGAGATCGATGAGAAGAAGGATATCTGGGAAGCTTCGATCTATCTCTATGCAGACGACGAAGAGGACGTGCACGCCCGATTTGCAGGCGTGTTGAAGCCAGCTTTTCCGGAACTCGTCATCCAAAGGGAAGTCATTCCCGATGTCGATTGGATCGCAAAGTCGCTGGAGGGGCTTAAGCCGGTTMGGGCAGGGCGCTTCCTGGTGCATGGCTCGCATGATCGCGACAAGGTGAAGCCCAGCGATATCGCCATCGAGATCGATGCCGGCCAAGCCTTCGGCACGGGCCATCACGGTACGACGGCGGGTTGCCTGGAGACGATCGAAAAAGTGCTCGCCAGCCGCCGGGTGCGCAACGCGCTCGATCTCGGCACGGGTAGCGGCGTCCTGGCGATCGGCGTGCGCAAGTTGCGCAATATTCCGGTTCTCGCCACCGATATCGATCCGGTTGCGGTTCGTGTTGCCCGTGAAAATGTTCGCGGCAACGGCATAGCCTCCGGTATCGCGCTGGAGACGGCGCCCGGCTTTCATTCCACGGCCTTTTCCCGCCACGGGCCTTTCGACCTGATCATCGCCAATATTCTTGCTCGGCCGCTGATCAAAATGGCGCCGCAACTGGTTGCCCATCTCGCGCCCGGCGGTTCGGTGATTCTTTCCGGCATCCTCGCCCAGCAGCGTTGGAAGGTGCTGGCCGCCTATAACGGTGTAAGGATGCGCCATGTGCGCACCATCTGGCGCAATGGCTGGGTCACCATCCATCTCGACCGGCCTTAAAATCCTTCGCCGCTTACCCTAACCCTCTCCCCGCACGCGGGGAGAGCAGACCTTATTGTGGGAGACCTAAAACGCAAAAGGCGGTGCCGAAGCACCGCCCTGCAGACCGGTATCTGACCGATCCTGCCCGCGAGCGTGTGGAGGAGTGCTCAAGCGGGCTCTACCGTTCAGGTCGCAATCCGGGGAGGGAGGAGGAGTTCCGGACCGCGATCCAATACGAACGCGTAGTCTTGTAACTGTTAGTGGCGACCGCCACGGTTTGCGCCGATTGCCTTCGACGTTTCGACTTCGAGCTGACGAAGCGCGCCGATGGAGTGACGTACGGTGCGACGCTCGCCTGCCAGCGCCGGGCTAACATATACGGAGCGAGAGATAGGCATTTTCATAGTCCTTTTTGAGTGGGTTCGTCGTGAACCCCGTTTGATGCGCTCCATATAGCGACTCGCCTTTTTGCGTGGCAGGGGGCATGCTTCATGGGAGCTATGCAGTTGATGCATAATTCGCGTCGTGATGATGTCACAATTCAACCTGCCTGCTCACGAAATGGGCGAATTCGTTAACGTCCGATTCTCTTACCTTGAGGGCGTCGGTCGGAGTTCTCTTCGGATCAATAGTGCGCAATCGGGCCTGAAAATCGTTTCACACTTCTCGGGCTCATGCTCTAACATGCTGTCGCCGCTCAGTTTCGCGGATTCTCGGGTCATATTCGGATTAAGCCATGTTCCAGTCTTTCGACGTCACTTCCACCCCGCAATTCGGCCGCGAGCGCGTCACCGGTCTGCGGGCCGCCTTCAGCGATCTCGGCATTGACGGCTTCCTCGTACCCCGTGCCGATGAGTATCAGGGCGAGTATGTGCCCAAGTGCTCGGAGCGTCTGGCCTGGTTGACCGGATTCACTGGCTCTGCGGGTGTTGCGCTTGTGACACAGTCGCAGGCCGTGGTTTTCGTCGATGGCCGCTATGTGACGCAGCTTGCCGAGCAGGTGGACGGATCGGTCTTTACCGGTGGCGATCTGGTCGACGAGCCGCCGCATGTCTGGCTGCCGCGCCATGCGCCCAAGGGCTTCAGGCTCGGCATCGATCCGTGGCTGCACACCGGCGCGGAGGTGCGGCGGCTGGAAAAGGCACTGGCGGAAATCGGAGGCAAGCTTGTCTTCCTGCCGCATAATCCGCTCGACAAGCTCTGGAGCGACCGGCCGGCCGAACCGCTGGGCGCCGTCATCATTCAGGATATTGCGCAGGCTGGTGTTCTCGCCAAGGACAAGCTGGCAGCCATCGCGGCCGATCTGAAGGCCAAGAAGCTCAAGGCCGCGCTGATCACCGATCCGTCTTCGGTCGCCTGGATCTTCAATATTCGCGGCAACGATGTGCCGCACACGCCGCATCCTCTGGCCCGCGCCATCATCTATGCCGAGGGCGAAGCGGAGCTCGTCCTTGACAAGCGCAAGACCAAGGTCGAGGCGGAGGCCTATCTAGCGCAGATCTGCAGACAATTGCCGCCTTCCGATCTCGCCAAGCAACTGGCTACCGCCTCCGCAAATGGCGGGCGCATTCTCGTCGATCCCGATCTCGCTTCCTATGCGCTGACCGACCTCATCCGTCGCGAGGGCGGAGAGGTGGTGGAGGGCACCGATCCGGCCCGGCTGCCGCGGGCGCGCAAGAATGCMGCCGAAATCAACGGCTCGGCCGCTGCCCATCTGCAGGACGGCGCAGCTATGGTCGAATTCCTCTATTGGCTGGAGACCAGTAAGCCAGGCACGATCACGGAAATCGCCGCTGCCGAACGGCTGGAGGCAAGCCGCGTGCGCGTCGGTCAGAGCATGCAGAACCCGCTCAAGGATATCTCCTTCGATACCATCGCTGGCGCAGGTGAACATGCGGCGATCATGCACTATCGCGTCACGACGGCGAGCGATCGGCTGATCCAGGCCGGCGAGCTGTTTTTGATCGATTCCGGTGCTCAATATATCAACGGCACGACCGACATTACCCGCACCGTGGGCATCGGTGCTGTTTCCGAGGAGCAGAAGCGCCTGTTCACGCTGGTGTTGAAGGGCATGATCGCCATCAGCACGGCGCGCTTCCCCAAGGGCTCGCGCGGTTGCGATCTCGATCCGCTGGCACGTATCGCGCTCTGGAAATCCGGTGTGGATTTTGCCCATGGCACCGGCCATGGCGTCGGCTCGTATCTTTCGGTACATGAGGGCCCGCAGCGCATCTCGCKGCTATCGACGCAGGAGCTGCTGCCCGGCATGATCCTGTCGAACGAGCCGGGCTATTACCGCCCAGGCCATTTCGGCATCCGCATCGAGAATCTGATCTACATTCGCGATGCGGAGGAGATTGAAGGTGGCGACATGCCGATGCTCGGCTTTGAAACGCTGACTTTCTGCCCGATCGACCGTAGCCTCGTCCTGCCGGAACTGCTGACCCGCGACGAATTACAATGGCTGAACGATTATCACGTCAGAACCCGCGAAGCGCTGATGCCGCTGATCCACGACAAGGAGATCCGTGCTTGGCTGGAAAATGCGACCCTGGAACTCAGTCGCTGAGGAGTGGCCTATTCTGCCCGTAAAGGGCAGGATAGGCATCGCTTTCCTTCGGGCTAGATGCCGAGGAAATGTCTCCAGACCATCACGACCACCCAGCCGGCGATGAGCATGAATGTCGGCGAGAAGCGCAAGCCCACCAATAGCGCCACGGCCATCGCCACCTTCGTATCCCAGCCGCCGATGAAAAAGGCGGGTGCGACGAGCGTGGTGAGGACGGCGGCCGGTACCGCGTTCAGCGCGGCCTCGACGCGGGGAGGGATGCGGGTCATCTTGGTAATGAGGATGTAGCCGCCGATGCGCGTGAGGAAGGTGACGACAGCGGCAGCGAAAATCAGCAGGACCATGTGCGGATTGAAATCGGTCATGGTCAGACCTCGTGATTTTCGGTGGCGAGGTCGGGCTTGCGGTTCGATCTGAGCGGCGGCAGCATGGCGGCGAGGGCAACGCCTGCAAAGGCGCCGATGCTGACATGCCAGGGCGAACCGACATAGCGATAGGCAATGGCCGAGGCGGCGGTGCTGGCGATAACCACGGGCAGGAAATTGTCGCGTTTGCGGAAGCCGATGACGATGCCGAGGAAATAGATTGGCAGCAAAATATCGAGGCCGATCGTCTTGGGATCGCCGACCAGGCTGCCAAGCATGCCGCCGACGAGGCTGATCACCACCCAGGGAACGTAGATCATCGCTGCGAAACCGAAGTACCAGGCAAAGGTGACCGGCTTGCCGCTTTCGGCGCGCTTGATGGTTTCGGCAAATTGCGGATCGACCAGCAGGAAGAAAGTGAAGAATTTTTCGACGGGCGAGAAGCGCCTGATGTAACGGGCGATCGCGGCCGAATAGAGCACATGACGGAAATTGACCGCCAGGATCGACAGAACGATCAGCCACGCCTGGACATTATGGCCGAATAGCTCAATGCCCACCATCTGGCTGGCGCCGGCATAGACGGTGCCGCTCATCAGGGTGAGTTCGCCGAGCGACATGCCCTGGTCGCTCGCCAGAGCACCGAACAATGCGCCGAAGGGCGCCGCCGCGAGGCCGATGGGGATGCCCGCTTTCAAGCCTTCAAAAAAATCCCCGCGACTCATGGCCCGCTCTGTCCTTTATGGAAAACTGATGGAGCTGTAAGCTGCGGGCGGAGTGTCGGCAATTCAATTTCCTTGATAGGACAATTGATTTCGTTGATCTAGCCGATTGGATTTGCTCGTAAAACACCGGGGTATCATAGATGAAAGAGATTGCCTTTCCGAAAGAGGAAAAAGCCGCGATCGTCGCCCGCCTTCAGCAATATTTCTCCGATGAACTCGACCAGACGCTCGGCGCGCTGCCGGCGGAATTCCTGCTCGATTTCTTCACGACCGAAATCGGGCCGCATTTCTACAATCAGGGCCTGCGCGACGCCCATGCGGCGCTGATGACGAAGATGGAGGATTTTGGCGAGGCGATCTATTTGCTGGAAAGAGAAGCAGTAAGCCATTCGCAACCGGGGAGGCGGTGACTTAGCGCAGTGCGCTGCCCTCGACCATCCTCATCAAACTCTCGACCTCATCGGGAACGCCCTCGGACAATCGGGCTGCTGCAACATAAGGAAGCCAGATGAGAATGGCCGCACGGCTCCCGCCGCTTATACCCGCATAGGCATCGACATAAGCTGCGGCCAGGTCGCGATCATAGTGATGTATGAGAACGTAGCTTCGGCAGACATCTGCAAATGGGTCTCCGCTGCAGGCGTCAAGCCAATCGACCGTACCTGCGCGCTCAAGAGATCCAAGCACATTCCAAGGGTGAAAGTCTCCGTGACAAAGCCTGTCGCCATCTGGCATGCGACGAAGCCCGGACAAGAGATGCTGCCGTTGGATCTCCTGCAACTGCGCCGCTCGCTCAATATTGTGAGACAAGCGCGATTTCAGACTTGGAAGTCTGACGCCGCTATGCTCGTGGATTTTGCAATGTATGGCCGCCAGAGCATCCAGATAGGCTGGCGTCTTCAGCGGCCGCAGGGTGATTGCTTCGCCGAATGTCCCGCCTTCGGCTCGTGTCATGGTCAGGCCCCAGCGGCCTTCAATTTCGCCGACTTCCTGCACCCTCGGAGCGTTGACGCCCAGATCTTCGAGGATTGCGAGGATTGCCGCCTCTCGAAATGCTGACGCCTTGGATGAGGGCGTCTTGTATAGCTTTAGAACCAGCGTGCCGCTCTCATAGACTTCCGCCTCTTTGCCAGCACCAAGGAGGTTTCCACGTTCCACACCGATCATTGAACTGGCCTCGTTTCGATTGTCGCCTCGTAGGCGTTCTATCGGAAGAGCTGGGAACAATGGACGACAAGTAGCGTGTCCCGCTACTTTTTCACCTGGAACGTATGTTCCGGACCCGGAAACGTCCTTGCCTTCACTTCCTCTGCATAGGCTTCTGCCGCCTTGGAAATGGTCGGCGCCAGCTCGGCAAAATGCTTCACGAAGCGCGGCTTGAAATCGCTGAAAAGGCCGAACATATCGTCCGATACTAGAATCTGGCCATCGCAGGCCGGCGACGCGCCGATGCCGACGGTCGGGATATCGATCGAGGCGGTGATTTCACGGGCGAGGGGCTCCACAGTGCCCTCGACGAGAAGYGCAAAGGCGCCGGCTTGCGCAATCACCTTGGCATCGCGCCGGATTTTGTCAGCTTCTTCGTCGGAGCGGCCGAGCGAGCGATAGCCGCCGCTCGTATTGACCTTTTGCGGCATTAGGCCGACATGGCCGAAGACCGGAACGCCGCGGCTGGTCAGGAATGCGACCGTCTCGGCCATCTCCTCGCCACCCTCCAGCTTGACGCCGTTGCAGCCTGTTTCTTTCAAAATGCGTGCCGAATTGCGAAAAGCCTGTTCCTTCGATTCCTGATAAGAGCCGAAAGGCAGGTCGACGATAACACAGGCCTTTTGAGCGCCGCGCATGACGCCTTGGCCATGGGCGATCATCATCTCCAGCGTAACCCCGACCGTCGTTTCCATGCCGTAAAGGACCATGCCGAGGGAATCGCCGACCAGAAGCAGGTCGCAATGCGGGTCGAGAAGCCGGGCGATCGGTGTCGTGTAGGCCGTGAGGCTGACGATCGGGCGCGTGCCCTTCATCGCCTCGATCTGGGTGGGTGTGGTACGCTTTGTCTGTCCGATCGTGCTCATCTCAGGCGGCCTTGTCGCTGACGGCCTGCTTGAGGCCAATGACGCGGTTGTCGAGCAGGCGGGTAGCGCCGATGCGGACGAAGAGGGCAACGAGGATAGGCTGTCCCTGCAGTCTCGTCAGCGGCTCCAGGGTTTCGGGATGGCAAACAGCAGCGACTTCGGGTGTCGCCAGCGGCTCGTTGGCGATGAAGGCGCGCAGTGCCGCCTCGAAAGCGGCTGGATCGTCGGCACCTTCTGCGTAGAGCCGCTCGGCCTCGGCCAATGCTTTCGGCACGATGACCGCGGCGGCGCGTTCTTTCTTCGAGAGATAGACGTTGCGCGAAGACAGCGCCAAGCCATCGGCATCGCGCACGGTCGGTACCGGCACGACGCGGACCGGCTGGGCCAGATCGTCCACCATGCGGCGGATGATCACCACCTGCTGATAGTCTTTCTCGCCGAAGTAAGCGCTATCGGGTTGGACGATGTTGAAAAGCTTGGTGACGACCGTGGCAACGCCGGAGAAATGGCCCGGGCGAACCGCGCCCTCCAATTCCATCCCGAGCTTCGGCACATCGACCAGCGTTTCCATCCGTCGCGGATACATATCAGCCACGGTTGGAGCGAAGAGGAAATGGACCTTGCCATCGCGCAGCATGGTGCTGTCGCGCTCAAGATCGCGCGGATATTTTGTAAGATCCTCGTTGGCGCCGAATTGCAGCGGATTGACGAAGATCGACACGACAACAATGTCGTTTTCGGCCCTGGCGCGGGCAACCAGTTCCATGTGGCCGGCGTGCAGATAGCCCATGGTCGGCACCAGGCCGATGCTTTTTCCGGCTTTGCGATAAGCGGAAAGGCGCTCGCGCAATGCGGCTATTGTGCTGATGGTTTCCATGCTGACACTCCTCCACGGACCGGCGCCGCCCAACGCCCTTCCGTCTCCCCTTTGATTTCGCGGGTTCTTCTAACGTGTGCGGTGCAAAAAGGCAATTCACGGGAGGCCCCTGCGGCCCAAGTCCATTATATGTTGCGCATATAGCTTAGCGCTTTTCTCAGCTTTTTGCTGTTAGCTGCCGGCATGGCAAAGATCATAGCATTGGCGGCATATTTTTATCAGGCGGCGGTGGCTTTCGGGCTGCTGATCGCGGTCGCGCATTTGCTGTCGCCGGCGGATTATGCCGCCTATTCGTTGTTCATTTCCATCAGCCAGTTCGCGGCGATCTTCTGTTTCGAATGGGTGCGTTTCGCCTGCAGCCGTTTCTATCCGGGCCAGGCGCCGGGTAGCGAGGCAGCGGAGCGTACGGCTTTAACCGTCGAATTTGCCGCTTGCTCCGTGATCTGCATCCTGGCTGCCCTTGCATCGACCTTCTTCGCAGTACCGAAGGAGATCGCGGTGCTTGGCGGTCTGGTGGCGATCTTTCAGGGTGGCAGCGACCTGCATCTGACTATGCTGCGTTTCCGCCAGGAGTTTCGCGCTTTTTCGCGGCTGCAGGGTTCGCGGGCCACCATTCTGGCGGTTGGCACGCTGGCTGGCGCGGCGATCATGCCGAGTTTTGCCTATGCGGTCGCCGGCCTGCTCGCAGGTTACGTCGCCTATAGCGGACTAGCAATGTTCCTGACCCGCAACAGCCTGAGAGAGGCAGCGGATCTCCAACTGCCGCTGATGCGAAAGCATTTTGTCTATGGCAGCGTTGCGGCCGGTGCCTCGGTTATCGGGCTTTTGGCGCCGCTTGGGTTGAAATCGATCCTGACGGCGGCTTTGGGCGCGGGCGGTGCGGCGGGGGCGCTGCTGGCGCTTGACTTGCTGCAGCGGCCTTTCGTGCTCATCGTCTCGGCTCTGCAGGCCATCCAATATCCCGATGTGGTCGCAACCTACGACCGCGAGGGCGCAACAGTGGCGTTCCGGCGGCAGCTCGGCGGCTACTATTCGCTGCTCACGGGTTTCACCTTGATGACGGCGGCGGGGATCTTTGCCCTGCTGCAGCCGGTCGGTCATTTCGTCATCGCTCTGAGCCTGCGCGATGGCTTTCTTCACGCGGCGCCATTGGTCACCGGCCTGTCAGTCTGCCGGGCTTTGACGCTCAACATGCTGCCAACGCCGGCGCATCTGCGCCATCGGCTGCTGGCGATCTTTCTGCTGGCCGTGGTGGATTGCGTGTTGCTCAACGTCGGCGCACTCGCGGGCGGTTATCTCGTTTCCTTCAGTGACGGCGCGCTGATGGCCGGAGCGATGATCGGGGCTCTGATCGCGATGGTGATCGGCGTGAAAGTGCTGATGGCGCTGCCCTTCGATTTTGTTTGGCAGCCGGTCGTGCTTTCAGCAGTCGGGCTCGCCGTGCCGGTGCTGGCAACAGCCGGCTTCGACTATTCGCTGTGGATTTCAGTCGGCGCCGGAATGGCCGGCGGGGCGGCCTTTTGTCTGCTTGGCCTTTACAGCTATTTCGTCAAGATGTTCCGCCGGCAGGCCGTGTCGTAACTAAAGATCTTCCAGCATGGACAGCACGCGGTCGGCGCTGCGGTCCCAGGAGAAACGGGCGACATTCTCGCGGCCCCTTTGCCGCAGGTCTTCACGCAATGCTTCGTCGCCAGCGATCCGGCGCATGGCCGCAACCAGCTCATCCTGTTGCGTTGGATCGAAATAGAGTGCGGCGGTGCCGGAGGCTTCGCGTACTGCGGGGATATCGGCGGCGAGCACCGGGCAGCCCTGCGTCATCGCCTCCAGTGGCGGAATGCCGAAACCTTCATAGAGGCTTGGGAAGACGAAAGCGGTGGCATGGCGTTCGAGAGCGGCGACTTCCGCATCGCTCAGGCGGCCGGGAAAGAGCATGTGATCGTTCGATTCGGGGCCATCCGATTTGAACACGGTCGGCGCGGTGCCGCCGACGACCACCAGCTTCTGATCGGGATCGCGCAGAGCTTCGAAGGCGCGGATGGCGAAATCGAGGTTCTTGTTCGGCTTCATCGTCCCGACCAGCAGGAAGAAGCCGTTCGTTTTAAGGCCCAGGCGCCGGATGATCGACTCGTCCGGCTCGATGGCGGCGAAATGATCGACGGCATTGTAGACGACATCGATGCCGTCGGTAGGAACATGGAAGACGGAGGCCAATTCCTTGCGCGAGAATTCCGACACGGTGCCGATCTTTGCGGTGCGGGTTAGAACCGAGCCGAGCGCGCCGTGCAGCAGGCGATAGCTGCGCTTGAAGGATTGGGGATGACGGAAGATCGTGACGTCATGGATGACCACGGCCTGGCGGCGATGCAACAGCGGGCCGCTGCCGCCGAAGCCGATCAGCCGGCCGCCGCGGGAACGGGCGAGCAGCGCCRTCTGCTCCCAGACATGGCCGGGACCGGAGCTGAAGGCGTCGACCGAGATGGCCGAGAGCCCGATATCGACGGGCGTATCGCGCGGCACGGCGAGCCGCCAGTTGATGCCCTTCAGCGCCGCCGGAACGGCGCCGGAGGCGATCTTGCGATCCAGCGCCAGTGTCAGCTCGCGGGCGAAACGTTGCACGCCCGACAAAGGCTGGCTGAGGAAACGACCGTTGATGGTGATCGACTGCACGCGAAATGTCCCAATATCTTCAATACCGGGAATAGTTTGCGCTATTTTCTTTAGGGAAGGTTTAGCTCGATAGGAGKAATTTTAGGCAAGCGCTTCTTTGCTGTCGATGATGGCAACGCCGCGTGTCCGCATTTCGTCGATCGCAGCCTCAACGCCGGCAGGATCGATGCCACGGCTAGCATCCTCGATGAAGCGGACCTTTACACCCGGCAGCATTTCAACGGCGTCCAGAGCCGAGAATTTCACGCAGTAATCGGTCGCGAGCCCGCAGAGGTCGAGCTGGGTAACGCCCTCGGCGAGCAGATGCGTGGCAAGACCGGTGAAAGCCGTGTGATCATTGTCGCGGAAGGCGGAATAGCTATCGACAGCAGGATTCTGACCCTTCTGTTGGATGAAGTCGATTCCGTCGGCATTCAGTTCGGGATGAAGCATGGCGTCTTCGGTATTTTGGACGCAATGATCCGGCCACATCATTTGCCGCTTGCCGGAGAGTATGCCCATTTCGAAGGGCTTCTTGCCGGGATGGGCGGAGGCAAAGCTGCCGTGGCCGGCGGGATGCCAGTCTTGCGAAGCGAGGACCATATCGTATTTGTCGCTGTCGATCAGCCTGTTGGCGACGGGCACCACCCGATTCCCATCGGGCACCGGCAGATTGCCGCCGGGGCAGAAACCGTTCTGGATGTCGATCAGCAGCAGTGCTTTCATGGCCAGTCTTTCCATCTTTGTTGCATTGCAACGATGCCAAGCGTTGCGCTGGGGATCAAGCTTTTTATGCTCACACTGAATATAAGGTGGGGCGCGATGGTTTTCGAGGGGCTATGCGGGCTTGTGGCTTGGGCGGTCCCCGGGAATGCTTGAAGTGCGCCGGACAATCGGGGCGGTATGTGGCGACGCGCCAGATGTCGAGGCTGCTGACGGTCCGCGGCGACATGCCGGACATCGAAGACATCTGGTGAATCTCGGGAAACAGAGGTGTTTTTCCCACCAACGTCGCTGAGGTGTCCGCGATTGACAAATGAACGCGAAGCCATAATCTGCTTTTTCAGCTCTTGCGATCATCCGTTTTTCGGAGACGAGGATAATGCTGGTGCCGTTGCCCCCGCATACAGGTCTGGCCAAGCGCATGAGAAGGTTGCTGCTGACGGGCCTTGCCGTTTTCTTTTCGGTCTGCGGAGCCAGCGCCGGGACGCTCGACACGCTTCACCAGCATACAACCCTGCGCATCGGCTACATCGCCGACGAGGCACCGTTTTCCTCCAGCAAGCCGAATGAAAAGCCGACGGGATATGCCATCGACCTCTGCGGCAAGGTCGCCGACGAAATCGAGCATGCGGTTCCGCAGTTAAAGCGCGAATATGTAGAAATGACGCTGGCCAATGGTTTCGACGCTGTCAAGAACGGTCAGATCGACCTGCTTTGTGGGGCTATCACCGTCAATCTGGAGAGGCGGAAACTCGTTGATTTCTCACAGCCAATCTTCCTGACCGGGGCGAGCGCCCTGTTGCGCAAGGACTCGCCCGACTATCTGCACGCGCTATTTCTCGACACGCCCGCCGTTCGTTCCGTCAGCCAGCGTGCCGCATCCACCAGCGTCATTGGTGTGCGCGCAAACACCACGACGGATGCAATATTGCGCGAGGCGCGCAGCATCGAGACGTCGAAAACTCGGATCGCCGATTTCGACACGCACGAAGACGGACTTAAGGCGCTGGAGGAACATAAGATCGACGCCTATTTTGCCGATCGGGTGCTGTTGATGAGCTTGGCCCAGCGCGCGCACGATCCGTCCTTGCTCGAAGTCGGCGATCGCCTGTTCACGCACGAACCATATGCAATCGCTCTGAGGCGCGACGATGCCGACTTCCGCCTAGTGGTCGACCGTGCGCTCACGGATTTTTATCTATCAGACGATTTTCTGCCGCTACTGAAGACTTACTTTGGAAGCGAAGCGCCGATGTTGCACACGCAAATCATGATGGAGCATGTACCCTAGGTCGGCGGGGCAAAGTGTATTGCGTTGACGAAGCAGATGATTGATGCGGCAGATGCCTGCAACAACCCTCAAACCCGCTCCACAAAACCATCCAACACTCGTTTCTGCCCGGCGCGATCGAAATCGATCGTCAGCTTGTTGCCTTCGATCTCCGAGACATTGCCGTTGCCGAACTTGATGTGGAAGACGCGGTCGCCGATGGAAAAACGGGAGGGTTCGGCGGAGGTGGATTTGGCGACGAGTTCGCCGTCGATGGTGCGGGTTTTGGGGCCGCTTTCGCCGTAGCCGATGCGTTCGACGGCGTGGCCGGAGCGGGAGCCCCAGTTGTCGCGGGTGGCGTCGGTCTTGTTGGCCTGGGCGCGTTTCCAGCCGGGGGTAGAATAGGAGTTGGCGAAGGGATCGGCCTTGTCGAAACGGGACTGGCCGTAGCCGCCGCGGCCGTAACCGCCATAGGATTGCTCCACTTCCGCGACTTCGACATGGGTTTCCGGCAGTTCGTCGAGAAAGCGCGAAGGGATGGTCGATTGCCAGAGGCCGTGGATGCGGCGGTTGGAGACGAACCATATGTGGCAGCGGCGCTTGGCGCGGGTGAGGCCGACATAGGCGAGGCGGCGTTCTTCCTCCAGACCGGCGCGGCCGCTTTCGTCAAGCGAGCGCTGGTGCGGGAAAAGGCCTTCCTCCCAGCCGGGCAGGAAAACGGTGTCGAATTCCAGACCCTTGGCGGAGTGCAGCGTCATGATCGAGACTGCGTCTAGATTCTCGTTCTGTTCAGTGTCCATGACGAGGGCGACGTGTTCGAGGAAGCCGCGCATGGATTCGAAACTATCCATCGAGCGGATGAGTTCCTTCAGGTTTTCCAACCGTCCGGGTGCTTCCGCCGATTTGTCGTTCTTCCACATGTCGGTGTAGCCGGATTCTTCGAGAATCTGCTCGGCAAGCTCCGTATGCGGTGTGTTTTCAAGCAGGCCCTGCCAGCGACGGAAGGACTGCACGACGTCGAACAGCGCCTTGCGCGCCTTCGGCTTCATCTCGTCCGTCTCGATGATATCGGCCGCTGCCGCCAGCATCGGAATGTCGCGCTCACGGGCATAATCGTGCAAAGCACGAACGGTGGTGTCGCCGAGGCCGCGCTTGGGCGTATTGATGATGCGCTCGAAGGCAAGATCGTCGGCCGGCTGGCAGACGAGGCGGAAATAGGCCATGGCGTCGCGGATTTCGAGGCGCTCGTAGAAGCGAGGGCCGCCGACGACACGATAGTTCAGGCCCAGCGTGACGAAACGATCTTCGAATTCGCGCATCTGGAAAGAGGCGCGCACGAGGATCGCCATATCATTGAGATTATGCTTGTTGCGCTGAAGCTGCTCGATCTCTTCACCGATCGCACGCGCTTCTTCCTCCGAATCCCAGGAGGCGTGCACTTGCACTTTGATATCGTCGGGGTCGGAGCGGTCGGTGAACAGCGTCTTGCCGAGGCGACCCTCGTTATGGGCGATGAGATGCGCGGCAGCCCCGAGAATATGTTCGGTGGAGCGATAGTTGCGCTCAAGCTTGATCACCTTGGCGCCGGGAAAATCCTTTTCGAAGCGCAGGATATTGTCCACCTCAGCGCCGCGCCAGCCGTAGATCGACTGGTCGTCGTCGCCGACGCAGCAGACGTTTTGCAGTTCGCCCTTCGGCCGCTGCGCCAGCAGACGCAGCCACATATATTGCGCCGTGTTGGTGTCCTGATATTCGTCGACGAGGATGTAGCGGAAGCGCTGGTGATAATCCTTCAATATATCAGGATTCTGCCGGAACATGTTGATCGGATGCAGCAAAAGGTCGCCGAAGTCGCAGGCGTTCAGCGTCTTCAGGCGGGCCTGATAGGCGGCATAGAGTTCGCGGCCCTTGCCGTTGGCAAAGGCGCGTGCATCGCCTTCCGGAATGTCGGCCGGGCTGAGGCCCTTGTTCTTCCAAGTGTCGATCATCCCCGCAAATTGCTTAGCCGGCCAACGTTTGTCGTCTAGGCCCTCGGCTTGGATCAATTGCTTGAGCAAACGCACGACATCGTCGGTGTCGAGAATGGTGAAGCTCGAGGAGAGGCCGACCAGCTCGGAGTGACGGCGCAGCAGCTTGACGCCGATCGAATGGAACGTGCCGAGCCACGGCATGCCCTCGACAGCGCCGCCGACGAGCAGGGCGATACGCTCCTTCATCTCGCKGGCGGCCTTGTTGGTGAAGGTGACGGCGAGGATCTGCGAGGGGAAGGCGCGGTTGGTGGACAGGATATGAGCGATGCGGGTCGTCAGCACCCGCGTTTTGCCAGTGCCGGCGCCCGCGAGCACCAGCACAGGCCCATCCAGCGTCTCGACCGCTTCCGCCTGCTCCGGGTTGAGGCCAGCGAGATAGTCGGGCCGGCGGCCGCTATCGCGCGCAGCCATGGCGCGGGCCGCAATACCGCCACCGGCGCTGGGGGCAGGGGCAGGCCGACGCGGGGCCAGGTGCTCCGGCTCCTCGTCAAAGAAGGGAATGTCGTCATGTCCGATAGTCATGCGGCTCAATGTAATGATTCTGCCCTGAAAGGCAAAAGAAACGGCCGGTAAATAGAACAAAAAGTGCACATTTCTGAGTGTTCCGGCCGTTCAATAACCGTTTGGCAGCCCGAAATCGCCGTCGCAGGAGGGGCGGCGGTTGCGCGAAGAGATGTTGGCCTCCGCATTGCGCGCGAAGGGCGGCCAAGCTCAGGGCGGTGGAATGATCGCAACCTGAACGAGATAACCATTTTCGGGTCGAGGGGCGATTTATGGTAAATTGTCTGTTTCAATTATCGCTTTATTAAGCGTGATTGCTAATCATAGGCACCTGTAACCGCTCGAGTTTCAGGCGCTGTTTTTTGCCGGGCTCAACCTTCGCCGACCTTGGTCGGCCCGCGCGCATGAGCGCCCGCGGCATGGTTCCAATGTCTCCTTGTACTTGTTGCGTATCGTTGCGTCCGGAGTTCATGTGTCGTGAGTATTTTTTCGACCTTCATAAGGGTGAGTTCCCCTGTCAATACAGCCCTTGAAGTCCTTCGAAACACACAGGCGAATCTGAATGTCGCACAGCGCCAGATGTCGTCCGGTCTGCGTGTGCAGACTGCTAAGGACAACGCCACCTATTGGACGATCTCGACACTGACGCGCACAGATATCGGCGCCGTCTCAGCCGTGCAGGACGCACTTGGGCTTGCCACGGCCACTGTCAGTACCGCTTCCACGGGCGTCAACAGCGCCATCGACATCGTCACTCAGATCAGGTCGAAATTGGTGACGGCCTACGAGGGCAGCGTCGATAAGACCAAACTCAACGACGAGATCAGCGAACTCAAGGACCAGCTTCGCAGCGTCGGCCAGTCCACGAGCTTCAACGGAGTCAACTGGGTCGTGCTCCAGGACGGTGAGGATCCGACCGAGCCGCATGAGATCCCGGGCTCCCTCATCCATCATACCGATGGCACGGTTTCGATCGGCATGCTGAATTATGAGGGTGTCAGCTCCACCAGCGGCACCATCGTATCGGCGGATGCACGATACTTGATCGACGATCAGTCAAGTGGCACCGGCGGCTATGGCGTGCTTACCTCCACCGCTTTTGCGACGGAAGCGGGAGCGGCCCAAAACTATGTGCTGATCAGCAGCCAAAACGGCGACACTAGCGGGCAGGTGCAAATCTCGCTCGACGCCAATACGACGCAGGGCGCTTTGACCGACATGGTCAACACGGTCACCGCCATGCTGAATCAACTGAACACTATTGGATCGGCTTTCGGCTCGTTGGAATCGCGTGTCAGTCTGCAAAGCCAATTTGCCAGCAATCTCAGTGATTCGCTCACCAGCGGCGTCGGCAAGCTGGTCGATGCCGATATGGAGAAGCAATCAAGCAGGGTATTGGCGCTGCAGACGCAGCAGCAATTGGGGCTGCAATCGTTGTCGATTGCCAATGCGAGCTTCGATACGTTGAGACAGCTCTTCCAGAACCTCTAATCACGTAACGCTTTGGATTTCAACGGGAATAGAGAGGGATCGGCGAAGCGAATCCTGTTCCCTGCAAGCCATAAATTGGGGAGAAAACGCTCCGGAACAAGGTGCCGGCAGATCGGCAGTGGGTAGGCGAAGATTCCGCTTCATCATATTGCCGCAATGCTTCATATCTCCTGCGGACCATCGAACCGGAGAGCGACGATTCTATGATCAAGAAATTTGCCATCCTTGCCGTCTCGGCAGCCTTTCTCAATGCATGTACGACAACTGACCCCTATACGGGCGAGCAGAAAGTATCCAACACGGCGGGCGGTGCCGCGATCGGCGCTGGCGTCGGTGCGGTTGCCGGCCTCCTCATCGGCCACTCGCCGGCATCGCGCCGCAATGCGGCGCTGATCGGCGCCGGCGTAGGCGCGCTCGCAGGTGCCGGCATCGGCAACTATATGGACCAGCAGGAATCTGAGCTGCGTGCGCAGTTGCAGGGCACGGGCGTCTCGGTGACGCGCGTCGGCGACCGCATCATCCTCAACATGCCGTCGGCCATTACCTTCGACATCGACCAGGATGCGATCAAGCCGGAATTCTTCTCGACGCTGAATTCGGTCGCGATCGTGCTTCGCAAGTTCAACCGGACGCTGATCGACGTCAACGGCCATACGGATTCGACCGGCAGCCTGCAGCATAACCAGGATCTGTCCGAACGCCGCGCCGATTCGGTTGCGAGCTACCTCGGCAGCCAGGGCATCGACCAGCGCCGCATGTCCGCCGTCGGCTTCGGCCCGAGCCAGCCGGTCGCCACCAACGCCAGCGAGGCCGGTCGTTCGCAGAACCGCCGCGTCGAAATCCAGATCGCGCCGATCACCCAGAACGGCTGATCTGACATTGGCTATTCCAACAAAACGGCCGGGTTTTGCGACCCGGCCGTTTTGTTTTCACTGCAACCCATTCACGAATGCATCGTCGCGCCCTTGGTGATCTTGTCGACGATCTTCTTGTCCGCGCGCAATGCTATGCCGACCACTTTGGCGTCCTCGGGCGCAAATTCGGAGAAGACGGCGCGATTGGCGACATCATGACCGGTCGAAAACATTTCCTCGATGAAGATCGAGGAGGTGACATTTCGCTCCAGCGACCGGCGATGAATCGTGCTCATCATCTCTTCGTCGGCGGATAGGACGATCATCGGCTGGATCGATAGCGCGTTGTAGAGGTTGCCGGCGCGGTCTCGATAGGGCTCGCCGATGACGTCAGGAAACTGACCGACAATGCCGCTCGATAGGAAGGCGGTCACGTTCAGTTTTTGCCAGGATGCAAGATTGCTTCGCAGAATGATCGCGATTTTGGTATTGAACATTGGTGATCTCTCTTATGCAGTCTGGGAATGAGCTTTTGCGCGAGGATGTTGCCGGCCATATCTTCGAAGGTCTTGAACGTTCGTGCACGATGCCGGAAGCAAACCGCATCGTATCCGCACCCGCTTATCCCGGTATCGAGCGCATTCAGGCGCAATTTCGTGGCGACGCGTTCGAGCCGCACCGGCACGATACCTATGCGCTCGGCGTCACCATCCGCGGCGTGCAGGCCTTCAGCTATCGCGGCGAGCGGCGCTACAGCCTGCCGGGCCGGGTGATCGTCCTGCATCCGGACGAGCTGCATGATGGCGGTGCCGCGACCGACGACGGATTGCTCTACCGCATGCTCTATCTCGAACCGTCGATGCTGATGCAATGTCTCGAAGCGGCGCGCATCGGCCTGCCCTTTGTCGATGATCCCGTGGTCGAGGATGATCGTCTCGCCGGCCTGCTGCTGGCAGCACTTGGCGAACTCGACCGCGAGCTGGATGAACTCTTCGTCGATGATTTCGTCTCACGGGTTGCTGCAGGGCTCGCCTCACATGCGCGCCTGCCGCAAAAGCCGTTGGGAAGCGTTGCCTGGAGCCAAGTGAAGACAGCGCGCGATTATCTGGAAGCGCATGCCATGCGTGGCGTCCGCTCGGAGGAACTGGAGCGCATCACCGGCCTCGACCGCTTTGCGCTCTCACGTCATTTCCGTGCTGCTTTCGCCACCAGCCCGCATCGCTTCCTGCTGATGCGGCGGCTGCAGCGGGCCAAGGCGATGATCGCCGATGGCGAACCGATCGCCGAAGTCGCAGCCGCCACCGGGTTCGCGGACCAAAGCCATCTGACCCGGCATTTCAAGAAGGCATTCGGCATGGCGCCGGGCGCTTGGGTTGGCATGCTGGAGACCGCAGGGGTGCCGCCGCGAGGCTAGCCGGAACCCTCCGGCAATTCTCAATGCATGCCGAGGAATTGTTTGAGCTCCGGTGTTTGCGGATTGGCGAAGACATCGCCCGGCGGGCCGATTTCATGGACGCGGCCCTGGTGCATGAAGACGACGCGCGAGCAGACGTCGCGAGCGAACTTCATTTCGTGTGTCACCATCAACAGCGTCATCCCTTCACCGGCAAGTTCGCGGACAACCGCGAGAACTTCAGCCACCAGTTCGGGATCGAGCGCCGAGGTGATCTCATCGCAAAGGAGCGCGATCGGCTGCATGGCGAGCGCCCTGGCAATGGCGACGCGTTGCTGCTGACCGCCCGAGAGTTCGTCGGGATAGGCGTCGAACTTGTGTCCGAGTCCGACACGATCGAGCATGCGCCGGGCCATCGCCTCGGCATCGTTCTTGGTGGCCTTCTTCACGACCATTTGCGACAGCATGACGTTGCGACCGGCACTCAGATGCGGAAAGAGATTGAACTGTTGGAAGATCATGCCGACCTTCAGCCGCAATGCCTTCAGATGCACATCATCGGGCAGGAGCTGCGCGCCGGCCACCGAGATTGCGCCGTCGTCGATCGTTTCCAGCCCATTGATGCAGCGCAGCAGCGTCGATTTGCCCGAGCCGCTTTTGCCGATGATGGCGATCACTTCGCCGGGCTCGACATCGAGGTTGATGCCTTTCAGTACCTCGTTCGCCCCAAAGCTCTTGCGGACTTCAGTGACCTCGATGAGCGACATTGAGTTTCCTTTCCAGGATTTGGCTGCTCTTCGACAGCGGCCAGCATAGGGCGAAATAGATGAGGGCGACGAAGCCGTAGACGGTAAACGGCTGGAACGTCGCGTTGGTGATGACCGTGCCGGCCTTCGAAAGTTCGACGAAGCCGATGATCGAGGTCAGAGCGGTGCCTTTGACCACCTGCACGGAGAAACCGACCGTCGGCGGCACGGCAATGCGAAGCGCTTGCGGCAGGATGACGTAGCGCATCTGCTGGATGTAGCCCATGCCGAGGCTGGCGGAGGCTTCCCATTGGCCTTTCGCCACGGCCTCGACGCAGCCACGCCATATCTCGGTGAGAAAGGCTGCAGACCAGAGGATCAGGGCAACGCCGGCGGCCAGCCACGCCGGCACATCGATGCCGAAGAGGCCGAGGCCGAAGAAGGCCAGAAAGAGCTGCATCAGCAGGGGCGTGCCTTGAAAGAGTTCGACGAAATACTTGACCGCGATACGCGCTGCTCGGTTTTTGCCGATGCGCAGGAATAGCAGGATTGCGCCGACGGCACCGCCGCCGATGAAGGAAACGAGCGAGAGCAGAATGGTCCAGCGTGTGGCGAGAAGCAGGCCGCGCAGAACGTCCCAGGTGGTGAATTGGATCATTGGCGAACCCTGCGCGGGAAGATCAGCCTGCCGGCGGCAGCAAGCAACTGCCGTAGGATGACTGCGAGAACCAGATAGATTGCCGTGGAAACGAAATAGGCTTCGAAGGCGCGGAAGGAGCGCGACTGGATGAAATTTGCGGCAAACGTCAGGTCTTCGGCGGCAATCTGCGAGACGACGGAGGAGCCGAGCATGACGATGACGACCTGTGACGACAGCGCCGGCCAGATGCGCTGGAGCGAGGGGACGAGGATAACGTGACGGAAGGTCTCGAATGGCGTCATAGCGAGGCTGGCTCCCGCCTCGAACTGACCGCGTGGCGTCGCCTGAATGCCGGCACGAATGATCTCGCAACTATAGGCGCCGAGATTGACGACCATCGCGAGGTTGGCGGCGGCGATCTCGTTCATGTGAATGCCGGCGGCGGGCAGGCCGAAGAAGATGAAAAAAAGCTGGATCAGGAACGGCGTATTGCGGATCAGCTCGACATAGGCCGCGACGAAGGGCTTGAGCCAGCGCGGACCCAGCGCACGCGCCCAGGCACAAGCGATGCCAACGGCGATACCAACGACCGCACCGACGATAGTCAGCTCTATGGTGATGAGAATTCCCTTGATCAGAACGGGATAGTATTCGGCAAGCCAGCCGAAATCGAAGTGATAGCGCATAAGAGAGTGCCTCGCTCGGCCGGCCTTGCCATATGGAGATGGCAAGGCCGGTACTTCGTGGATCAGAAGCCGGCGGGGAGGTCGGCGCCCAGCCACTTCTGCGATATCTTGGTCAATGTTCCATCGGCCTTGGCGGCGGCGATAATGTCGTTGACCTTTTTCTGCAGGGCGGGCTCGTTTTTGTTCAAGCCGATGAAGCAGGGCGAGTTCGTGATGAGGAATTTCATCTCCGGCTTCTTTGGCGGGTTCTTGGCGAGAATGGCCGCGGCGACAACATTGCCGGTAGCGATCAGGTCAACCTGGCCCGAGAGGAAGGCGGAGATGGTGCCGTTGTTGTCTTCGTAGCGCTTGATCGTCGCGTCCTGCGGCGCGACTTTCGTCAGCGCCAGATCCTCGATGGCGCCACGAGTAACTCCGATCGTCTTGCCGGAAAGATCTTCCGGCTTGGCAGCCGTCACGTCGGCGGGACCGAAGACGCCGTTGAAGAAGGGTGCGTAGGCATCGGTGAAGTCGATCACGGCCTGGCGCTCGGCATTCTTGCCGAGGCTCGAAATGACGAGGTCGACCTTGTTCGTCTGAAGGTAGGGGATGCGATTGGCGCTGGTGACCGGCACAAGTTCGATTTTCACGCCGAGCTTTTCGCCGATCAGGTTTGCCATGTCGATATCGTAGCCCATGGGCGCCATATCCGCCCCGACGCTGCCGAAAGGAGGAAAATCCTGAGGAACGGCGACACGGAGCGTGCCCCGCGAAGTAATGTCGCTCAAGGCGTCTGCCCGGGCTGCGTGCGGGCTCKAAAGTGACCCCATCGTCAGCATCGCCATACCGAGTGCCATGAGCAATTGTCTGCGCTTCATCGAATGTCCTTCCAATCGTGGCTATGTCAAAGCTGCCGGGCAAAACGCAAGTCATGTGCCAGTCGCGGGAGAGCATAATTTCTCGTCAAGCGCGCAGTTTTTGCGGGCGCTTTGTGCTGCGTAAATCGAATTATGCTCAAAAAAATTGCAGATCTTACACTTCGCCTAATCTGCCATCGCCTATCGATGACAACGCCTGGCCGTATTTCGTTTCCTTCGATATCCCTCGCTGGACAGGCCGGCTGTTGCCCCATACAACCCATGCAGGCGAGGGAGATCGATGCGATGGCTTTGATGGGCATGATGGCGGGCAGGGGTCGCGAGGCCGGTATCGCACTGGCGAATTTTCGTGCTGGTTTTAGGCCGCGCCATGCGCTCGCCGTCGCTGCATCGTCAGCCGCTCTTCTTGCAAGCAGTCCCGCCTTTTCCCTGCAAGTCGAAGGACATGAAGCCTTTATCGTCGACCGCTGTGGGGGCGATTATGACTGCAAGGATGTGAAGCTGGTGGTGCTCAACGATAAGCACGACAAGGCGGATATCTATAGCGGCAATGAGGTCAACGGCCATGAGGCGGACGGTTCGCCGAGCCATGTTTCCGGCTATGCGTTCAAATACAATGGCGGCAATCTCAGCATATCCCAGGACGGCACTCCGTCGCAGCTCAACGGCAAGGCCAGCGACGTGAAGTTCAACAATGGCGTCGCGTTCGAATCGGACAAAAACTACGTCTATATCTACAGCGCCTGCAATGCAGACGGCGCGAGCAGTGTTGCGGGCATCACGACTTCTTGCGACCTGAACTATATCGGCGTCGACAAGAAGACATCGAACGCCATCCAGATCGGCGGCCACTATGCGCCCTTGGCTGCAGCGCCGGCGGGAGGTGCCGATCTCTGCAAGGCCGGCGTGATGGCCGGACAGTTTTCGTTTCTCAACAACGGCTACGAATATCGTCTTGCGAGCGACCTCTGCCAGCAGGGAAAAAGCACGCTCGCGATCGTTTCCAACAATGTGGTGAAGTCGAGTTTCGATCTACAGATGCGGCCGCTCGCTGGGAGCAATTGAAGCGGATCGATTTGACGTCGCTGATATAGCCGCTTTGCGGAAACGCGGGTTGTTTTCGTGACTGGACAGCGCCGCCCTGATGTCCCATAGAACCGCGAAAAGGGTTAACATCCCTTTAGGACTTGCGAAGGGAGATCGGAAAGATGGCTCTGGCTGATGCGAAGGCGGGGATACGCAACGAGGCGGGCATTGCTGCCGTGCTCGGCATCCTGAAGCAGGCCTTCGGCGAGCGTTTCCAGACCGGCGAGAGCTTTCGAGCCCAGCATGCCCACACGACCACCTATATCCCGGCCCAGCTACCCGACGCCGTGGTTTTCGCTGAGACGAGTGAGGATGTGCAAGCGGTCGTCAAGGCTTGCGCCGCACACAAGGTGCCGGTGATCGCCTTCGGCACGGGGTCTTCGCTGGAGGGGCAGGTGAACGCGCCGCAGGGCGGAATTTCGATCGATTTCAGCCGGATGAATCGTGTGCTTGAAGTGAATGCCGAAGATCTCGATTGCACGGTCGAGCCTGGCGTGACCCGCGAGCAGCTCAACAATTATCTGCGCGATACCGGCCTGTTTTTCCCGATCGATCCCGGCGCCAATGCCTCGATCGGCGGCATGGCCTCGACGCGTGCCTCGGGCACGAATGCGGTGCGCTACGGGACAATGAAGGACAATGTGCTTGCCGTAACCGCGGTCACCGCCAATGGCGAGGAGATCCGCACCGCCCGCCGCGCCAGAAAATCCTCCGCCGGCTATGACCTGACCAGACTCTTCGTCGGTGCCGAGGGAACGCTGGGGGTCCTGACCTCGGTGACGTTGCGCCTGCAAGGCATTCCGCAGAAGATCGCCGGCGGTGCCTGCGCCTTTCCGAGCGTGAAGGCAGCATGCGATGCGGTCATCATGACCATCCAGATGGGCGTTCCTGTCGCTCGCATCGAACTCCTGGACGCTGTCCAGATGCGGGCCTGCAATCGTTATTCCGGCTTGACCTATGACGAGCAGCCGACCTTGTTCCTGGAGTTTCACGGTACGGACGAGACGGTCGCGCTGCAGTCAGCGCAATTCGCCGAGATCGCAGCCGAATGCGGTGGCGGTGAATTCGCCTGGACCAGCAATCTCGAAGAGCGCAACAAGCTATGGAAAGCGCGTCATGACGCCTATTGGGCGTCGCGGGCTCTGGCGCCGGAACTGGCGGCATTGTCGACGGATGTCTGCGTGCCGATCTCGAAACTTGCCGAATGCGTGGCGGCAACTCAGGCTGATATCGAGGAGCATGGGTTGCTGGCGCCGATCGTCGGTCATGCCGGCGATGGCAATTTCCACGTCCTGGTGCTCTTCGATGACAAGACGCCGGAAGGTATCGCTGTCGTCGAGGCCTTCGTTGCGCGCCTGAACGCACGGGCGCTTGCGATGGAGGGCACCTGCACCGGCGAGCATGGGGTCGGGCAGGGCAAGATGTCGTTTCTCGAGCAGGAGCTTGGCGGCGCCGTCGATCTGATGCGCCAGGTCAAACAGGCGCTCGATCCCGACGCGATTTTCAACCCCGGCAAGATATTCCATGTTCATTGAAAAATGGAATATTGCCAAGATCTTGGCTTGCCCCCGGCGTGAATGGCGTTAGGCTAGACCATCCCGTTTTCATATGGCGTCATGGAAAGCGGTGAAGATGCCCTAGATTTGCAGCATGGTCCAAAAATTGCGAAGCAGTTTTCGGATAAGGAAGCAGGCTTAGGCTGAAGATCTGGAATGTCTTTTGCGTGTCCGCCTCGCTATGTGGCGCCTTGATATCGTAATTGGAATGCTGAATGGAGACGGTGTGCATTGTTAGGTAGGGTCCTGGTTTTTCTGGGGGGAGTGCTCGTAGTAGTGCTGTTCGTGGCGCTGCTTGCTCCGCTCTTCATAGACTGGACCGATTTTCGCAAGAATTTCGAGGATCAGGCGAGTCGGATCATCGGCAAGAAGGTGACCGTTCATGGCACCGTCGACGCTCGCCTTCTGCCTTTTCCTTCCGTGACATTGCATGATGTCCGCGTCGGCCAGGAAGCCGACGGAACACCGCTGGTGCAGATCGCCCAATTCTCCATGGATGCCGAGCTGGCGCCATTTCTCTCCGGCGAAGCTCTGATTTTCGATATGCGCATTTCCGAGCCGAAAGTGCGTCTGCGACTGCTGAAGGATGGGACGCTCGACTGGATGCGTGGCAGCCAGCCGGAAATCCCCGCCAAGTCGGTGGTGCTCGAAGGCGTGCATGTCGATGGTGGCGATATCCAGTTCATCGATGAGCAATCCGGCCGCACCCGGCACATTACCGGCCTCAACGCGCAAATGTCCGCCCGGTCGCTAGCAGGCCCCTGGCGAATCGATGGCGATGCGGCGCTCGACGGCGAGCATGGCAATTTCAGCATCTCCAGCAGCCAGCCTGACGATTACGGCGTCTTGCGCGTCCGCACCAGATTGCTGCCGGACCGCCATCCCATCAACGTCGATCTCGACGGCGAGTTGAAGCTGGTCCGCAGCAAGCCGGACTATATCGGCATGTTCACGGCGGGGATTGAGGACAAGCAGACACATAAGCCCGCCGACGAGCAGGTTCAGCCTCGCGTCAAGGGTCGCTTCGAGCTTACCAATGAGCGCATACGGATTCCGGAATATCGCCTCGAGGTGGGGGCGGCGGACGATCCCTATGTGGTGACCGGGGAGGCGACGCTGGACACCGGCACCAAGCCGGAGTTCCTGCTGACGGCCGACGGCCAGCAGATCGATGTCAACCGCCTCGGCAATACTCAAGGCACCAACGGCAAGACCAACCGCAATCCCACCATTTCGGCGCGCCAGCGATTGAACAGCCTKATTGCCATTGCCGCCGAAATCCCTGTGCCGCAGGTGCCTGGCAAGGCGACTTTCCGCCTGCCGGCAATTGTTGCCGGCGACACGACCATCCGCGACGTGCAGCTTGACCTGGAGCCGGCCGGAACCGGCTGGAAGATCGATCATGCGATCGGCATGCTGCCGGGTCGCACCCAGGTCGAGGCCAGGGGCAATTTGATGCTGCAGGGCGATCCAAATTTCAGCGGCAATATCGTCGTCGCTTCCAACCAGCCATCCGGCCTGGCATCCTGGCTGGTGGGTTCGGTCGATCCGGCGATCCGGCAGTTGCGTCAGGCCGGTTTTTCCGCCGATGTCAGCCTGCGCCACGAGGAGCAGCGTTTCGAAAATCTTGAAATCGCCGTCGGCTCTGCAACGCTTAAGGGCCAGCTCGACCGGCAGGCGCCGACCGATAATCAAGCGCCGAGGCTCGCCGTCGATCTTAGTGGCGATGCGCTTGATCTCGATGCGCTAAGGGCACTCACAAGCCTGTTTACCGGCCAGGATGCCGGCGAAACATTGCTCGATCACCGGATTACGGCGCATCTGAAAGCGGATCAATTTGCGGCTTTCGGCGTGCAGGCCGATAATGTCGAGACGTCGTTTTCGATCGCCGATGGCGCGCTGACGCTCGACAAGCTTGCCGTGCGCAATGTCGCCGGGGCCGAGATTACCGCAACCGGCCGTGCCAACGGTTCGCTACTGGACTACAAGGGTTCTGGCGAAATCACCTTCAAGGCGGCCGATCCCGGTCCCTTCTTCGATATGCTGAGCCAGCATCTGCCGCATCATCCGGCGATGGACCGGCTTGTGCGAAACGCTGCCTGGTATGGGAATACGGCCCTTCGCGGCGCGCTGACGCTTGGCGGGGACCAGGCCGATGGACTGGCGGTAACGCTTGCCGGCGTCTCCAACGGCAGCCGCGTCAATCTCGACTACCGCATGTCCGACCTGTTGGCGCTGACCGGAAAAGGGACGACGACGCTGGAGGCGACGCTCGAGAATTCCGTGACCTCGATTCTGTTCGGACAGGCGGGCCTCGATCCGTTGCCCGTCGAAGCCGATGCCAATGGCCGCCTGACGCTGAAGGTGACGGCAAACGGCGCCGATCCGGCGGATGCGGCGCTGACCTTTGCCACCGACAAGACGTCGTTTACCGCGAATGGCAAGGTCGACGTGCGTCCAGCCACCTTCCTTAACGGCAAGATCGCGCTATCGCTCGAGAGTGCGGATATCGATCCCTATTTCGTCATGAACGGCATCGGCATACCGCAAATGGGCACGGGCTTGCCGGTCAAATTCCAGGCAAACGCTGCGCTCGATGCCGACAAGGTCGTTTTTTCCGATATGAAGGGCCAGCTTGCCGACAACAATGTTTCGGGCGCGCTCACCTTCGACCGCAAGGCACCGAATATCAAGGCGACCGGCGAGCTGACGCTCGACAAGGCCGATCTTGGCTGGCTCGGCGAGGCGATCTATGGGCCGATCACGGATGCGACGACAGGCAACCTCACCAAAGCCAAGCTTGGGCTGCCGATGTTCAGCGGGCTTGATCTCAACGTCAAGCTTTCGGCCAAGCAGTTGTGGCCGGGTATCTTCGGCCCGATCTCGGGTTTCAGCACGAATGCCGCCTATAAGGGCGAGGAGCTGCGGCTGAACGACATTGCCGGTGCCTGGAACGGCGGCACGCTTGGCGGCAATTTGATGTTTGCGAATTCCGACGGTACGGGGCTGATGCAGACGAAGCTCAACCTGACCAACGCCGACCTTGCCGCCGTCGCCTGGCAACGCGATGGCGCGCCGCTTGCCAATGGCCGCTTTGGCTTGGGGCTGAGCATGGAAGCCAGCGGCAAGAGCCTGGGGGAACTGGCCGCCAACGCCAGCGGCTCGGGTGAGATCAAGCTTGGCGATACGCATGTCCGCGGGCTCAATCTCTCCGTCTTACCGCCGTTGTTGTCGGCGACGGACCAGATCCAGGGTGATATCACGGCCGACAAAGTGCTGCCGATCGTGCAGACATTGCTCAACAATGGCGAGGCGGCGCTGCCGGCCATGAGCATACCGTTCAATATTTCGACTGGTGTCATTCGCGCTGCCAATATCAGCACCGGCAATGAGCTGGCGAAGCTTTCGGGTAATGCCGAGATCAGCCTGGCGGACGAACGCATCCGCGGCTCGCTCGGCATTGATTTCAATGCCGGCAACGAGGCGCTGAGCGGCGCCGAACCGGCACTGCGTCTCAATTTCGCCGGTCCGTTGGCGACGCCGGGGCGGACGATGGATGTGACGGATATCACCAGCTTCTTGTCGCTGCGCGCATTCGAGCGCGAGCGTCAGCGTGTCGAGCGGCTTCAGGCAAGCGTGTTGGAAAAGCAGCGGTTGCGGCGTGAGGTGGCGCTTTACAAATATACTGCCACTGCGCGCGAAGCCCAGCGTCAGCGCGATGCGGCAATCGATCAGCAGCGTCGCGCCGAAGAGCAGCGTTTGAGGGGGCTGGCGCGTCAGGCGGCCGCGGAAAAGCAGGCTGAAGATGCAGCCAAGGCGAAGGCCAATGCGGAAGCCCGCGCGAAGGCGGAAGCGCAGCAAGTGCCCGTTCTCAATGGACAGGTGCCGCAGACTGGTGGGCCGCTGAACTTCAACAATCTTCCCGGCATCGCCCGGTAGCATCCGTCGCCATCGACCATACGAAATCCGCTTGCCTTCGTCGTAGGGAGCGGGGAGGCTGTCGAGTGGAGAATGAGGTGATTAAGCGCCTCGTTTAACGCACGCGCTTCAGCGGCGATCCTTCAGCCATTTCAAAACATAGAGCCGAAGCGCCGAAGAAAGGTTGCTCTCGGGATCGCGCCCATCGTCGATTTCGGAGATCAGCGCTGCAAGAGACGTTTCGCGCGCATTGGCGATCGCCTTCAGCTCGGTCCAGAAGGCGTCTTCAAGGGAAAAGCTGGTGCGATGGCCATGCAGGGTGGCGGAATGTTTGCGGATCATCGGCGGATCGATCAAAAAGTTCGGAAACGGAAGAGGTAATTCTAAAAATGATTCAAAATGCTGGGGTAAGCGAATGATTTCGGAAGGAATTCGACTTTCAGCTCGGCACTTCAATCATCTGTCTTGGACGGCTCGATATGGCCGGCCTCATGCGCTTTTGCCGCTTTGTCGTTGAGAGCCTTGGTCAGGTTCTTCTCCGCCTTGGTGCGGCCGAAGGTAACGCGATTTTGCTCCGCCTGCTTTTCTTTCTCGAAGCGTGTCTGCTTCTTGCGGAACTGACGTAGATTGACGATTTCGGCACTCATCGATGTCCCCCACGGTCGATGCAAAAAGGGGAAGCGCCTGCTTCCCCGGATGCTATTGCTTCTTGCGGAACGCGTCGAGGGAGACGACCGATCCTGGCTTCTTCTCCTCGCCGTCCTTGGCGGCCGCAGGCTCCTCGCTGCCCTCGGCCGGTACCGGATAGGCGGTGATCTCGCCGGAAGTCACTTCCTCGTCTTCGGCGAGCGGCACGTCGAATTCCAGCTCGAAATTCACGGATGGATCGTAGAAGCCCCGGATCGCGTTGAACGGGATGACCAGCTTTTCCGGAACGTCGGAGAAGGAGAGGCCGATCTCGAACTGGCTCTCGGTAACCTTCAGGTCCCAGAACTGGTGCTGGATGACGATGGTCATCTGCTCCGGATATTTCGACTTCAGGTGCTGCGAAATGCGCACGCCGGCCGCGCCGGTCAGAAAGGTGATAAAGAAATGATGGTCACCGGGCAGACGGCCGGTGGTGCCGACCTCGGTCAACACCTTGCGGATGACTCCACGCAGGGCGTCCTGTGCCAAAATGTCGTAGCGGATATGATCCTGCCCCATACTTTCCTGTCTTTCGTTGGCCATGTTTTTTCTAAGGCTTATGCCACGCCCAGCGCTGACGGGAAACCCCCGTGCGCGAGTCATCAGCCTGATCATACATAATATCGAAGAGAGGGAGAAGGTGAAGGCTTCTGTTGCCAGGTGCCTTCGAACCCCGCCTAAGAGTGCGACCCCTTAGGACTTTATTTGAAGTGTCACACCGCGATTAAGCAGCGAGACGAGCTTCCGCATAGTTGTCGTTTGCAACTACAATTTTAGCCCGATAACGGTGGTACAATGCCGAGCGAAAAGTCGATCTTTACACCCTTGTCGATCCTGTTTCGCCCCCATCAAAAGCCGGTCTGAAGCCAATTTGGCCTGGCCGGTTTTTGGTGGAGGCGCCGGGTACCGCCCCCGGGTCCAATAGGTTTATTACACCGCTCATTTATCGCCATAGCCGGCCCGAAGACCGGCACGGCTGATATAGTGTTTTCCTTGGGCGAAGGGAAGGGGATTTGTCATAAATGCGTCGCCGAAACACAGGTTTGCCGCGATAAACGTCCGCCAGACACGAGAAATGCAGGGATTAAGTCGGCCCGCAGTTGGTTTCGCGCCGACTTGCCATTAAATTCAAGAGAAATGGAATCGGCGGCGGGTGCGATGAAGCAATATCTCGATCTCTTGAAGCATGTGATAGACACCGGCATCGACCGTGGCGACCGCACCGGCAAGGGCACGCGCTCGGTCTTCGGCTACCAGATGCGCTTTGACCTTTCCGAGGGTTTTCCGGTGCTCACCACCAAGAAGCTGCATCTGCGCTCGATCATCTATGAGCTGCTGTGGTTCCTGAAGGGCGAGACGAATATCCGTTATCTCAAGGAGAACGGCGTTTCGATCTGGGATGAGTGGGCCGACGAAAACGGCGATCTCGGACCGGTTTATGGCCATCAATGGCGTTCCTGGCCGGCTCCAGACGGAGGCCACATCGACCAGATCGCCAACCTGATCGAAGGGCTGAAGACCAACCCGAACTCCCGCCGCCATATTGTTTCGGCCTGGAACCCGGCCGAGGTGGACGAAATGGCGCTGCCGCCGTGCCATTGCCTCTTCCAGTTCTACGTCGCCGACGGCAAGCTGTCCTGCCAGCTTTACCAGCGCTCGGGCGACACCTTCCTCGGCGTGCCTTTCAACATCGCCTCCTATGCGCTGCTGACGTTGATGGTGGCGCAGGTGACGGGGCTGAAGCCTGGCGACTTCGTGCATACGCTCGGTGATACGCACATCTATTCCGACCATTTCGAGCAAGCCAGGCTGCAACTGACCCGCACCCCGAAAAAACTGCCGACCATGCGCCTTAATCCGGCGGTGAAGAATATCTTCGATTTCAATTTCGAGGATTTCACGTTGGAAGGCTATGAGGCCGACGCCAATATCAAGGCGCCGATTGCCGTCTGACTGGGGAGGGAAGGATGGCTGAACCGGTAAAAACCATTCTTGTTGCCGTATCACGCAACGGCATCATCGGCCGTGACGGGGACATGCCGTGGCGGCTGTCGTCCGATCTTAAGCGGTTCAAGGCGATGACGCTTGGTAAACCGGTCATCATGGGGCGCAAGACGTTCCAGTCGATCGGCAAGCCGCTGCCCGGCCGGCCGAACGTGGTGATCAGCCGCGATCCCGGCTTTGCTGTGGAGGATGTGACGGTGGTGCATTCGCTTGGCGAGGCCATCGATGTCGCGAGCCGCCTCGCTGCGGAGATGGGTGTCGGTGAGATCTGCATCCTTGGCGGTGGTGAAATCTATCGACAGGCGATTGGTTTGGCCGACCGCCTGCTGATCACCCATGTGGAGGCCGAGGTGGACGGCGACACATCCTTTCCGGCGGTCGATCCGGCTCTCTGGCAGGTTGAAAGCGAGCTTGCCGTACCGGCCGGCGAGAAGGACAATTATCCGACGCGCTTTGTCAGCTATTTCAGGCGCAAAGCATAAAAGCTGTCCACAAAAATCAACTATTTTCCAATAAATCCGACGAACTTCCTGAAGTTGCGTTGAAAGCAGATGCGCCGATACCTATAACGGGAGACA
Organism: Rhizobium sp. BR 317; assembly: GCF_047445835.1. NCBI lineage: Bacteria > Pseudomonadati > Pseudomonadota > Alphaproteobacteria > Hyphomicrobiales > Rhizobiaceae > Rhizobium > Rhizobium sp. BR 317. Next base: position 256,790 of record NZ_JARWLB010000002.1, on the reverse strand, counting down.
ATCGCCGCTGCCTGCGAATTTCAAAGTCTGCGCGATACTGGGAGTCCATAAACAAAGAGGTTTTGATGCCCTGGAGCAATCAGAATGGCGGCGGCGGCCCGTGGGGCGGCGGTGGCGGCGGTGGAAATAATCAGGGGCCTTGGGGGCAGGGACCGAACCGGCCGCGGGGAAGCGGCAGCGGTGGACCGCCCGATCTTGAAGACATCATTCGCCGTGGTCAGGATCGCTTGAAGGGGCTTGTTCCCGGCGGCTTCAATGGCGGCGCCTTTGTCATCGTCGCGGCGATCATCGTCATTTTCTGGCTCATCCAGTGCGTCTATACGGTTCAGCCGGATGAGCGCGGCGTCGAGCTGCGCTTCGGCCAGCCGCGCGCCGAAGTATCCATGCCGGGCCTGCATTTCCATTTCTGGCCGATGGATCGCGTTGAGATCGTCAAGGTTACCGAACAGCAGCGCAATATCGGTGGCCGTTCGAGCTCGGGTTCGAACGCCGGCCTGATGCTGACGGGCGATCAGAATATCGTTAACGTGCAGTTCTCGGTGCTCTACACCGTCACCAATCCGCAAGCCTATCTCTTCAACCTCGAAACTCCTGACGAGACGCTGCAGCAAGTTGCGGAAAGCGCCATGCGTGAGGTTGTCGGCCGCCGTCCGGCCCAGGATATCTATCGCGACAACCGCCAGGAAATCGCGATCGAGGTGAGAAACATCATTCAAGACACGATGGACCGTTACGGCTCGGGKATTTCCATCAATGCCGTGCCGATCGAAGATGCATCGCCGCCGCGTGAAGTGGCCGACGCGTTCGACGAGGTGCAGCGCGCCGAGCAGAACGAAGACCAGCAGGTGCAAGAGGCCAATCAATACGCCAACCAGCAGCTTGGCGCGGCGCGCGGCCGTGCGGCCCAGATTCGTGAAGAGGCGGCTGCCTATAAGAGCCGTGTCGTCAAAGAAGCTCAGGGTGAGGCGCAGCGCTTCATCTCCATCTACGACGAATACGTCAAGGCGCCGGAAGTGACCCGCAAGCGGCTGTTCCTCGAAACCATGGAGTCCGTTATCGGCAATTCGAACAGCATTATCATCGACGACAAGCAGGGCGTCGTGCCCTACCTGCCGCTGAACGACCTCGGCAAGCAGTCCACGACCCAGTCGGCCAAGCCCGCGGCCGCACCTCAGCCGGAGGCCAAATAATGACGTCCAGCCGTTTGCCAACCATTCTCATCGCGCTCGCGGTGGTGCTGCTGATCGTTTATTCCTCCATTTTCGTGGTCAATGCCCGCGAACAGGCGATCGTTCTGCGCTTCGGCCAGATCCGTGCCGTGAAGACAGAGCCGGGTCTCTATTTCAAGCTGCCCTTTGCCTTCATGGATGCCGATCGGGTGCAATATATCCAGGATCAGGAGCTGCGTTTCGATCTGGACAATATCCGTGTCCAGGTTTCGGGCGGCAAGTTCTATGAGGTCGATGCTTTTGTCGTCTACCGGATCACCGATGCGCGAAAATTCCGCGAGACGGTGTCGGGCGATCGCGATGCAGCGGAATCGCGTCTCAGGACCCGCCTCGACGCGTCGCTGCGTCGTGTCTACGGTCTGCGTGGTTTCGAAGCTGCTCTGTCCAACGAGCGTGCTTCGATGATGACGGAAGTGCGTGACGACCTGCACCGCGATGCCGAGTCCCTCGGCCTGAACATCGAAGATGTTCGTATCCGCCGCACCGACCTGACCCAGGAAGTGTCGCAGCAGACCTACGACCGCATGAAGGCTGAACGTCTGGCGGAAGCCGAGCTGATCCGTGCCCGGGGTAATGAAGAAGGTCAGCGCCGTCGAGCCATCGCCGATCGTCAGGTCGTCGAGATCGTGGCGGATGCACAGAAGGATTCTGAAGTCCTACGCGGTCAGGGCGAGGCCGAGCGTAACGGCATCTTCGCTGATGCCTCCTCGCGCGATCCGAGCTTCTACGAATTCTATCGCTCGTTGGCTGCCTATCGCACGGCGCTCGCTTCGGGCGGCAAGACGCTGGTCCTGCCGCCGAACCAGTCGGAATTCTTCAAGTATTTCGACAGCTCGGTCGGTTCTGCTCCTGCGGCAGGTGCGCCGGCGCTGGCTGCGCCGTCACCCGCGAAATAGTGCGCGACAACTCGCTGAAATCCGAGGGGCTGCCTTCTGGCGGCCCCTTGTCTTATGTCGGATGGCATCAATTTTACCATGAATCGCAAGGCCGGATGGACGCGCGGGGATATCGCAAAAAGGTGATTTCACGCTTCATCATTCCGCCTTATGTTGATGCTTATACAAGACTTCCCTTTCTCGATGAGGATGCCTGATGGCCTCGACCAATCGCCTGCCTTTCAGACGTTCGTTCGCGCTCTTGGCCAGTGTGGCGCTGATTGCCGGTCCCACCCTAGCAGGCGTCGAGCGGGCGTATGCGCAGACGACGCAGACGCCTTCAACCGATACGATGACGCCCAATAGCGGCGCTGCTGCAGGCGCACTGGCTCCGGGCAATTCCGCGACAACCGCACCGGCACCCACCGGAGAAACGGGCCAGGCTCCCGCCACGGGCTCCGCCGGCGCAACCACCGGCAACACCGCGTCGGGCACGCAGGCGCCCGCGACCTCCAATAGTCAGACCCCGGCTACGGCGACCAACCCGGCGCAGGCTCCCTTGAGCGGCTCGACTGTAACGACGACCGAGAACCCGACCGTGACGCCTAACAGCGCGACGTTGCCGGTCACGGGCAATCCGGCAATGAATGCCGGCCCCGCCTCGGTTGCCGATCTGGCATCCGGTCTGCTGGATGCGGTGGTCAACATTTCGACCTCCCAAAAGGTCAAGGATGAGGGCGATGGCCCGGCGACCCCCAAGGTGCCGGACAATTCGCCGTTCCAGGAGTTCTTCAACGACTTCTTCAAGAACCGGAACAACGAAAACAGCAACCGCAAGGTCAGCTCGCTCGGTTCCGGTTTCGTCATCGATCCATCCGGCTACATCGTCACCAACAATCACGTCATCGAAGGTGCCGACGATATCGAGGCGATCTTCCCGAACGGCACCAAGCTGAAGGCGCGGCTGATCGGCACCGACACGAAGACCGATCTTTCCGTGCTCAAGGTGGAACCGAAGCATCCGCTGATCGCGGTCAAATTCGGCGATTCCGGCAAGATGCGGATCGGCGACTGGGTGATGGCGATCGGCAATCCTTTCGGTCTGGGCGGCTCTGTGACTGTGGGTATCGTCTCTGCCCGTGGCCGCAATATCAATGCCGGTCCCTATGACAATTTCATCCAGACGGATGCGGCGATCAACAAGGGCAATTCCGGCGGCCCGCTCTTCAACATGAAGGGCGAAGTGATCGGCATCAACACGGCGATCATCTCGCCGAGCGGCGGCTCCATCGGTATTGGCTTCGCCGTGCCCTCCGAACTGGCCGAGGGTGTCGTCAAGCAGCTCATGGATTTCGGCGAGACCCGTCGCGGCTGGCTCGGCGTGCGCATCCAGCCGGTCACCGACGATGTTGCCAACAGCCTCGGCCTCGAAAGCGCCAAGGGCGCGCTGGTGGCAGGCGTCATCAAGGGCGGGCCGGTCGATAACGGTTCGATCAAGGCCGGCGATGTCATCCTGAAATTCGATGGCAAGGACGTTGACGAGATGCGCGATCTGCCGCGTGTGGTCGCTGAAAGCCCCGTCGGCAAGGAAGTCGACGTTGTCATCATGCGCGACGGCAAACAGCAGACTGTGAAGGTCACGCTCGGCCGGCTCGAAGACAGCGACCAGGCGGCCGCAGCTAGCAGCGGCGACAGCAATCAGGGCGATAAGGGCGGCGGCGACAAGGCGCCCCGGCTTGCGCCCAACGACAAGGGCGGCGGCAACGACGGCGTCATCAATCCCGACGAGGGAGATGAAGGCGATGACGACGGAGCGGATGGGCAGGACCAGGACAACGGTCAGCAGCAGCAAGCGCCGCAGCCGCAGGCTACCCAGGAGGTGCTCGGCATGAAACTCGCGACGCTGAACGCCGAAAACCGCAAGAGCTTTGGCATTGCCGACAGTGTCGACGGCGTGGTGATCACGGAGGTTGCACCGGGTTCGGCCGCAGCGGAGAAGGGGCTGAAGCCGGGAGAAGTTGTCGTCGAAGTGGCTCAGGAATTCGTGCAGACGCCGACCGCTGCTTCGGAAAAGGTTGCATCGCTGAAGCGGGAAGGTCGCCGCAATGCGCAGATGATGATCGCCTCTCCGAATGGCGATCTGCGCTTCATTGCTGTGGCGCTGGAGTAGGCCGCATCAATTCGGGGCGGCCTGCTCCTGTTGGCGGCGCCATTCCATAGCGCTCAAGCGATAGAGCACATGCTGCTTTAGCTGCGGATGAGTGGCGGGAATATCCGGATGATCGAAATCTCCGGCCGGATCGCGATGCATGCCGATCCGTTGCATCACCGCCAACGCGCGATGATTGTTGTGCACGGCAATGGACACGATTTCGTCGAGTTTGAGCGTCTCGAAACCGTAGCGCAACAAGGCGGTTCCGGCCTCGCTGGCATAGCCCTGACGCCAGTGCTGGGCTGAAAGTCGCCAGCCGATCTCGACGGCATTTTCAGGTAAGAATGGTTCAAGCTTTGGCTTCGACAATCCGGAGAAGCCGATCGGCTCGCCGCTCTGTTTCAATGTCAGTACGAGAAGATCGAAACCGGCTTCCGGTATCAGTGTGCCGATGATGTCGAAGACGGCATCGGCGTCTTCCCGGCTGCGGCGGAAGGGAAAGAATTCGAGGACATCGGGATCGGAACTCAGTTCATAAAAGAGGTCGCGATCACTCTCCTGGCATGGGCGCAGGATGAGCCGCGGCGTCTCGATGATCGTCATTGCCGGGCGCGCCACTCGGCTGCGGTTAAGCGATAGAGCACATGACGCTGCAGGTGAGGGTAGGCATCAGAAACGCCAGGGTGCTCGAAATCCCCGCCTTCGACCCGATGCATGCCGATCCTCTCCATGACCGATGTCGAGCGGATATTGTTATGAACTGCGAAGGAAACGATCTGATCGAGGCCGTGGGTTTCGAAACCGTAGGCGAGCAGTGCCCGCGCCGCTTCGCTGACCAGCCCCTTGCCCCAATACCGCGCAGCCAGCCGCCAGCCGATCTCGACGGTACCCGCCGGCACGAACGGCTCCAGATGGTTCGTTTGTGCCAGTCCACAAAAGCCGATCGCCTCGCCGCTTGCCTTGAGTTCCAGGGCATAGAAGCCAAACCCTGTGTCGGCGATCATGGATTGGACCCGCTCCAAAAATGCATCCGCTTCCGCCCGATTGCGGCGAAACGGAAAGAACTCCATGACCGTCTCATCGGAGTTGATCTCGAAGGCAAGATCGCGATCGCCGTCGCGCCAGTTGCGGATGATAAGACGCTCAGTTTCGGCAATGATCATGGATCGCCTCCAATCGTCAGCGTTTTGATGCTACGCCTTGACGAAATCAGTTTTCCGGTAGCCCTGAATGTAGAGCAGGGCGGTCAGGTCGCCGTGGTCGATGCGCATCTTGGCCTGGGCAGCCACCGTTGGCTTAGCGTGCAGGGCGACGCCGGAGCCAGCGAGTTGCAGCATGCCGAGATCATTGGCGCCATCGCCGACGGCAATGGCGTCGGCGGTGGAGATACCAAGCTTTTTGGCAATGGTGTTGAGCGCGTCGACCTTGGCTTGCATGCCGAGAATGGGTTCGGCGACAAGGCCGGTCAGCACGCCGTTGTTTTCCAGCAGGACGTTGGCGTGGTTCTCATCGAAATCCAGGGTGGCCGCGATGCGGCTCGTAAAGAGGGTGAAGCCACCGGAGACGAGGGCGGCGTAGTAGCCCTTGGCTTTCATGGTGGCGATCAGCTCCGCGCCGCCGGGGGTGAGGGTGATGTGTTTGGCGATGACGTCGTCAACGACAGAGATCGGCAGACCTTTCAGCAGGGCCACCCGCTCTCGCAGGGCCGGCTCGAAGGCGATCTCGCCGTTCATCGCGCGGGCGGTGATGTCTGCGACCTTCTCCTTCAATCCGACTTCAGCGGCCAGTTCGTCGATGCATTCCTGGCCGATCATGGTGGAATCCATGTCGGCGATCAGCAACTTCTTTCGGCGCGTCTCGGCTTCCTGGATGACCAGATCGATCGGCGCGCCGGCGATGACTGCGAGAATATTGGCTTCCGCCGCCTGCAGATCGGTGCCGTCGCGCAGCGCAATGTCGCAGGCGATACCGTCGGCCAGCCAATAGAGTCCCGCTGCCTGGACGGCGTCCGCCGCCTGCTCGGCGATTGCCGGGACGAGAACGGGGTTTGACGGATTGGCAATAAGCGTGGCAACGAAGGCCATGATCAGAAACCTTATAAGCGATATCGACGCGATCCTGATAACCGGGCCGACCGCCAGCGGCAAGTCCGCGCTTGCGGTGGAATTGGCCCGCGAGCACGATGGTGTGGTCGTTAATGCCGACAGCATGCAGGTCTATGACACATTGCGCGTGCTGACGGCCCGGCCATCTGAGGAGGATATGCAGGGCATTCCTCACCATCTCTATGGCCATGTACCGGCGGGGCAAGCCTATTCCACGGGCGCCTGGCTGCGCGAGGCTACAGCCCTGGTGGCGCAATTACGCGATGAGAAACGGATGCCCGTTTTTGTMGGTGGCACCGGGCTCTATTTCAAGGCTCTGACCGGCGGGCTTTCCAATATGCCCGATATCCCCGCCGATATTCGCAGCCGCCTACGGGAACGGCTGTTGACGCAGGGACCTGAGGCGCTGCATGAGGCGCTCGTTGTTCGCGATCCAGCCGTAGCGGCAAGCTTCAATCCCCAGGATGGCCAGCGTATTGTTCGCGCTCTGGAAGTCATGGAGGCGACGGGACAATCCATCACAACGTTTCAGGGCAAGAGCGGTCCTGTCATCGTCGATGCCGATCGTGCGCGAAAGATCGTCGTGCTGCCGGATCGCGCGGTATTGCATCAGCGCATCAACGGCCGTTTCGAGAAGATGCTCGCCATGGGCGCCGAAGATGAAGTGCGGGCTCTGTTGGCGTTGAAGCTGCCGGAAGAGATGCCCATCATGAAGGCGATCGGCGTGTCGCAGATCGCTGCGATGCTGCGAGGCGAGATGACGCGCGAGGAGGTTCTTGAGACCGGTGCCGCCGCGACGCGGCAATATGCAAAACGGCAGATGACCTGGTTTCGCAATCAGATGGACGAAAGCTGGGAGCGCATTAGTCCGTAGTCCGCATCAGTCCTTGTTGTAGAGGCTGCTCAGTGGCTTTCTCAGAATACTGTCGCGCAGGGACAGGCCGCCTTCGCGCCGCGCAGGCTGCGGGGGCTCGTTCGCCGATGCGGGCTGACCGCTTGCATTGTCGCCGCCTCGGAACTCGCGGCGCAGCTCGGCAAGTCTGCTATCGATCGATGTCTGAGGAGCCGAGCCAAAAGTTGAAGCCGCCGGCGTGCGCGGCAGCATGTCGGGCCGATAAGGCTCTATCGACGGCGCCGCAATTCGCACCGGCTGCGGCTCGGATGCTGGGGTAGGCTGATCAGCATCGTCATCGCCAATATCCTCGTCGAAATCTTTCGCCGCATCGCTCAGGGTTGTGTAGCTCTGCTGAAAGGCGGAGATATCGGGACCGGAGATCGATCGCATGCGGCTGATGATGGTGCGCAGGTCGACCGTATCGGGTGATTCCTCGCTCGTTCTTGCGATGCTGCCACTGGCCTTCGGCAGCAAGCTTTCTTCGACGCGGGAAAAGCGCATGCGCATGGGGACCGCGATGGCTTCGCCGAAGGCGATGGCTTCGCCGTTGCCGATCGAAGACAGGAAGCTCGTCGTCGAAATCGAAGAGTTGGGGATTGCCGAACGTATGATGTCCTGGTCGCGGTCGTTTGCAAGGCGCATGGCGAACAGCGTCGAGCACTGCGACAGGATCGTCTGGTCGAGTTCGCCCGGACGCTGCGTGATGATGCCGAGCGACACGCCGTATTTGCGGCCCTCCTTGGCGATGCGGGCAATTGCCTGCCGCGTCGGAAAGAAGCCGAGATTCGGGTCGGCGGGGATATAGCGATGCGCCTCTTCGCAGACGACCAACATATGGATCGCGCCCTCGCTCCAAAGCGCGAGCTCGAAGGCCATGCGGCAAAGGACGGAGGCGACGGAGTTGACGACTTCGGATGGAATCCCTGCGAGCTGGAAGGTGCAGATCGGCCTGTCGTCGCCAGGAATACGAAAGATCTGCGCGATCGTCTCCATGATCGTGTCGCTGATCGTGTTGTTGGAGAACATGAAATGATAACGCGGATCGTTGATCGCCGAGATGACGCGCATCTTCAGAGAGCGCAGATGCGGCTTTTCTTGCCGGCCTTCGAGCCGGCCGATGCGCTCATCGATCAAGGCCAACAGATCGGCCATGCGGTAGGGAACCGGCGTATCTGCCGTCACCGAGCTCTTTTCCGTCTGACGGCGCATCAGCGGCGAGTCGCTGCCGCGAAAGGCGCGCTTTGCCTCCGGAATAATATCGCGCAGCATGTCGAGTTCGTCGGGGATCGGCGGCCGGCCGCGGAAAACGACCTCGGCGAATTCATCGAGCCGCATCAGCCAGAAGGGCAGGTCGAGCGTATCGGTATCGACGACGACGGAATGCTTGGGAAAGGCGGCGGCGAATTCATTATGCGGATCAAGGATCAGCACGCGCAGTTTGGGATCGGAAGTGATCGCCTTATGCAGCAGCAACGAGACGGCGGTCGATTTGCCGACACCAGTGGAGCCGACCACGGCGAAATGCTTGGCCAGCATCGAAGGAATATGGATGGCGGCGTCGATGCTCTCATCCTGCGTCAGCTTGCCGATKACACAACTGCTGTCCTTACCGGCATCGAAAATGCGCATGAGATCGCTGGCGCGGATGCGGTGAGCAACAGCGCCGAGATAGGGATAGGCGGAGATGCCACTGGAAAATTCCTCGCGGCCGCTTGGCCCGACGCGGACTTCGCCCAGCAATTCCACTTCGATGCGGAAAAGATTGTCTTGTCCTTCGCCCCAGCCTGTATTGCCGGTGTTCATGGCGTAGACGAGGGCAGCGACACGATTGGCACCTACGCTGATCGAGATCAGTTTGCCGACGGACCAAAGCTCGGTCAGATCGGTGCCGCCATCTTCGGCGATCGCAGCGATGGTCGCCCTGGAACCACTGCACGCGACAACACGGCCGAGGAAGCGATTCCCTGGCTTCATACTATCGCGACGATCAAGGTCCCCAGCCTTGCCGGACGTCTGCAAATCATTGTTGAGCAAACGGTTACTCCCAGCGTTAAGCCGTGAAGCATAGGGAGGGTGGCTTAACAAAACCCTTTCGCGCTCCCCCAGATTTTAAGAGGATTGGGAAAGGCCGCGATTTTTTATTGCGGAATGCGTTGACGCTTAGAAATTTTCTGTCTATCACTTCCGCCCATGAAAAACTTGACGGTTCTTATCGTGGTGGGACAGCGCATGGGCAGGATGGTGTAACCATCCGGCGATAGCCACCCATGCGCTAGACAGCAGGCTCCCGAAGGAGCCTTTTTTTATGCCCGAAATCGAGTTTTCATTTTTCCAAACCTCAGCAGATAGCGGAACAAACGTATGACCGGCACAGATAATCAGGCGAGCAGCAATCAGATGACAGGCGCGGAGATCGTGCTGCAGGCGCTCAGGGACAACGGCGTCAAGCACGTATTCGGTTATCCGGGCGGCGCTGTTCTGCCGATCTACGACGAAATTTTTCAGCAGGACGATATCCAGCACATCCTCGTGCGCCACGAGCAGGGCGCAGGCCACGCAGCGGAAGGCTATGCCCGCTCGACCGGTAAGGTCGGCGTCATGCTGGTCACTTCGGGTCCGGGCGCGACGAATGCCGTCACGCCGCTGCAGGACGCACTGATGGATTCGATCCCGCTGGTTTGCCTGAGCGGCCAGGTTCCCACGTCCCTGATCGGTTCTGACGCCTTCCAGGAATGCGATACGGTCGGCATCACGCGGCCCTGCACCAAGCACAATTGGCTGGTCAAGGATGTCAACAAGCTCGCTGCGGTCATCCACGAAGCGTTCCGCATTGCCCAGTCCGGCCGTCCGGGTCCCGTCGTCGTCGACATTCCGAAGGATGTTCAGTTCGCCACCGGCACCTATACGCCGCCGGAAGCGCATGATGTCCAGAAGAGCTATCAGCCGAAGGTTCAGGGCGATCTCAACCGGATCAAGCAGGCTATCGAACTGATGGCAAATGCGAAGCGGCCGATCATCTATTCCGGTGGCGGCGTCGTAAACTCCGGTCCGGAGGCTTCGAAACTGCTGCGTGAGCTGGTCGAGCTGACGGGCTTCCCGATCACCTCGACGCTGATGGGCCTCGGCGCCTATCCGGCATCCGGTAAAAGCTGGCTCGGCATGCTCGGCATGCATGGTTCTTACGAAGCCAATATGGCGATGCATGATTGCGACGTGATGGTCTGCATCGGCGCGCGCTTCGACGACCGCATTACCGGCCGCCTGAATGCCTTTTCGCCGAATTCGAAGAAAATCCACATCGACATCGATCCGTCCTCGATCAACAAGAACGTTCACGTCGATATCGGCATCCTCGGCGATGTCGGCAATGTTCTGGAAGATATGGTTCGCCTGTGGCGGGCGCTGCCTCACAAGCCGGCGGCGGATCGTCTTAACGATTGGTGGACGAATATCACACATTGGCGTGCGCGCAATTCCTTCGCCTACAAGCCGCATGACGATGTCATCATGCCGCAATATGCGATCCAGCGTCTCTACGCGCTGACCAAGGACCGCGATACCTACATCACCACGGAAGTCGGTCAGCATCAGATGTGGGCGGCGCAGTTTTACGGCTTCGAGCAACCGAACCGCTGGATGACATCGGGCGGCCTCGGCACCATGGGTTACGGCCTGCCGGCCGCTCTCGGCGTACAGATCGCCCATCCGGAAAGCCTCGTCATCGACATTGCCGGCGATGCCTCGATCCAGATGTGCATTCAGGAAATGTCGGCGGCGATCCAGCACAATGCGCCGATCAAGATCTTTATCTTGAACAACCAATATATGGGCATGGTGCGCCAATGGCAGCAGTTGCTGCACGGCAACCGCCTGTCGCACTCCTACACCGAGGCCATGCCCGATTTCGTGAAGCTCGCTGAAGCCTATGGTGCCGTCGGCCTGCGCTGTGAAAAGCCCGGCGATCTCGACGCGGCGATCCAGGAAATGATCGACGTCAAGAAGCCGGTCATTTTCGATTGCCGCGTTGCCAATCTCGCCAACTGCTTCCCGATGATTCCGTCGGGCAAGGCACATAACGAGATGCTGCTGCCGGATGAAGCGACCGACGAAGTCGTCGCCAACGCCATCGACGCCAAGGGTCGGCAGCTCGTTTGATCGGAAAGCCGGGACACGGTAGGTTTGCCGTGTCCCCCGGCCGCTGGACCAATCACCATTCAGTCAGGATCGCGCTGGCATCCTGACCATAAGAACCGAGGAAACGGAACAAGGACAATGACCGCACACCTTCAACCCACGGGCTCCGCCTATTTCATTTCGCCGGAAACCGCGGCGGCCGAGAGCCATACGCTTTCGGTGCTGGTCGACAACGAGCCCGGCGTTCTCGCCCGCGTCATCGGCCTCTTCTCCGGTCGCGGCTATAACATCGAAAGCCTGACCGTTTCGGAGACCGAGCATCAGGCCCATCTGTCGCGCATTACCATCGTCACGCGCGGCACGCCGCAGGTGCTGGAACAGATCAAGGCGCAGCTTGAACGCATCGTGCCGGTTCATCGCGTCGTCGACCTGACGGTGCGCGCCCGCGAACTCGGCCAGGAGCGGCCGATCGAGCGCGAAGTGGCGCTGCTGAAGGTTGTCGGAAGCGGCGAGACCCGCGCCGAAACGCTGCGGCTGGCCGATGCCTTCCATGCCAAAGTGGTGGATGCGACGGTCGAGCATTTCATTCTCGAGATCACCGGCAAGTCATCGAAGATCGATCAGTTCATCGCCATTATCAAGCCGCTCGGCCTGATCGAAGTTTGCCGCACCGGCATTGCCGCCATGAACCGCGGCTCCCAGGGAATGTAAGGAAGCCTGCCGTTCACCGGTCTATCAGCGTCGCGTAGCTTGCGCGGCGCTCGGGGCGGATAGGTTGCGTCATCAATGAGGTCATGTCGGTGACGTTTTCTGCCGCGGAGAGTCCGCCTGATATCGGCGAGAAGAGCTGGCATCCTCCGGCAGGGATGAGTCTCGGCGCCACCTTTTATGTCCGCAATGCTTTTCCTTGGCTTGGCCAATATTTCGGGTCGCAGAAGATCGCGTCTACGCTATCGCCCGGCATCGGCGGCGTGCTTTCCTGGGGCGGCCGCGCACCCGCAAAGACGGCGGCAGCGATCTCGCGGTTGCGGGGATTGCCACACTGGAATCTCGAAGACGGTTTTCTGCGCTCGGTAGGCCTCGGCAAGGCCGGTGCAATCCCTCTTTCGATCGTGGTCGACGATCTCGGTCTCCCCGTAGACGCAAGCCGGCCCTCGCGCCTTGAACGCCTGATCGCCGGCGCGGAAGATGCCGGAGAACTGGGCAGGGCCATCCGCGAACAGATCGTCCGCAATCGGCTCTCCAAATACAATCATCTGCCGCACAGGTCGCCCGCGATCGAGCGGACGACGAAGCGTCGCATCCTGCTTGTCGATCAGGTCGTCGGCGATATCTCGGTCGGCAAGGCGCTCGGCTCGCGCGCCTCGTTCGAGCGGATGCTTGCCGACGCTTTGGCAAGCGATGCGCAATGTCTGATCCGGACGCATCCGGATGTCATGGCCGGCCACCGCAAGGGATATCTGACCACGGAAGCCGCCGGCAAAGGTGGTGCGGTATTTCTTGATGATGCTGTATCGGTCGCATCGATTCTTGATGTCGTGGACGAGGTCTGGACCGTCTCCAGCCAGTTCGGTTTCGATGCGCTTCTGCGCGGCATCCCGGTTCGCTGCTATGCGGCGCCGTTTTATGCCGGATGGGGTGTGACGGAAGATCAATTCGGCGTCTACACGAAAGCCGTTCTCGCCGACAGACGAACCAGGCGGCGGACCGTCGATCAAATCGCCGCTGCCGCCTTTTCGCTTTATCCGACCTATCGCAATCCCGCGGACTGGCGGGTGATCGATGTTTTCCAGGCGATCGAGCTGATCGTCGCGCAGCAGCGCGCAGAGGTCGGTAGTTAAAGCATCTCCAGCGGCTTCTTTCGCGCCGGTGGCGGGAAGGCGGCGTCGAGGGTGGCCCAATCCTCATCGGTGATGTCGAGCGAGACGGCGTCGCGGTTTTCTGCAACGCGTTGCGGATTGGAGGTTTTGGGAATGGCGATCACGCCGTCGCGCTCCAGCAGAAAGGCGAGCGCAACCTGCGCCGGCGTTGCCTGATAGGTCTTGGCGATGTGGATCAGATTCGGATGATGCGCCAGCCGGCCCTGTTCGATCGGTGAATAGGCCATAATCGGGATGTTGCGCTCCTGGCACCACGGTAGCAGATCGTATTCGACGCCGCGTCGGCCGAGATTGTAGAGCACCTGATTGGCGGCGACATTGCCGCCATCGGGAACCGCGAGCAGTTCCTCCATGTCGTCGACGTCGAAATTCGATACGCCCCAGGCGCCGATCTTGCCTGCGGCTTTCAGGGCTTCGAAGGCAGCCACCGTTTCGGCCAGCGGATACTCTCCGCGCCAATGCAGCAGATAAAGGTCGATGCGGTCGATTTTCATTCGCTTCAGGCTGCGGTCGCAGGCTTGAATAGTCCCCTTGCTACTTGCGTTGTGAGGATAGACCTTGCTGACGACGAACACCTCGTCGCGCCGTCCCGCGATCGCCTCGCCGACGATTTCCTCCGCGCCGCCTTCGCCATACATTTCGGCGGTGTCGATCAGCGTCATGCCAAGATCGAGCCCGGCCTTCAGGCTGGCGATCTCGTCACTGGTCCGGGCGGCTTTTTCGCCCATGTTCCATGTGCCTTGGCCGAGTGCGGGAACCGTGATGCCGGAGGGGAGAGTGACGGTAGGAATGGGGTCGCGCATGGCCTGTCCTCGCTGCTTGAGAGGCGAAGGATAAGGGCATTCATCGGGAATTCAATCAGGCCATTCATGTCACCGTGACAATCCTGTCATGGCATTCGATTCCAGGGCGAATTAGGGTCGCGCAGCATAGGCGCCGCTATGAGTGATGCGCATCGCGAGATGGACGCTTCCTGCTGACCAAAGAGCGGCGTTCGGAGGGACTTCATGCCGCTGAATACATTCCTGGCTCTTCTGTTGTTTGCTTTCACGACGTCGATCACGCCTGGGCCGAACAATATGATGCTGTTCGCATCGGGCGTGAACTTCGGTTTCCGCCGCACGATCCCGCATATGCTCGGCATCGGCGTCGGTTTTCTGTCGCTGCTGCTGGGCGTCGGGCTGGGGCTCGGGGCAGTGCTGCATACCGTTCCGGTGCTCTATACCGGCCTGAAATTCGCCGGCGGAGCCTATCTCGTCTGGATCGCCTGGAAGATCGCGACGTCGCGCAGCCTCAGCGAGAAGGAAAGCGGTGTCGAGCCGATGAGCTTCCTGAGTGCCGCCGCCTTTCAATGGGTCAATGCCAAGGCCTGGGTGATGGCGGTCACGGCCATGGCGACCTACACCAATCCGCAGCTCTACCTGATCAGCGTGCTGCTTGTCGGCTTTGCCTTTGCGGCGGTCAACATTCCCAGCGTTTCGACCTGGGCAGGTTTCGGCTCGGCCCTGCGCGACTGGCTTTCCGACCCCGTTCGCCTCAAGTGGTTCAACATCACCATGGCTGTCCTGCTGGTGCTCAGCCTCTGGCCGATGTTAAAATAGCGATATGGATGGCTTGTTGAGCATCAGCCAGAGGATGCCGATGACAGCGAAAAAGGCGGGGAAGCCGCAAGCAAACCAGATGTGATAGAGGCGGTGGTAGGCTGCCGGCAGCGGCGTTTCGGTCGCGGATGCCGTCCGGGCGAGATCGCGCAGGCGGAGCTGTATCCAGACGACCGGCAGCCAGAAAACTCCGGTCAGCACATAGAGCAGCAGGGACAGAGCGATCCATCCTTCTTCGAGTGACCAGCCGATCGATTGTGCAAGCAGATAGCCGGTGACCGGCTGTAGGATGACGGCCGTTGCCGTAAAGATCGTGTCGGCGATGACGACTGTGCCGGCAACATGTGCGATCACCTTGGGGTCGCCCGTGCGATGCGCCATCACCATGAAGAATGCGATGCCGGCGCCGGTGCCGAAAAGCACGGTAGCGCCGATGACATGCACGAGGCGAAGAAGCTCCTCTCCCAGCATCAGCGCTMCTCCAACACCGCAAGCGTGGCAAATGTCAGCAGGATCGACGGCAGCGCTTTGACGAGTGGCCCGAGAGGATCGAGCCAAAGCGATGGTTCGAGCAAGGTGCCGCCGGCAAGATAGCCGAGCGTAACGGCAAGCATTCCGAACAATGCCGACCGCGCGAAAGGCCGCACGAGAACAAATGCGCCGAGGGCTATATCGAGAAAACAGGTGATCAGGGTCAACGCCATTGCCAAGCCATCCGGCATAAAGGGCAGGAGGTGCCGGCTTGCGCCTGTCGGGGCCAGTATCGGGATGATGCCCGACAGCATCCAGAAGAGCGCCAGGCCAGAGATCATCAGCGGCTTTAACAAATAGAGGCGGGCAAACCACAAATCCTGAACGCCGGAAGGATTGGCCTCCAGCGTTTCGGCTGCTGTCGCCAGGCGTCGGCTTGGGAGGTGTTGCCCATCTCTTCGACTGAGAACGCCTTCTGACATCACGGCCATCGCAGTCGATCGGAGCGGCGAGCGCCATCCGAGCTTGCCGGCGATGTCGGCCATCCACGTCACCGGCTTTGCGAAGCTGGCCGGTATCGGCACGACCTGCGCTGGCGGCAGGCCGAGCCAGTTTCGATGAAGGATGACGAGTTGGCGGAGTGTCAGTGCTTCACTGGCGGCAAGATCGATGTCGGTGCCGGATTGGAGTTCGCCGGCAATTGCAGCCGAAACGATCGCTGCGACATCGTCGACCGAGACGGTTTCGACAGGGCTTTGTGCATGAATGAGAGGCAGGAGATAGGGTATGGCGGCAAGCGCGCGTAGCAATGCCGTGCCGCCATGCGCATTGCGGCCGAGGACGAGCGCCGGCCGCAGGATAATATGGTTGAGACCGTTTGCCGCCAGCGCCTTGTCAGCATTGCGCTTTGTCGCCAGGAATGGTTGGTCCCGACCACCGCCTTCCGTGCGCGCGGAAATCTGCACGACGAGCTCGATTGCCGACTGTGCGGCTGCGGCATAGAGCGCCAGCATCGCTTTTTCCTGCGTGGCGGCGAGATCGTCGGAAAGCCCGTCTTGAAGGGCTCCGGCGCAGTTGATGACGATCCGGTGGCTGCTTAGCGCTGCACGCCAGTCCGATGGATCGGTCATTTCAGCCAGATCGGCTTTGATCCAGTCAATCGAAGGGTGTTTTATGCGCGCCCGGTCAGGATTGCGAGCAAGACCTGTGACCATATGCCCGTCTTTGCGCAATCGCGCCGCGATCACAGAGCCGATGAAACCAGTTGCGCCAAGAATCAAAATCTTCATGCTGGGCAGACTAGCTAAACGCGCTAACAATGCGAGAGGGTTGCGGCATCTGATCGCGGTTGCAACCGTGGAGAAGGCGCTTGGCGCCTCGATAGCAAAGGCTTAGATTTCTGGCCTATTCGACGGGGAGATACATCATGCACGATCATGACGACCACCATCACCATGATCATGACAACCACTATTCCGACATGCAGGCGCGCGTGAAGGCGCTGGAGACGCTGCTCACGGAAAAGGGGCTGATCGATCCGGCAGCGATCGATGTCATCGTCGAGACCTATGAGACCAAGGTGGGGCCGCGCAATGGGGCGCAGGTGGTGGCGAAAGCCTGGAGCGATCCGGAATTTGCCGAATGGTTGAAGCGTGACGCGACGGCGGCGATTGCCAGCCTGGGTTTCACAGGGCGGCAGGGCGAGCATATGCGGGCGGTGTTCAATACGCCTGAAACGCATAATCTCATCGTTTGCACGCTCTGCTCCTGCTATCCCTGGTCGGTGCTCGGGCTGCCGCTGGTCTGGTACAAGGCGCCGGCGTATCGCTCCCGCGCCGTCATCGATCCACGCGGTGTGTTGGCCGAATTCGGTCTGACGCTGCCTGAGGGGAAGACGATTCGCGTCTGGGATTCGACGGCGGAGCTGCGCTATCTCGTCATCCCGGAACGTCCTGATGGCACCGAGGGCATGAATGAGGCTGATCTTGCCGACCTCGTTAGCCGTGACGCGATGATCGGTACCGCGATCGCCAAGGCTCCGGAGGTGACGCTATGAACGGGCCGCACGATCTCGGCGGGCAGATGGGTTTCGGGCCGGTCGCGCCGGAACCGAACGAACCGGTCTTCCACACGGAATGGGAAAAGCGGGCGCTTGGCGTCACGCTCTCCTGCGGTGCCTTCGGCGCCTGGAGCATCGATGAAAGCCGGCATGCGCGCGAAAACATCCCTCCGGCCGAATATCTTGCCGCCAGCTATTATGAGATCTGGACGCGCGGGCTCGAGACGCTGCTGAAACGGCATGGTTTTGTAACGCAGGAGGAGCTGCGAACCGGCCATTCGTCGGGGCAGGGAGTTGTTCCGAAACGCATCCTGAAGGCCGATATGGTTGCCGGTGCGCTCGCCAAGGGCGGCCCTTGCGATCGGCCGGTCGATGCAGCGCCGCTTTTTGCGGTCGGCGATCGCGTGCGGACGAAGAATATCAATCCGACAGGACATACGCGTTTGCCACGCTATGCGCGCGCCAAATCGGGCGTAGTCGAGGCCGTGCAGGGCTCGTTCGTCTTCCCCGACGACAACGCCCACGGCAAGGGCGAAAATCCGCAATGGATCTACACGGTCGTTTTCGACGCCCCGGAAATTTGGGGCGAGGGCGCCGATCCAACGCTTACCGTCTCCATCGATGCCTGGGAGAGTTACCTTGAGTGCGTGTGAAATCGCCTCGCCCCTGGCGCAATCGCCGCAACTGCCAAAATCCACCGATGGTGAGCCGGTCTTCCCCGAACCCTGGGCGGCGGAGGCCTTCGCCATGACCGTGCATCTGTATGAGAAGGGCTTGTTCAGTTGGGGCGAATGGGCGGAGCAGCTTTCCGCCGAATTGCACAGGCCGGGCAGGGCCGAAGACGGCAGCGACTATTTCGACTGCTGGGTGGCGGCATTGTCCGGCCTGCTGGTCAGCCGCGGCATCGCCGACGCCGGCGCGATCCTCGACCTGCAAAGAAGCTGGCAGCGCGCGGCGGAAGCGACGCCGCACGGCAAGCCGATCTTGCTTGAGAACGATCCGGAACGCTGAGGGGCCTAAAGCTCGTCGCGATCTTTCAGATACGCTCCCACGCTTTAGCTCTTTGTTTGTGCATGTCGTTTTCGCAAAACCGCCGCACACTTTTGCGCGACATGCACTAAGACGAAAACTGCTTGTAGCATTCGTCCGCCACCTGCCTCAGCATGTCGCGCGAAATTTCGCCGGTGACGGCATAGCCGAGCTTGCCGTCTATCCAATAGAAGGTCTCGACCGTGCCGACGCTGGTAAAGCGGAAACTGGTTGTGGTGTTTTCCTTGTTGCTGCCGATGAGCACGGTCAGGCGCTGGCCGGTGGCGTTCTCATACATGAAGAGTGCACCGGGCGTGCCGTTGATAGGCAGCAGCCGGCCGCCGACAAGCTGGAAACCGAGCGTCTGCAGGCTCGGCACCTTGAGACCGGCGATATTCATGCGCTTACCGAGCCAGGTGGCGAGATGCGCTTCCTGATCCGCGCCGACCTCGACCGGATGGCGGACATCGCTTGCGTAGACGACGAAGGCCGATTGCGCCTGTCGTGGCAGGGCTTCGATAGCCGTCACGCGAAGGTCCGGCTGTGTCAGAAGCGGCGGGCCGAAATGGCCGGCGGCAGCGCCAACCAGGAAGATCGCCAGAGAGGCCGCAGCCATCGGCAGCCAGCGAAGCCGTGGTGATGTTGCAGGCACAGACGCCGTGATGGGCGGTGATACCAGCTCGCGGTCGCCTTCCTTCGAGATTGCATATGGCGCAAACAATGCCTTGATGTCGGCATTCTGCGCCTGCCAGGCGGAAATCAGGTCCGCTTCCTCCGGATTTTCGGTAAGCCAGGCTTCCAGCCGGGCGTGATCGTCCGCCGGCAGCAATCCGTCGGCAAAGGCGTGGAGATCCGCTTCGGTCACGGTCGGGTTACGTTCGCTCATTTCGGTCTCCGAAGCGTAATGACATTCTCGGCATTCATCAGACTGCTCATTTTCCGGCGCGCTCGAGACAGGCGCGACATCACGGTGCCGATCGGAATATCCAGTGTGGTGGCGACGTCCTGATAGCTGTAGCCTTCGACGACGACCAGCATCAGTACGGCGCGATAATCCTCCCCGAGGCTGTTCAGCGCCGCTTCCAATCGCGAGCGCTCCAAAGGATCGCTGCTGGTCTCGGCGGCCGGCAGATCGGTGCTGTCGTCAAGATCGACGAAATTGCGACGACCTTGCTGGCGCAGGCCGTTGCGGTAGAGATTGGTCATGATGGTGAGCACCCAGCCGCGCAGGTTCAGCCCGCGCCACTGGCTGCGCCGCGCCAGCACCTTTTCCACGCAGTCCTGAAGAAGGTCTTCGCCATCGGCGTCGGATCGGGTGAGGCTGCGCGAATAGCGCCTTAACGAGGGGAGGAGCGCCAGCACCTCCGCCTCGAAGCTGTCGGGCGCGGGGAGAGCTCCCCCCGCATCCCTGTCGGTCCGATCAGGGCCGTGCGGCATCCCACACACCCTTGAAGCCATCGCCGGCAACTTCACCGGCCTTGGTATCCTTCATAAAGAAATAGAGCGGCATGCCGTCCTTCGCCCATTGCTTCTTCCCGTCTTTGCGGGTGATGATCGAATATGCGCCTTCTGCCTTGGCTTTGCTATCGGCCATCAGCGGCGGCCATGCCTTGGCGCAGTCGTCGTTGCAATTGGAGACACCCTTCTTGTCATTCTTGAAGGTGTAGAGCGTCATGCCGTTTTCGCCTGTGAGAACCTTGCCCTTGGCGCTCTCGCCGGTTTTTACCGGGGCTGCGGCAAAGGCCGACGTCGCTACGGCCGATGCCATGACCAGGATCGGCAAGAATTTCGCGGCTTTCATGATGTTTCTCCTCGGAATGGTAGACCTATGGTCTAGGCCCCACGTTTTGCGTTGCCGAACATGAGACGCGAATTGCCACGATTTTATTCCCAACAATTCTGGGTTTTTTACTGCTTGCTTCTGCCGGCCGAATCCTGCCAAGTCGGCCCATGCAATTCGCGCCACAACAAGACGAAGCGCTCAAGGCCGTTGCCAAATGGCTGAAGGAACGGCGCTCGCCGCTGTTTCGCCTGTTCGGCTATGCCGGTACGGGTAAGACGACGCTTGCGCGGCATTTTGCCGAGCATGTCGATGGCGAGGTGCTGTTTGCTGCCTTCACCGGCAAGGCGGCGCAGGTGCTGCGCTCGCGCGGCGCCAGCAACGCCAAGACCATCCATTCGCTGATCTATCGCCCGCGCGGCGAAGAGGCTGTCGAGGACGAAGAGACCGGCAAGACGTCGATCGCTCCAATGTTCACCATCAACCGGCAGAGCCCTGTCGCCAAGGCAGCGCTGATCATCGTCGACGAATGTTCGATGGTGGACGAAGCGCTCGGCAAGGACCTGATGAGTTTCGGCACGCCGATTCTCGTGCTTGGCGATCCCGGTCAGTTGCCGCCGGTCTCAGGCGGTGGTTTCTTCACCAACGAAGAGCCGGACTATCTGCTGACGGACATTCACCGCCAGGCCCGTGACAATCCGATCATCCAACTCGCCATGCATGTGCGTGAGGGCAAGGAGATCATGCACGGCGACTACGGCACGGCGAAGGTGATTTCGAAGAATGAGGTGACGCAGCCACTGGTACTCGAGGCGGATCAGGTGTTGGTCGGCACCAACCGTACCCGCCGACGTTACAATCAGCGACTGCGCGAGCTCAAGGGTTTTACGGCCGAATATCCGCAATCCGGCGACAAGCTGGTCTGCCTGCGCAACGACCCCGCCAAGGGCCTGCTCAATGGTTCGCTCTGGCAGGTGATGACGTCGTCCAGGGAAACCACGAAGCCGGGCATCAATCTGCTGGTGCGGCCGGAAGATGACGACATGGATCGGGGTGCGGCGAAGATCAAGCTGCTGAAGCAAGCCTTCGAGGATGTCGAAGGCGAAATCCCCTGGTCGACCCGCAAGCGCTATGATGAATTCGATTACGGCTATGCGCTTACCGTGCATAAGGCGCAGGGTTCGCAGTGGAATAACGTCGTGTTGTTCGACGAAAGCTGGGCGTTTCGCGATACGCGCGAGCGCTGGCTCTATACGGCGATCACGCGCGCCGCCGAGACGCTGACGATTGTCCGGTGAAGCTTACTTGCTCACTTCGTGATTAGGTGGGGTAACCTCTGCGCCAGACGCTAGAGGTCAGATGTCTTCGCCATGAGAATAGCGGAGTTCTGGGGTGCTGTCATAGTCAAGGAGATCGGTGACTTTCTGCATCTGCCGGTTCAATTGGGACATCTCAACGATCAGTTCGCGTTTGCGGTGGTTGAGGGCCGTGCGGAAGATAGCCTCGGCACCATCAGATGTTTCCGCCTCGTCAAGCTTTTCCATGATCTCCTGAATGACGGCGATCGACATGCCGGCTTCGCGGCAAACCGTGATGACGGCCATGCGCAGCACATCGTCGATGCCGTAGATGCGCATCAGCCCGTGGCGATCGGCCGAGATCAGCCGCTTTTCCTCGTAGAAGTGCAGCGTCCTGTGCGTCACGCCGAAAGCGCTGGCCATATCCGCAATGGCAACCGACCCCTCCGGCAGGTCAGACGGAATTGCCGTCTCAGGCAGGAACCGGTACTTGGCGCGCGCCCGAGAAACAAGATTGGCGGCAGCAAACGGACGTTTGGAACCGTCAGACATGAGTCCCTCCATATTTCCATCCCCTTTTGATCGCGGCGCCCCACGCCACGATTGAGTGCCTATTTTTTTGTCTGACGGAGGAGGCCGAAGCTACGCCCAACTCGCTTTCACAATGACGCGACCAACAAACGCAGATGTCGCCGATGAAAATTCTTAGGTTTCATAAGGACAAATTTACCGTGGGCGAACTTTTGGCCCCCTCATTCCCGGACGAATCAAATCAGGCGCCCGATACAATGACGCTATCGGGTTTCGGGGAAATTATAAGTTGCCCGAAGGGGGTATCGTCGGACGGGTGAGACGGCAAAAGAGGGGAGGACCATCAATCTTTTGCATGAATCGATATTCGAATCTCGTTGGTCTTGCGGCGTGCAATCGCATAAAACGGATGTATTATCCTCTTTATAAATCATGGATTTCGATCATGCCCGCCAAGCTCTCCGTGAACCTCAATGCTATTGCCATGTTGCGTAACCGGCGCGACCTTCCCTGGCCGAGTGTCACCGGCTTGGGACGGATCGCTCTTGCCGCCGGTGCCAGCGGCCTGACGGTGCATCCGCGGCCCGATCAGCGGCACATCCGCTTCTCCGACCTGCCCGATATCCGGGCATTGATCGACGACGAATTTCCGGAGGCGGAGTTCAATATCGAAGGCTATCCGACCGACGAGTTCTTCGATCTCTGCGCATCCGTGGAGCCGGAGCAGGTGACGCTGGTGCCCGACGATCCCTCACAGGCGACGTCCGACCACGGCTGGGATTTCCGTAAAAATCGCGATCTGTTGGCCGAGGTCGTTGCCAAATACAAGAAGATCGGCTGCCGCGTTTCCTTGTTTGCGGATGGGGACGGCGATGCCGAGGCCGTAAAGATTGCCAAGGAGGTTGGTGCTGACCGCATCGAGCTTTACACCGGTCCCTATGGCGGCTGCTATGACGCACCGGAGCGGGCTGCCGTCATTCTCGATGGTCTCGGCAAGACTGCGGACGCGGCATTTGCCAACGGCCTTGCTGTCAATGCCGGCCACGACCTGACGGTTGCCAACCTGCCGGCACTCCTCAAGCGCATCCCTGGGCTCGCAGAAGCTTCCATCGGGCATGGGCTGACCGCCGATGCGCTGGAATATGGCATGGCGGAGACGGTGCGGCGGTTTTGTCGGGCATGCGGGCAGGCGGTTTGATCGGCGGGATCTGCGGCTGATCAGGCGCGCTCGTCTTTTGCCGCGCCCTTTTGCCTGGCCCCTCATCCTAGCCTTCTCCCCGCATTGCGGGGAGAAGGGACGACAGCGCAAGCCATTGATTACATCACTCGGTTAGAGTTCATGCTTGAGGCATGAAAACTCCCTCGCCCCGCGTTGCGGGGAGAGGGCTGGGGTGAGGGGCCATGCGTGAAGGTGCGGCAAAGACGGCCTCGCCTGACCATCCCATAGACTTAGCCGAGCAACGCGGCCTTATGTTCCTCGACGAAGCTGCGCAGCGTCTGCGGCTCCTTGCCGGTCAGCTTATTGAAGTCGTTCGTGAGGATATTGAAATTGCCAGCGCGGATGTTGGCGTCGGCGGAGACGAGCATGTCGACGACGAATTTCGGCAGGCCGGCGCCGGTAAGGCCAGCGGCGAACTGTTCGTCGTTGACCTGCACGACTTCCAGCGGCCGGCCGGTGATCTTGCTAACGACGCTTGCGATGTCCTCGATGGTGACGGCGGTCGAGCCCGTCAGCGTGTAGGTGGCATTTTCCGTCGTGTCGGAAGCCAAAGCGGCGGCGATGGCCAGTGCGCAGTCTTCGCGGCTGATATTGCTGACGCGGCCACCGGCGCTCGAGGTGTACCACTTGCCGACTTCGAGGCTGTGGGGCAGGCCGTGCAGGTGGTTGTCGAAGTACCAGGCGTCGCGCAGGATCGTGTAGCCGATGCCGCTTGCCTTGATGGCATTTTCCGTGCCGAGGTGATCGGGCGCGAAGATGACGAGGGAGTTTTCCGGGGCTGGCATCGAGGTATAGAGGATGTGCTTGACGCCAGCGGCTTTCGCGGCCTCCACGGCAGCCGTGTGCTGCTTGAGGCGCTGGCCGGGGACGGCGAGCGCGTCGGTGCTGATGATCAGCAGGCGATCGACGCCGGCGAAGGCAGCGGACAAGCTGGCGGCATCATCGAAATCGGCCTTGCGGGTGACGACGCCCTTGGCGGCGAGGTCGGCAAGCTTCTCAGGGCTGCGGGTCGCGGCAATGATGCGGCCGGGGGCGACCTTGTATGTCTCCAGCAGGTGATGGATGACGCGCTGGCCAAGCTGACCCGCGGCGCCGGTGACGAGAAGAGTGCTGCTCATATGGTTTTCCTTGTTTGACCGCCGCGGACTTGCAGAGGTTTGTCGCTCTCAAAAAGAGACTAGCTCTACATTGGCGTTTGACTTCGATCTGTAAAGGAGGCAGTTTTTTGGCTCTACGTTACCAAAAGGGAACTGTCTTGAGCGCCAGCACTGTCGTCAATCTGCGTAGCACGAAGGCACCGTTGCGTGCCGTCGATATCAGCAAGGTCACGTTTACGGATTGCCCGGTGCGGGATTTGATCTCGCAGATCGGCGGCAAATGGTCGGTGCTGTTGCTGGAGGCCCTGGCGCAGCGACCCTATCGCTTTGGCGAGCTGCGCCGCATGGTGCCCGATATTTCCCAGCGGATGCTGACGCAGACGCTGCGCGAACTCCAGCGCGATGGCTATATTGGTCGTGAGGTTTTCCCGACCAAGCCGCCGAGCGTTGAATACCGCATGACCGATCTTGGCTATTCGCTCTACGAGCCTTTGGCGCAGCTTCTGAACTGGGCTGAGGCCAATCAAGAGGCCGTGCGCGTCGCAAGAGCTCATTTCGATCAATCGCAAGACTGAGCGCATCCGGTGAAATCCCTGAAAATTGCGATCGTGGGCGCCGGACCTGCGGGCCTTGCTGCCGCCTTGCTTCTTTCCCGCGCCGGCCATACGACGGAGATTGTCKAGCGGTTCGACAATCCTGCGCCGGTCGGATCCGCCCTGATGCTGCAGCCGACCGGCCTGACCGTGCTGGAATCGCTCGGCCTCGGCCCCGCCATCCACGCCGCCGGCAATCGCATCGACCGGCTGTTCGGCACCGAGACGAAGCGTGGCTGCATCGTTCTTGACGTGCGTTATGACAGGCTGGCCGGCGGGCGGTATGGGCTGGCTGTTCATCGCGCCGCGCTGTTCGATACGCTCTACGACGAAGTCTCCGCACGGCGACACCTTGTCTTTACCGGACGGCGGGTGACTGGCACGTTGGAAGAGGGCAGTCAGACCTATCTCATTATCGAGGGTGGAGAGCGGGTGGGGCCGTATGATCTTGTCATCGACGCGAGCGGTGCGCGTTCTGAATTGATCGCTGCGTCGCCGGTCGCACCACGGACGCGCAATCTCGCCTATGGCGCCTTCTGGGCGACGCTGGATTGTCCGGATGGGTTGGTGGATGAGAAGGCGCTGACGCAGCGCTACGACCAGGCGCAAGTGATGATCGGCGTGTTGCCGATTGGACAGCGGAGGCCGGACCTGCCGAAGCAGGCGGCGTTGTTCTGGAGTTTGAAGATCGCGGATGCCGATGAGGTGCGCAGGCAGGGGCTCGATCGCTGGAAGTCGGCGGTCCGCGGCTATTGGCCGGAATGCCAGCCGCTGCTMGATCAGATTATCGATTGGGATCAGTTGACGCTGGCGCGCTACACCCATCGAACCGTGGCCATGCCCTATTGCGGCCGTACAGTCTTCGTCGGCGACTCCGCACATTCGACGAGCCCGCAACTCGGGCAGGGCGCCAATATGGCGCTGCTGGATGTGGCGGCGCTTGCACATGCGTTGGCGGGCAACGAGGATATCGGTGCAGCGCTTGCCGACTATACCAACGCGCGGCGGATGCATGTGCGGCTGTTTCAGTTGCTATCGCTGGTGTTTACGCCGTTCTACCAGTCGGATTCGACAGCACTGGCCTGGGTCCGGGATCGACTGGTTGCCACCATCGCCAAGGTGCCGCCGGGGCCGCAGATCTTGGCCTCGATTGTCTCCGGCACTTTGATCGATCCCTTTGCTTCGGCCGGCCTCAGCGAATGCGATTGGCTGCGGAGTGTCGTTCCGCAGCCATCCTGATCATTTCTGCCGTTCGGTCAGGAAGATGAGCAGCGCCACCACCGGGAAGCAGACGCCAATCCATGAGGCGAGATTCCAGCCGCCGGTGGCATAGGCCCAGCCGCCGATTGCCGAGCCGAACGCGCCGCCGGCAAAGAATGTCGCCATGTAAAGACCATTCAGGCGGCTGCGATGTTCGGCGCTCAGCGCAAAGATGGCGCGCTGGCCGAGCACGAGATTGGTCTGCACGCCGAAATCGAGCAGGATGCCGGAGAGTGTCAATGTGACGAGCGCCAGCAGCGAGCCGCTACCGGAAGCGTGGCCAATGAGGAAAGCGATGATGGCGAGCACCAGGGCGAAGGTGGTGGCAAGCTTCGTCCAGCCGCGATCGGCGATACGACCGGCAATCGGCGAAGCGACCGCGCCTGCGGCGCCAGCCAGTGCGAAGAGGGCAATACCGTTCTGCGTCAGGCCGAAGGCAGGGCTTGCCAGCAGCAGCGGCGTCGTTGTCCAGAACAGGCTGAAGGCACCGAACATGCAGGCCTGATAGAGCGCGCGGCGTTGCAGCACCGGCGTATGCAGCGCGAGATGGCCCATTGAAGAGAGCAGTTGGCCGTAGTGCAGCTTGGTGTGCGGAACGCGGGTCGGCAGGGCGATGCGAAGAATGATGGCAAGCCCGATCATGACGCAGGCTGAGAGGATGTAGACCGTATGCCAGGAGGAGAGTTCCGACAGGAAGCTCGCCGCTGGCCGGGCCAGCATGATGCCGCAAAGCAGGCCGCTCATGACATTGCCGACAACTGCGCCGCGGCTGGCATCCGGCGCCATGTGGGCAGCGAAAGGCACCAGCACCTGTACGGCCACCGAGGCGAGGCCGATGCAAAGGGAGGCAAGCAGGAATAGCGATGGCGACCAAGCGAAGGCGGCGCCGACGAGCGCCACGGCCGAAAGGCCGATCAAGGTCAGCACTAGCCTTCGGTTTTCCAAGAGGTCACCGAGCGGTACGATCAGCAGCAGGCCGAGGCCATAGCCGATCTGCGTCAGCGTCACGATCAGACCGGTCGCTGCCGGCGTGAAGCCGAGCGCCTGGCTGATCGGGCCAGCCAGCGGCTGGCCGTAATAGAGATTGGCGGCCACCAGCCCGCAGGCGGCAGCGAACATGAAAGTCATCAATGGCGAAATGGTCTTCTCGGGGAGCGGAGCGCTCTCGCGTCTCGCTGCGGCGGTTGCAGACATATCTTGATCCTTGATGCGGGCGGGGGAACGCTTCCCCGAATATTCGTGTGAAAAATCAGTTCAGCAGTTTCATGGCCGTCTCGGCGACGGCGAGCATTTGTTCGGTTTTGCGGCCGGTCTTTCCAATCACGCGCATGCCTTTCGTAAGGGCAAGTAAGGCGCAGGCGGTGCTGTCCGGATCGATATGCCTTGCCACGGACCCATCCGTCTGACCTAGAAGGATGAGGTCCCGAATGCGTCGCTCGTCGAAATCGAAAGCCACGCCGACACGGCTGGCGACTTCCTCATCGAAAAGCGCAAGCTCGGTCGCGCTACCAACTACGAGGCAGCCTCTGCGGCCGATCTCGCCGCATGAAGCCTCGGCGAAGAATGCCACCAAGGAGTGCAGCTTTTCATAACCATTGGGCGCCTTGGCAAGACACTCGTCGATCAGTTGGAGACGCACGCGACGATAGCGATCGAAAGCGGCTACGAACACGCCGCGCTTATCTTTGAACGCCTTATAGACGCTGCCCGCGGTCAGGCCCATGGCCTCGGTCAGCTCACTGATCGAAGCGGCATAGTAGCCGCGCTCGGAAAATACCCGCAACGCCTCATCGAGCGCTGCGTCCAAATCGAATTCTCGCGGGCGACCGCGAGGCTTCGGGGAAATATCCAGTGTGTCTGTCGTCATGTTGCTTGTTTAGGAAATGATCGTTTCCAAATCAAGCAGAATTTTGCGACGCAACATAATTGCCACCGAAATCGTTGATTTCAGTTCCGCTACTCGTAAAGTAGCGCCATGTGGATCGCGTCCTTGTAGCGTCCATCTATGAGAACGGATTTGCGCGCCAGGCCTTCACGGACAAAGCCGACCTTCTCATAGAGCGCTATGGCTCTGCCATTGTCGGCATGCACGCTGAGTTCGACACGTTCTATTCCCACGTCACGCGCGGCCCGCAGAGCCGCATCTATCGAACGATGCCCCAGGCCCTGGCCGCGATAGGCTGGGATGATGCCCATGCCGAGCGAGCCGGCGTGGGCGTGGGAGGGAAAAGTATGGCGGCTGATATCGCACCAGCCGACCACCTCTCCGTCCGCTAGGGCGACGAATTGTGGATTACCTTTCTCTATCATGCCGAGCACGAAGACGCGCGTCTGCCCCAGTGGAAAGGCTTGAAGCATCGTCAGATATTCTCGCTCGCGCGCAACAGTATCGAGCGCCTTGTGAAAACCTTCGATGTGTTTGACGGCGATAGGTTCTATCCGGATTTCGCTGCGTGAGGTCATGGCAGGTAACTCGATGCAAATCTGGCGTGTACCGAGGATAGAGGTGAAGCCACAGCGTGTCTATGCACGCCTCAGCTCAGAGATCCAGCACCCAGGTCTGGCCGTTCAACTCCGGGCCGAACATGCGATGTTTTTCTTCCGAGACGAGCCGGAAGCCAGACTGGATATAGATGCCCCGAGCGGCATCGAGGATATCGTTGGTCCAGAGCGAAAGCTGACGGTAGCCGGCACTGCGGGCAAAACGGATGCATTCACCGACCAGCAGTTTGCCGAGGCCGAGGCCTCGTGCTGTTTTGTCGACATAGAGCAGCCGAAGCTTCGCGATGCCGTCGCCGCCATCGGCGACCATGACGGAACCCACATTCAGTCCGCCCCGCTCGACGATCCAGCATTGGTCCTTTTGCGGATTGAAATTGGAGAGGAATTTCCCGGCAACCTCGGCGACCAGGCCTTCGAAACGCAGATCCCAACCGAATTCCTCGCAGTAGAAGCGTGCCTGGCTCTGGACGATCCAGCCGATATCGCCGGCGCGGTGGGCGCGGATAATGGCCGGAGGCATGGCATTAGCGGTGGAGTTGAGTACGGTTCGGATCGTTCGCATCGCGTCGACGACGCGTTCGGGCTCGCCGATCGCCAGCGCGTCGAAATGCCCGGCGATCTCGGCGCGGGAGCGGCGCACGAATTCATGGAATTGCTGCTGTCCCTTATCGGTGACCGTGATGATCTGGCTGCGCAGATCGTCCGGATCGGGTTTGGTCTCGATCAAGCCGTCTTCGCGAAAGCGCTTCAGAATGCGGCTGAGATAGGCGGGATCGAGATGCAGGTCACGCGTCAGTGTCGAGGCGGCGACGCCGCCGCGCGAGCCGATTTCGAAGAGAACGCGGACATCCGTCAGGGCATAAGGGCTGTMGAGATAGGCTTTGTTCAGAACGCCGAGGAAATTTGTATAAAAGCGATTAAAGTCGCGGACTGCATCGATGGTCGCGAGTTCCGTCGTAACAAGCATGGACATCGTCTCCCTAAAATATAGAAGACGATGTCCATCATTTATTGGACTCAGTCAAGTAAATTTGGCTTGATCATGCGGCCTTGCTGGCGCTCGTCTTTTCCCCGTCGAGAGCGAAATCGACTGCCTTCTCTGCGTGGATTGTCGTGGTGTCGAAGCCCGGCAAAATAAGCGCATTCGGATCGAGAATCAGGCAGATCTCCGTGCAGCCGAGAATGACGCTGTCCGCACCTTTGGCCTTGGCGCGTTCGATGATTGCCATCAGTTTCCGGCGCGACTCGTCCTTGACGATGCCGGCACAGAGTTCGTTGAAGATGATATCGTGGGTAACCGTACGGTCTTCAGCATCCGGCACCATTATGGAGACACCGTTGCGAGCCATGCGATCGGTGTAGAAGCCGTGTTCCATCGTGTAGCGCGTGGCCAGCAGTAGCGGCTTGACGCGGCCGGCGTCCTTCAACGCAGCCGCCGTCTCGTCGATGATGTGGATCAGCGGAATGGAGACTCGTGCGGCAACTTCCGGGGCGATCAGGTGCATGGTGTTGGTGCAGATCAACACGCATTCGGCGCCGGCGGTCTGCAGACGCTGCGCGGCATCGCCAAGACGAGCAGCGGCATCGTCCCAACGACCGGCCTTCTGCAAGGCGACGATTTCTTCGAAATTGACGGAATACAGCAGCACCTCGGCCGAGGCGAGGCCGCCCAGTCTGTCGCGCACCATCTCATTGATAAGACGATAATAAACCGCGGAACTCTCGAAACTCATGCCGCCGATAAGGCCGATGGTGCGCATACTGCTGCTCTCCGTTCTTGATTATGAATAGCAGAATATTGAGGCATTTCACGCGCCGCGTGTTTGCAATCTTTGTCGTGCCTCCGATTTTATCTGCAAAGTTTTGCGCTTATATCGTATTATGCGCAAAAATACCGCGTCATTACGGAGATGGCTGCACATGCTTGACGAACGCGACCGAAAGATTCTCGATCTTTTGCAGACCGATGCCGGCATTTCGGTGACCGATCTTGCCGACCGCGTGGCGCTGTCGGTCTCAGCCTGCTCCCGGCGCATCCAGCGGCTGGAGGAAAGCGGCCATATCGCCAGACGCATCGTCGTGCTCAATCGAGAGAAGATGGGGGTGCCGACGACGCTCTACGCGCTGATCAAGACAGCGCATCACGCCGACGAATGGATCGAAACCTTTCGCAAGGCGATCAGCGACATTCCCGAGATTGTCGAGGCGCACCGGCTGACCGGCAATCACGACTATATCCTGAAAATCGTGCTGCCACGGGTCGAACACTATGATGTCATCTACAAGAAGATCGTGCGTCGAGTAGAACTCTTCGACGTTTCGGCGTCGATCTCAATGGAAGTGTTGAAAAGCGGCGTGACGATCCCGGTTAGTTATGCCGAGTGAAGCGATCTCGTTGCGGAAGAACGATGTAGCGAGTGCTACTAAGTTTTCCGAAGTATCATTGACGGCAACTTGGCGCCAGAAGCCGCCATTCCGCCCCATGCGGGTGATTAGATTACGAATTCCTCCTCGTACGTCTGTGGCTTGGGAACGACCGTAACCTCCACCGGAACGATCCAATTGGCCGCGTAGCTCTCGCAGTCGGAACGTGGGAGGTCGGGCTGCACGCGCCCCGCCCCATCGATCGCGCGACATCGCAGTTTATATCGCCCCACTTCTTCAGGGGTCCACATGTACTCCCACAAGCGCCATGCATAGGGACGTTCTGTTTCGAGGAGCCTTCCCTCGCGCCAGCCCCTGCCATCTCCGGTGCAGACCTGCAGCTGCCGGATAACAGCCTCTCCGCTCCAGGCGGCTCCGAAAATCCGATACGGTTGGCCGGCGATGAGATGCGCCCCCTGCACGGGACGCGCGATCTGCGCTTTGACCTCCATCTCCGCAAGGGGGACCAGCCTGGGTTCCCCGAGGCTGTGCTCCCAACGGAAATAGTCACGCGCCTGCCAGTAGCCAAGGAACGGTTGCTCCACAACCGTGATATGCGTGATCCACTTGACCCAAGCCATGCCGAACCAGCCACCCACGACCGCGCGTAGCGGGTAGCCGTGATCGCGCGTCAAAGGCTCCTCGTTCATCGAATAGGCAAGGATCGTGCTGTGAGCGATAGCCTTCTCAAGCGGTAAACTGCGCGCAAAAGCGATGGGGCCGGGAGAAGCCGTTTTCTTGTTCGTGTCGACGACGCCGCTGTCGGCGCCTACGAGCAGAACCTCACATGCGGTTCGCTTAACGCCCGCCATTTCCAAAATCTCGCGCAGAAGAACACCTGTCCACGCGGCATTGCCGACGGCTCCGTTCTGCCACTGCAACCCCTCTTTCGGCGGCTCGTAGTAGACCCGCCCGTTCCCTGCGCACTCCACGACGGCGGTGAAAGTCGTGCTCCGCATCGCCTTGATGCTGTCGAGGTCAAGTTCGATCGGCCGCTCCACCGCCCCGCCAACGCGCAATCTCCAGTCTCGCGCATCGAGGTCCGGCGACGGGAAATGGTTTCGCACGAAGAACAGCTCGGTTGGGATTAGCCAATCCGAGAGCGACGCAAACGGAAACTCGATGTTCTGTGGGGATTTCTGTCGAACTATTAGACTGGGTTGCTCTGGTGTCGGCATCTTCCTCGTCTCCCCTTCCAAGAGTACAACGTTGGCACTCGGTCGCGCGCATTCCGGTTCGATCACACCGCCCCTCGCAGTCTCATTCCGCCTTCGGCCGCATTCTAGCACATACCGCACGTTCCTCGGATCGACCTCGAACGGCAGCAAAGGGCCGAAAGCTGCCGCTGGTGGCATCTGCTACCAAATTCCGGTCATTCGGTTCGCGTCCCCGCACAGGTGCCATGCATAAAAGATGGTTGCCGGCTATCGTCCTCAACCCTACGGTTGCGAGGATAAATAGATGCGGGGTGTCGTCGTGCAAGATCATCACGTTGTCGTCGTTGGGGGTGGGTTTGGCGGCTTGCAGCTCGTCAACGATCTCAAGGGAGCTCCGGTCCGCATCACGCTGATCGACCGGCGTAACCATCACCTGTTCCAGCCGCTGCTCTATCAAGTCGCCACCACCTTGCTTGCCACCTCCGAGATTGCTTGGCCGATCCGAAGCTTTTTTCGCGATCGGCCGGAGGTGACGACACTGCTGGCAGAAGTCGTCGGCGTCGACAGCCAGGCACATGTGGTGATGCTGAAAGGTGGCACCACGATCGCATATGATACGCTCGTGCTGGCTACGGGGGCGACTCACGCCTATTTCGGGCATGACKAATGGGAACCGGTGGCGCCGGGGCTGAAGACGCTGGAGGATGCAACAACGATCCGCCGCCGCGTTTTGCTGGCCTTCGAACAGGCGGAACTGGAGAGCGATCCCGCTATCCGGGATGCTCTGCTGACCTTCACCATCGTCGGTGCCGGGCCGACCGGTGTCGAGCTTGCCGGTATTATTGCCGAGCTGGCGAGAACGACTCTCCCGAAGGAGTTTCGCAACATCGACACCACCAAGGCCAGGATCATTCTTGTCGAAGCGGGCCCGCGCGTTCTCGCAAGCTTTGACCAAGTGCTGTCTTCCTATGCCCACAAGGCGTTGGAAAAATTGGGCATCGAAGTCCGCACTGGAAAACCAGTGACATCCTGCACCGCGGAGGGGGTGACGATCGGGGAAACCTTCGTGCCGAGCCGGACGATCGTCTGGGCCGCCGGCGTGCAGGCTTCACCTGCGGCGGCATGGCTAGGCGCTCCTTCCGACCGCGCCGGCCGTGTCGTGGTCGACAAGGAGTTGAGAGCACCTGGCAAGGCGGATGTCTTCGTCATCGGCGATACGGCGGCAGTCATGCGCGATGACGGCAGCCCCGTGCCGGGGATCGCGCCGGCCGCCAAGCAGCAGGGTGCCTATGTCGCCAAGGTGATATGGGCAAAGCTATCGGGCCAGCCGGCGCCGGGCCCATTTCACTATCGTCACCAGGGCAGTCTCGCCACGATCGGCAAGAGTGCGGCGATCATCGATTTCGGTTGGATCAAGCTCAGGGGATGGCTCGCCTGGTGGGTMTGGGGACTCGCCCACATCTACTTCCTGATCGGCGTGCGCTGGCGTATTGCAGTCGCCTGGAGCTGGCTGTGGATCTACATCAGCCGACAGCACAGCGCCCGGCTGATTACCCAGAGGGAAACCATGCGCGAGGAATGAAAAAAGGGCAGCCACGGTGGCTGCCCTTTTCTGTAAGTCTTGTGCCATAGCGCTTAATGCATGTCGCGCAAAAGTATGCGGCGGTTTTGCGAAAACGACATGCAAAGCAAGGAGCTAAAGCGTGGGAGCGAATCTGAAAGATCGCGACGAGCTTTAGGCCAGCGAGGCGATGTCGATGACGAAGCGGTAGCGGACGTCGCTCTTCAGAACGCGCTCATAGGCTTCGTTGACCTGATCGATATTGATCACCTCGATCTCCGAGGCAATGTTGTGCTCTCCGCAGAAATCGAGCATTTCCTGGGTTTCCTTGATCGAGCCGATCATCGAGCCGGAAAGGCTGCGGCGGCCGGGGATGAGCGAGAAGGCATGCACCGGAACGGCATGTTCGGGCGCACCGACGACGACCATATTGCCATCAACCTTCAGCAGGCTGAGATAGGCGTTCCAGTCGACAGCGATACCAACCGTCATGATGAGGAGGTCGAACGTGCCGGCAAGCGTCTTGAATGTCTCGGCGTCGCTCGTCGCGTAGTAGTGATCAGCGCCGAGGCGGAGACCGTCTTCTTTCTTCGACAGCGTCTGGCTGAGAACGGTGACGTCAGCGCCCATCGCATGGGCGATCTTGACGCCCATATGGCCGAGGCCGCCCATGCCGACGATCGCAACCTTCTTGCCGGGGCCGGCCTTCCAGTGGTGCAGCGGCGAATAAAGCGTGATGCCGGCGCACAGCAGCGGGGCTGCCGCGTCGAGCGGAAGATTGTCGGGGATGGAAAGGACATAGCCTTCCTTGACGACGATCGAATCCGAATAGCCGCCATAAGTCGGCGTTTCGCCGTCGGCTTCGACGTCGTTGTAGGTCTGAACGATGCCCGGCATGTAATGTTCAAGATCGAGATCGCGGGTGGCACAAGTCGTGCAGGAATTGACGAAGCAGCCGACACCGACACGGTCGCCGACCTTGAACTTCGTTACCTTTGAACCAACGGCCGTGACGATGCCGGCGATCTCGTGACCCGGTACCATCGGATATTTAGCGTTGCCCCATTCGTTGCGAGCCTGATGAATGTCGGAATGGCAGATGCCGGAGAATTTGATCGCGATGACGATATCGTCCTCGTTCGGATCACGGCGTTCGAAGGTGAACGGCGTGAGCGGCTTGGACGCGTCGGTCGCTGCGTAACCCTTTGCGATAGGCATGGGAGATTCCTTATCTTTGTGATGGGTTGGGGGTGGAATTGGGACGCTGGACTATGCATCGGGACCGGGCGACAGCGTTAGAGCGATCCTGCAAGCTTTATGTACGATCCTGCGAATCTAAATTGGCAGCGGCTCTTTTTCAGGGAGAGAGGGTCACCTAGATAAGCGTAGACACGCTCTCAAAACAATCGGTTGCGCATGACACTCGCTTTCAATCCCAATCAGGAGCTCGCCTCCATCGTTGCACGTTTCGCCACGGGGGACGGAGAACACCGCACGCCGATTGAGGGGCTCAACCTATATCGCCAGTCGGCGGTCACCGTGTGGCAACATGGGGCCTATCGGCCCTGCTATGCCGTTGTGGTCCAGGGACGCAAGAGCCTGACGGTCGGTACCGATACGTACCACTACGGCGTCGGCGAGTATATTTTGACCGCCCTCGATCTGCCTGTATCGACGCAGGTGACCAATGTCCGCAGTGATACGCCTTATCTTTGTTTTGGCATGGCGCTCGACAGTGAGCGCCTGAAGGAGCTGTTATCGCGCGTCAATATTCCGCGCCAGGCGTTGACGGCGGAACCTATGCGCGGGCTCGCGGTCAATGCGGCATCGCCGGAATTGCTCGATGCCTCACTGCGGTTGCTCAGACTGCTAGACCGGCCTGAGGATATTCCGGCCATGGCGCCATTGATCGAGCAGGAGATCCTTTATCGCCTGCTGACCGGTCCGAACGGCCCTCGGCTGCTGCAGGTCGCCATGGCCGAGAGCCAGAGCAACAGGGTGGCGCGTGCCGTTGCCTGGATACGGGGTAATTTCGCCTATCCGTTACGCATCGAAGATCTGGCCGAGCGCGTCGGCATGAGCGTTTCGTCGCTGCATCATCATTTCAAGGCAGTGACCGCGATGTCGCCGATGCAATATCAGAAGCAGCTTCGCCTTCATGAAGCGCGTCGGCTGATGATTGTCGAGCAGCTCGACGTCGGATCGGCCGGCCATCGCGTCGGCTATCAGAGCCCTTCGCAGTTCAGCCGCGAATATAGCCGCCTCTATGGCCTGCCGCCCTTGAAGGATGTCGAGGCCATGCGCAGTGCAGTGGCAGCGGAATAGGCTCCGTTCTATTGCCGGGCTGCGATCAACTGATAGGAGCGGCGCAGTCGCCGCCGCTCCAGGTGTAGTTGGGGGTGGTATCTTGTGGCGCCCACAATCCTTCGAAATGGTGATGGCTTCGATCGAAGCGGATCGTCAGTAATCCCATTCCATATTTGTCGAACCAGCGCAGCGTCCGCTCTCTGCTGGTCGTTGTCCCGACCTCTGACAATGATCCGGTCGTCGTGGTTCCGTCGTCATCGAAGCGGTAAGTCCCCGAGATGTGACCTTGCTTGTCGATCTGCAGGGAGGTCTCGACATCCACCAACCTGCCGCTGGACAGAAGCTTCCCGCAATAGTGCCCGGCCAGACTGGAGACTGGCTTTGCCGTTGAGTGAGCAGAGACGGGCAAGGGAAGCATCCCGACTGTAAGGCAAATTCCTGCAAAGCGGACAAGTGCGCGCAGTTTGCTTTTGTACGTGAAGCTGGCCGATGTCTCGGAAGGAAGCGGATACTTGTTTGTCATCAGGAGGTTCCAGCGGAGAAGCGGATATCTGGCAAGCTCTAGCCGCCGCGAACCCACCCTGACAAGCGCTCTCTTTTGGCGCAGTGCAGCAACGATTTGCGCTTGACGCTTGCCTCGCCCTCAGTCATAACGACCGCGAACCGTACCGTACGGTACGCATTTGGGAGTGGCCATCGTGCTCAGCGAAGCAGGACAGACGAGCGAGTTTTCGCCGCGCCAGAACGCCGTTCTGGAACAGGCGCTGCGTTTGCTCGTCGATGGCGGCGAAAAGGCGCTGACGACCTCTGGTGTCGCGCGCGCGGCCAATTGCTCCAAGGAAAGTCTCTATAAATGGTTCGGCGATCGCGATGGTCTGCTATCGGCGATGATTGCCTATCAGGCGAACAAGGTGCGCACCTTCGAGCGCAACGGCGAACGGCTGACCGTGGCAAGCCTGCATGACCATCTCGTCATTTTCGCCCGCGATCTGCTGGAGGTTCTGGCGGGCGATGTTTCGCTCGCATTGAACCGTCTGGCGATCGGTCAATCCAACCGCGACGGCTCCAAACTCGGCAAGCTTCTGCTCGAGCGTGGCCGCCGCCAGATCGATCGGCGTGCCAGCGGGCTGATCGATGCCGGGAAGCGGGCAGGACTGCTGCGCTTTACCGATGCCGACGAGGCATATCACACATTCTACGGGCTCATCGTTTCCGATCTGCATGTGCGCATGCTGCTCGGCGAGCCCGGTTTGAAGGATACCAGCCGTCAAGCGGAGAAGGCGGTCAGCGCCTTTCTCAGGCTTTACGGTACGGAAAAAGTTTTGGCGGAAGCAGCAGCGACCGTCTGACAATTCGAAATCTGCACCCAGACAAGCAAAGGGAAGGACAAACAATGCGCGTCTATTACGATCGTGATGCCGATCTCAACCTCATCAAGTCGAAGAAGGTCGCCGTCATCGGCTACGGCTCCCAGGGCCGCGCTCATGCGCTGAACCTGAAGGACAGCGGCGCACAGAACCTTGTGATCGCGCTGAAGGCCGGTTCGCCGACCGTCAAGAAGGCTGAAGCCGATGGCTTCAAGGTCATGACCGTTGCCGAAGCTGCTGCCTGGGCTGACCTGATGATGATGGCGACCCCGGACGAACTGCAGGCCGACATCTACAAGTCTGAAATCGCTCCGAACATCCGCGACGGTGCTGCGATCGCTTTCGCACACGGCCTGAACGTTCACTTCGGCCTCATCGAGCCGAAGGGTTCGGTCGACGTCGTCATGATCGCTCCGAAGGGCCCGGGCCATACGGTTCGCGGCGAATACCAGAAGGGCGGCGGCGTTCCTTGCCTCGTTGCAGTTCACCAGAACGCTTCCGGCAATGCCCTTGAACTCGCTCTCTCCTACGCCTGCGGCGTCGGCGGCGGCCGTTCGGGCATCATCGAAACCAACTTCCGCGAAGAGTGCGAAACCGACCTCTTCGGCGAACAGGTCGTTCTCTGCGGCGGTCTCGTCGAGCTCATCCGCGCCGGCTTCGAAACGCTGGTCGAAGCTGGCTACGCGCCGGAAATGGCCTATTTCGAGTGCCTGCACGAAGTAAAGCTGATCGTCGACCTGATCTATGAAGGCGGCATCGCCAACATGAACTACTCGATCTCGAACACGGCCGAGTGGGGCGAATACGTCACCGGTCCGCGCATCATCACCGAAGAAACCAAGGCGGAGATGAAGCGCGTCCTGAAGGACATCCAGACCGGCAAGTTCACCTCCGAGTGGATGCAGGAATACCGTTCGGGCGCTGCCCGCTTCAAGGGTATCCGCCGCAACAACGACAGCCACCAGATCGAAGAAGTCGGCGCCAAGCTGCGCGGCATGATGCCCTGGATCGGCAAGAACAAGCTGGTCGACAAGAGCGTCAACTAAGCTTCTTCGGGTCTATACCGCAATGAGAAAGGCCGGGGAGGGAGACTTCCCCGGCCCTGAACGTTTCAAGATGTTTACGGCTCAAGTAGCCGATGGAATGCTTTTGCTGGCTCTCATCCGCAGCCATTTCGTCGGCTTACCATCGTAGCCGCTACCGTCGGTTTCGTTGAGTGAAATCTCTTTCCAGCCGGTCGAGATCAGCAGGTCGTTCAGCCAGTCGGCCGAGAGATAGTTGTAATATCGGCCGAAGCTGTCGTAACCCTCGGTGTCTCCCGCTTTGAAACTAGCGTGAAATATGCCGCCGTTTTTCAGGGCTTTGTGGACGCGGTTGAATATCCCTGGAAGATCCGATCGTTGCACATGCAGCAGGGATGCTTCGGCCCAAATGCCGTCATAGGCTTGATCGTCCTCCAGTTCTTCGAACTTGCGAACGATCACCGGCTTTCCGAGCAACTTTTCAGCCTGCCTGGCCATTTCCGCCGAACCATCCATGGCGGTGACGTTAAAACCCTGCGCGATCATATAGGCCGCGTCCTGACCGCCGCCGCAACCAAGCTCGAGAATCGACGCGCCGGCGGGAAGGGCATTCAGAAAGGCATCGAGCCGACGCTGTGGCAGGCTGCGGTCGCGCACTGCATAGGTGGCGGCGTTCTCGTCGTAAAAAGAGGATGTGCGGTCGTCGTTCGTCATAAGGATTTCTGCTCGGTTGGGGGCATACTAATCGCAGTAATTTCTATCTCGAATACTGCTGCCCTTTGCGCTCACATCAAGGCCCAATTGTCAGAATAGCGGGATTGCAGGTGAAATTAGAGCTTGAACGGGCTATAAAAGTAACTAGTCTTAAAACTAGTCAGAAGGAGCGTGTTATGCGGCAGTGGCCAGTTCAAGACGCGAAAGCGAAATTTAGCGAGATGCTTGATGCCTCTTTGGAGGAGGGACCGCAGCTCGTGTCAAAAAGAGGCGAGCCCAAAGCAGTGCTTATTTCCGTTTCTGAATGGGAGGCATTGAACAGGCGCGCTAAGCCGTCTGCTAAAGAAGTCCTCCTAGCGCCCGAACCGAGATTCGAACTCGATGTTCCGTCTCGCAAGGAATGGGTATGGCGAGATATCAGTCTGAGCGAGGGTTGATACTTGTACCTGCTCGATACGAACGTGGTCTCCGAACTACGCAGGATGAAACCCCATGGTGCGGTACTTGCTTGGATCGGCACCGTTGGGGATAGCGATCTTGCAATTTCAGCCGTTACTATCGGTGAGATCCAGCGCGGCATTGAACTGACTAGGGAAACCGATCCGCAGAAAGCGAGCGAACTCACGCGTTGGCTGGATAGTCTAAAGCTTGGAATTCGGGTCATTTCCTTAGATGCGGAATGCATGATCCGATGGGCGCAATTCATGCATCGCAAATCGCCGACGCTGATTGCCGATGCAATGATCGCGGCGACCGCATCGGTTCATAATCTCACTATCGTTTCACGGGATATCGTCGATTTCTCGAGCTTTCCCGTCACTGTTCTCAACCCTTTCGACTATAAATCTTCTTGAGAGCGCACAAAATAGGTCAGCATTATTGACTTATCGTTTGTTGCGTGGTCTTGTGGTGCAAAGACCAAAAATTACGAGGAAACCCCATGTTGAATTGGGAAAATATCTTTGCGACGCGTTCGAGCCGTATGCGCGCCTCCGAAATCCGCGAACTGTTGAAGCTGCTGGAGCGTCCAGACATCATCTCGTTCGCCGGCGGCATTCCCGATCCGGCGCTGTTTCCGGATCAGGAATTCAAGCAGGCTTATGCCGACATCTTTTCCGGTCCGGCTGTCAACGCCGCCCTGCAATATTCGGTCAGCGAAGGCTACAAGCCGCTGCGCGAATGGCTGGTCAGCCAGATGGTGGCGCTTGGCGTTCCCTGCGAGCTCGAAAACGTCTTCATCGTTTCCGGTTCGCAACAAGGTCTCGATTATCTCGGTAAGCTCTTCCTGTCGCCGAAGGACACGGCACTCGTCACCGCACCGACCTATCTCGGTGCGCTGCAGGCCTTCAATGCCTATGAGCCGACCTATGATCAGCTCACCCCGAACGGTAACCGCACGCCGGCCTCCTACCGCGCGGCTGCCGAGCAGGCGGGCGGCAAGGTGAAGTTCGCCTATCTCTCCGCCGATTTTGCCAATCCGACTGGCGAAACCGTCGATCTGGACTCCCGCGAAAAGCTGATCGATCTCGCCGACGAGATGGATATCGCCATCATCGAAGATGCGGCCTATCAGTCGCTGCGTTATGACGGCGAAGCGATCCCGCCGATCCTGGCGCTGGAAATTGCCCGCAAAGGCAATATCAACGATACGCGGACGATCTATTGTGGCAGTTTTTCCAAGACCTTGGCCCCGGGTCTTCGTGTTGGTTTCGTCGTTGCGAACGCGCCAGTCATTCGCAAATTGGTGCTGATGAAGCAGGCGGCCGATCTGCATTCCTCGACCATCAACCAGATCGCCATCCATCAGGTCGCCGAACGCGGCTTCGATGCGCAGGTTGCCAAGGTCCGCAAGACCTACAGCCACCGCCGCGACTGCATGCTGGCGGCGCTTGCGAAATACATGCCTGAGGGTACGAGCTGGACGAAGCCCGAGGGCGGTATGTTCGTCTGGATCACTCTGCCGAAGGGCATGGACGGCGCCAAGCTGCTTGCAAAATCGCTGGAGACGGCAAAGGTCGCCTTCGTGCCGGGTCAGGCCTTCTTTGCCGATGGCTCCGGCCCGAACACTTTCCGCGTCAGCTTCTCCTGCGCCAACGAGCAGATGATCGATGAGGGAATATCGCGGCTCGGCAAATTGATTGCCGACGAGATTGGAGCAATGGCGGCTTAGTCTTTACTTCAATTTTTACCTTCTCCCCAGCGGGGAGAAGGTCGAGCGAAGCTCAGGTTGAGGGGGCGTTGCACCGTAAGGGATGTCTTTCGCTTGCCGCTCAAGACTCACCTCGCGATGCGAGGTGTCCCCCTCATCCGGCCTCTCGCGATTTCGTTTCACTCTATCGCTCGAGCCCACCTTCTCTCCGCGAGAGAGAAGGTGTTGTGTTTTGCTTACTTCGCCAAATGTGGCGCAATCAGCGATAGGTCGGCTTCGCTGAGCCGGTCGCTGGCGGTATTGCGCTGGTGCCAGTAGGGATAGAGCAACCGCGGCAGGCTGACGTCGTCGAGGCGCTTGCGTTCTTCTTGCGTCAGCTTCAGTTCGGCGCTGGCGAGATTGTCCTTGAATTGCGCGTCCGTGCGGCCGCCGATGATGACGGATGTGACACCCTTGCGGCCGATCAGCCAGGCCAGCGCCACCTGCGCCGCCGAGACGCCACGACCGTCGGCAATCTCCACCAGCGTATCGACGATGTTCCACAGGCGGTTCTCGTCGCGGATTGGCGGTTCGGTCCAGCCGGCGAACTGGCGCGTACCCTCCGGCGTCGCCTGGTTGCGGCGATGCTTGCCGGAGAGAAGACCGCCGGCGATCGGGCTCCAGACGAGGACGCCGAGCCCTTGATCGATGCTGACCGGCAGCAGCTCATATTCCGCGTCACGCGCTTCGAGCGTGTAGTGGATCTGCTGGCTGACGAAGCGTTCGCGCTTGTCGCGCTCGCTGACGCCGAGCGCCTTCATGATGTGCCAGCCGGAAAAATTCGAGCAGCCGATGTAACGCACCTTGCCTTGGCGGATGAGTGTATCAAGCGCCTCCATCGTTTCTTCGAGCGGCGTCTGGCCGTCCCATTCATGCAACTGGTAGAGATCGATGACGTCGGTCTTCATCCGCTTCAGGCTGGCTTCGCAGGCCTGGATCAGGTGCTGGCGCGAGGAGCCGGCATCGTTGACGCCGGGACCCATCGGGAAGCGGGCCTTGGTGGCKATCAATACGCCGTTCTTGCGCGGGCCGCCGATGATCTCGCCGAGGATTTCTTCAGAAGCCCCTTGCGAGTAGACATCGGCCGTGTCGATCAGGTTAACGCCGGCATCGAGGCACATGTCGACAAGCCGCTTAGCCTCGCTGACGCCGAGATCGCCGACAGTCTTTGCCCAGCCGACACCGCCGAAGGTCATCGTGCCCATGGTAATGGTCGAAACTTTGAGGCCGGAGCGGCCAAGCAGACGGTATTCCATAGATTATCCTCCAAAAACCGAAGCTGAAACTCGCGCGCTAGGAGATAGTGCAGGGCGCTTATGGTCAAGGTCGAATGATAGTATGAACGGTTCGGCTCGCGATTGCGGATTGTCACAATCATGTTAACCGGCCTCGCTAAGGAACCCTTCTCATCACTCAGCCGAGGACGCTTCATGAAGACGTTTGTTTCCGCTCTCGCCGGCCTGTTGGCCGTCGCCCTTTTCTCCGGCTCGGCTGCGGCCGCCGACCTCGTGCTCTACACCAGCCAGCCGAACGAAGATGCACAGGCAACCGTCGATGGCTTCATGGCTGCCAATCCCGGCATCAAGGTCGATTGGGTTCGCGACGGTACCCCGCAGATCATTGCCAAGCTGCAGGCGGAAATCCAGGCTGGTGCTCCGGTCGCCGACGTTCTTCTGATCGCCGATACGGTGACGCTGGAGCGTTTGAAGGAAGCCGGAAAGCTGCTGGCCTA
The DNA here is from genome assembly GCF_047445835.1 of Rhizobium sp. BR 317. Taxonomy (NCBI): domain Bacteria; kingdom Pseudomonadati; phylum Pseudomonadota; class Alphaproteobacteria; order Hyphomicrobiales; family Rhizobiaceae; genus Rhizobium; species Rhizobium sp. BR 317. The sequence continues at coordinate 213,608 of NZ_JARWLB010000002.1, read as the reverse complement.
TAAGTCGCCCGAAGCCGCAAATTACGATCCGTCGCTCTACGATGCCGACGGCTATTATTATTCCACCAAGCTGATCACGACCGGCATCGTCTACAACACGGCCGCCTCGATGAAGCCGACGAGCTGGCAGGATCTGACCAAGCCGGGGGCCAAGGGCCTTGTTGCCATGCCTAGCCCGCTCGCTTCGGGTGCGGCTCTCATTCACGCGCAGACGCTTACCGGCGTCGGTAGCCTCGGCTGGGATTATTACAAGAACCTTGCTGCCAATGGCGCAATCGCTTCCGGCGGCAATGGCGCGGTGCTCAAGGCCGTTGCTTCCGGCGAGAAGGCTTACGGCATGGTCGTCGACTACATGCCGATCCGCGAAAAGGCCAAGGGTGCGCCCCTGGAGTTCGTTTTCCCGACCGAAGGCGTTTCGGCCGTGACCGAGCCGGTCGGCATCCTCGCCAGCGCCAAGCATGTAGACGCCGCCAAGAAGTTCGTCGATTACGCTCTGTCGGAAAAAGGCCAGCAAGGCTTCCTGAAGCTCGGCTATATTCCCGCCCGCAACGGCATGTCGCTGCCCGCCGGTTTCCCGGCGCGTGACAGCATCAAAGTTTTGCCGTTGAATGCGGCCGAAGCTCTGAAGAACACCGACCAGGATCTGAAGACCTTCTCTTCCTACTACGGATCGAAGTGATCCAATCGGACGGTCGATGTACGGATATGTGCGTAGGGGAAACAGCCAGCCGACCTGGCTGTTTCCTTTTGTCGTTGTCATCGTGATGCTCTTGAGCGTGCTGCCCCTGGCGCGGCTGGCGGAGGTTGGCATCGGGGCGCTGCTGCGCGGCGGGGCCCATGAACTGATCACCGATCCCGCTCTTTGGCGTTCGACTTGGTATACGGTCGAGACCGCCGTGTTCGGTACGGTCATTTCTGTGATGCTCGGCTGCCTCTTTGCCTTCCTGCTGACATTGACCGACATTCCGGGTAGGGGGCCGCTCGGCTTTCTTTTCGTCCTGCCGATGATGATCCCGCCGCAGGTGACGGCACTTGCCTGGGTGCAGATGTCCGGCCCATCCAGCCCCTTGTTGAAGGCGCTGCACATTGCACCGCCGCTCGGCTCGCCGCGGCCGCTTTATTCCGTCGGCGGCATTGCACTGCTTTATGGTGTACAGCACGCGCCGCTGGTCTATCTCGCGCTCCGGGCCGGCCTGATGGCGCTGCCGCGCGATGGTGTCGAGGCGGCCAGGCTTTCGGGTGCTTCCGGATTTCGCGTGTTCCGCGACATCATTCTGCCGTTGTCACTGCCCGGTGTCATTGCCGGCGCCGCCATCGCCTTTGTCTCTTCTGTCGGCAATTTCGGTATCCCGGCGATCCTCGGCATTCCAGCTTCGATCTTCACCTTGTCGACGCTGATCTTCACCAAATTCTCCAGTTTTGGCCCGCGCACATTCGGTGATATCGCCGTGCTGTCGACGATGATCGCGGTGATTTCGGTTGCCGGGCTTGCTGTACAGGGCAGGGCGTTGAAGGGGCGGGATTACCGCGTCATCGGCCTTTCCGGTGCCTCCGCCGCCTTCGCGCTCGGCCGTTGGCGTCTTGCGGCCGTGCCGCTGCTTTGGGCGATCCTGTTCATCATGCTGGTCGCGCCGTTCTTCGCGCTGGTCGCCGGCGCGCTGGTACCGGCCTATGGCGTGCCTCTGACCGTCAAGACGGCCTCGCTGCATGCCTTCACCGAAATCCTGTTTCGGCAGGCGGTGACGCGCGTTGCTTTCTCCAATTCCTTGTTCCTTTCCAGCATGACGGCGCTTGGTCTCCTCGCGGTGACTGTGCTGGCGGCTTACTCCCTGACGCGGCGCAAGGATATGCTGAGCCGGATCGTCGGCGCGCTGATCGAAATTCCCTATTCGCTGCCAGGAATTATCGTCGCCGTTTGCTTCATCCTGGTTTTCGCAGCGCCGCTGCCGGTTCTCAACATCACGCTTTACGGCACGATCTGGATCATTCTGCTCGCCTATTTCTCGGCCTATTTCGCCGTCAGCCTCAAGCCGGTGATGAGCGCTTTTCTGCAGCTCGATCCGGCGCTGGAGGAGGCAGCACGTCTCTCGGGCGCCGGTTTCTTCCGCCGCCTGGCCGATATCATCGTACCGCTGATCGCGCCGGCGGCGGGCGCTTCGGTCATCCTGGTCTTTCTCATCGCCTGCAACGAGCTGACCGTTTCCGCTTTGCTCTGGTCGGCAGGCACGCAGACGCTCGGCGTCGTCATCTACAATCTCGATGACGGCGGCAGCGCCGATCTCGCCTCCGCCATGTCGGTCATCGTCATCGCCATGGTGGTCACCATGATGCTGGTGCTGGAAATTCTGGCCAAGCGCCTGCCGAAGGGAGTGGTGCCGTGGCGAAGCTGATTCTCAATCACGTCAGCAAGGATTTCGGCACGGGTGGCCGCCCGGCGGTCAAGGCGCTGTCGCTGGAGGTCCGAGAAGGTGGTTTCCTGGCGCTGCTCGGGCCGTCCGGCTGCGGCAAAACGACGGTACTGAGAATGATCGCAGGCTTCGAGCAGCCGACGGATGGTTCGATCCATCTCGGCGAACGTCTGCTGGCCGATGCCGCGAACATGTTGCCGCCGGAGCGGCGCAACATGGCGATGGTGTTCCAATCCTACGCCCTTTGGCCGCATATGAACGTTGCCGCCAATGTCGGCTATCCGCTGAAAGTGCGCGGCATTTCCGGCGAGCGCTACCGTCAGAAGGTGCGCGAGGCTTTGTCGACCGTACGCCTGGACGACTACGCCGAACGGCGGCCTGCGGATCTTTCCGGCGGCCAGCGTCAGCGCGTGGCGCTGGCGCGCTGCCTGGTGACATCGCCGGATGTCGTGCTGCTGGATGAGCCGCTTGCCAATCTCGATCGTCATCTCAAGAAGGAGATGGAGGAGACCTTCCGCGAATTCCATCAGCGCTCCGGCGCCACCATGGTCTATGTCACCCACGACCAGAGCGAGGCGATGGCACTGGCGACGGATGTCGCCGTCATGTCCGAGGGACGGCTGCTGCAGGTCGCAGCCCCGGCGGAAATCTATGCACGGCCGGAGGGACGGCTGGTCGGCGGATTGGTGGGGCAGGGTGCGATTCTGTCGCTCGCCATTCCGGATGGTAAGCCGCGGCTTATCGATTGGCCGGCGCTGAAGATGATTTGGAGGGAGCAGGAGGACAAGACCTTGCATGCCAATATCCTTATTCGGCCCGAGGATGTTGTCGCCGATGCTGAGGGCATCTCTTGCAGGGTGGAATCCGTCCTTTACGAAGGCGAGCGCTATGCATTGCGGCTGTCGCTGCCGGATGGTCAGGTGCTCCGGGCCTATAGCCGCGAGGCGGTGAAACCGGGCGATATCTATGCGGTCGCCGTTCGGTCGGCATGGCGGCTATGATCGGTGTCGTGAGCAGAAGACAATACGGTTGTTCGCCGCTTTTACCTGTGCTTGAGTTGCCCGATGTCACGAATGGGAGTCGCGCCATGTCCGATCACAACTTCCCGATCTTCGATCTCGGCGCCTTCGAGGCGGCCGGCGAAGGGGAGAAGAGGCGGCTTGGTGCAGAGGTCGACGAGATCTGCCGTTCGACCGGCTTTCTGGCGATTGCCAACCATGGTGTCGATGAGGCTGTGATCGGAGCCATATGGGCAAAGACGCGGGCTTTTTTTGATCGGCCCGCCGATGTCAAGCAACGGGCAAAAGCGCCGTATCCCGGCTACCCCTATGGCTATCTCGGACCGGGCACCGAAGCACTCTCGAAATCGCGCAATATCGACACGCCGCCCGATCTCAAGGAGAGTTTCAATGGCGGGCCGCCTGCCGTGCCGGCCGGCATGACCGACCCGGAAGCGCTCGGCTTCTGCTATGCCGCCACCATCTGGCCGGACGGCCCGGAAGGCTTTGCAGAGGCGTGGAAGGCCTATTACCGTTCGATGGAGGATTTGGCAGCGCGGATCATGCGCGTCTTTGCCATCGCACTCGGTCTCGACGAGCACTTCTTCGACGGCTACGTCGACGCACCGATTAGCGCGCTCAGGGCGCTGAATTATCCCGAGCAGCGTGTCCCGCCACAGCCGGGCCAGTTGCGTGCCGGGGCTCATACCGATTACGGCAGCCTGACGATCCTGCTGCCGCAGCCGGGCTCCAAGGGGCTGGAGATCATCGCGCCGGACGGTCAATGGACGCCGGTGCCTCCGGTACCCGGCTCTTTTGTCATCAATATCGGTGACCTGATGGCGCTGTGGACCAATGATCGCTGGGTTTCGACGGTGCACCGCGTCGTCAATCCGCCACCCGAAGAAGGCGGCATGCAACGACGGCAGTCGCTGGCGTTCTTTCACCAGCCGAACTGGTTTGCCGAGATCGCCTGTCTGCCGTCGTGCCTTCCGCCGGGCGAGGAGCCGAAATATGCCCCCGTTCTCTCCGGCCCCTATCTCATGGGCAAGTTCAAATCGACCGTCACGGCCAAGCCCAATTGATTTGGGCGAGCTAAGCCGGCTCATATCTACACAAACCGGAATGCCAGATGTCCCTGCGCCTTGCMACCTTCAATGTCGAAAACCTGCTGACCCGTTTCGATTACACCGGTTTCCGCAATCAGTTGCGCCAGGACCGTGTGTTGAAGCTGTTCGATGTGCAGAACGAGATCATCTACCAGCAACTGGAAGCAGCGCGCGTGGTGGCCGCTACCGACGATACGAGGCAGATGACGGCGCTTGCGATAGCCGATGCGGATGCCGACATCATTTGCCTGCAGGAAGTCGACAGCATGGCGGCGCTGCAGGCCTTCGAATACGGCTATCTCTACCGCATGGTCGGCAATGGCTACCGGCAGAAATTCCTGATCGAGGGCAATGACGCCAGGGGTATCGATGTTGCCGTGATGATGCGCGAGGAGACGCGTGACGGGCAGCCGATCGTGCTCAGGGATATCAAAAGTCACGCCATGGTGACTTATCGAGATTTCGGCCTTTTCAGCGATGAACTGGCGGAACTTGGCCTGCATGTGGACGACAAGATCTTCAAGCGCGATTGCCTGGAGCTTGATTTGACCATCGGTGGCGTTCCGCTTTCTCTCTATGTCGTGCATCTGAAATCGATGGGGCCAGGGCGGGAAGGTGTCGATGGTCGCGATTCGACCATGCCGGTCCGCCGCGCCGAGACGCTTGGCGTACGCCGCATCATCGAAAACCGTTTTGGCGCCGGTCATACGGCCAAGAAGAATTTCGCCATCTGCGGCGATATGAATGACTATCAGGAGCGCGTCGACGTCATCGGCACACGCCATACCGGCTATCGCTTCAAGCATCGCGATGAAGAGAGCAGCGCGCTCGATGTCTTCAGTAAGGACGGTTTCGCTGAAAACGTCATGCGTCGGCGCGATGCCTTGGATCGCTGGACGCTGTATCACGCCCGCGGGCCGCAGGAGCAGTGGCTTTGCCAGCTCGACTATATCTGGCTGTCTCCGGCCTTGGCGCGTGCCAATGCGGCGCGCTTGCCCGACGTCGTTCGCTCCGGTCAGCCTTTCCGTACCATATTTCCGCCCGGACAAGAGGTAGAACGTTATCCACGCACCGGTTGGGATAGGCCGAAGGCCTCCGATCATTGCCCCGTAGTMATGACATTGGATCTACTATGACCCACGCTTTCAAATTGCGAAACGATGTGGCCGCCTGGCCACCGGAAAAGACCGTATTCCCGGTCGCGCACGTTAATCTCGCCGTTGTTGCCGGCGACCATCCCTTTCATCTCAGCAATGCCAAGGCGGCGCAGGAAAACTGGGAGAAGGAGATCGCCGCCAATCCGGCACTTTTCGATGGGCGGATGGTCTTCCAGCATCGTTTGTCGGTCAGCGAGCAGGCCGTGAAGGGCGAGGCCTATGTTACGCCGTTCTCCACATTCATGTGGTGGCGCAAACAAGCGGAGCGCAGCGGCGGTTTCCACGTCTTTGCTTTTCCGGTCGCCGTCTCCTCCGACGGCGCGATCATCGCCATCCGTATGGCGGAGCATACCGCCAATCCCGGCCAGGTCTATTGCGCTGCGGGTTCGATGGATGAAAACGATATTGTCGACGGGCACTGCGATATCGAGGGCAACATGCGGCGCGAAGTCATGGAGGAAACCGGCCTCGATCTTGGCGATGCCGTCGCAGAGCCGGGCTATTACGCCACGCATGAGAATCTTTCCGTCACGCTGTTCCGCATCTTCCGGTTTCCCTGGACAGCGGAAGAGATGCTCACGCGGATCCGTGCGCATATGCTGGTGGACCACGAAAAGGAAATCGACGACGCGGTTGCCATTCGTTCGGCCGATCCTGCGGCGCATCGTTACAGCGCGGCAATGCCGCCAATTCTTGCGTGGTTCTTCGGTCGTCAGGAATAGCTTTAGCTTGCGCTCAAATGCGTTGCCGTTATGTATGGTTGAGCAGGGTTCTACAGTCTAGAGTCACGTAATGGAGGCAGGGGTGGCCCGCAGCTTCAGTGTCTATGATGTATTCACCGACAGCAAACTCGCGGGCAATCCGCTGGCAGTCATCTTCGACGCCGAGGGATTGGATGACGAGGCGATGCAGGCGATCGCCAAGGAAATGAATCTCTCCGAGACGGTGTTCGTTCTACCGCCGCAAAATCCGGCGCATACGGCAAGCCTGCGCATCTTCACGCCCGGCCGCGAGCTGCCTTTCGCCGGCCACCCGACCGTTGGCACGGCGATTGCGCTGGCCGAGCGGACGCATGCCAGCCATGGCGGCGACGTCGATCTGGTTTCGGTTCTTGATGAGCGAGTGGGGCCGGTGCGCTGCGCTGTGAGATTGCGGCAGAGGAGCGCGAGTTTCGCCGAATTCGACCTGCCGCGGAAGTCACAGCAGATCATGCTGCCTCTCGACAGGGCCGATATCGCCAATGCACTCAGCTTGAAGATCACCGAGATCGGTTTCGAGAATCATGTGCCGTCGATCTGGAGCGCCGGCGTGCCGTTCCTGCTGGTGCCGGTGCACGATGTCGGCTCGGCCGAGCGGATGGAGTTCGATCCGCAGCTTTGGGAAAAGACCGTCCCCTTCGTCGACGGTGCGCTCGCCTCGGCCTTCATCTACTGTCGCGGCGCGCTCAATCACACGGCCAAGTTCCATGCCCGCATGTTCCCGGTCGGGATGGGCATTCTCGAGGACCCGGCAACAGGCTCGGCGGTGGCCGCGCTCTCCGGCGCCATCAACCACTTCGACCGCCTGCCGGATGGCCACCATCCGGTCATCGTCGAACAAGGAGTCGAGATGGGCCGCCCTTCCTTCATCCATCTCCATATCGACATCGACGGCGGCGAAATCGCCAACGCCCGCATCGGCGGTCAGGCCATACGCGTCGCGACCGGAATTCTTGAGCTTTGATTTTGTAAGGTTTTTGGGGCTCTTCGAAATTTTTTTGACGATTAACCAAAGAAAATTCATCTGGCCGCTGGACAATCAAACCGATCCTATTTATATGCCCGGTCACACCGCGAGCGAGCGGTTACGGGTGATTAGCTCAGTTGGTAGAGCAGCTGACTCTTAATCAGCGGGTCGTAGGTTCGAGCCCTACATCACCCACCATTTATCTTCTTGATTTGTCAGGAACATCGCTGAAAATGCTTATTAGCTTCCGCCATTCGAGCGGGAGCCATGAAGCATCAAAATCCCTTCTGCAGAACGCAACGTCCCGAAATAATCCCGAACATCGGCCTCCTGCGTCGTGATCAAAATGTTGACATTGATCTAAGGGAATTTTGCGCTCATGCAGGGAGCCGCAGCCGCCCACATGCGCTGGGTACTCTCCTCAATAGCGATCCCCAGCCGCCTAAGATCCTAATCGCCAAAGCGACTCGATTCGATACTTCCGTTTGGAGAGCGGACAAGCGACTATTGCGGTGAGTCTATCTGCCAACACCTCCATCTCCGCAGTCAGGCAGAACCGACTGCTATTCGTCCCTTGCAAAGGAGGCACGCGATTCTATCCATTCATTAGGCGCTACTGATCGACTAAGTATATGTCCGTCAACGCCAAAGGAAAAAGATGTCTGAACATTCGCGCTCGCTAGAGTCGACAAGGCATTGCCTCTCGGACCGAAAGCCTAAAGGGACCATTATTTATATAGTGGTTGCAGCAGTTGCTGTTATTACCGGGGTCACTTCAGTGCGCCACGAGAGCCCAGTGCCACAGCCGCCGCACATTGCGAAGATGCTTCAGTAAGTGGACTGATTGGTCCCGTCTGATTGAGCCCAGGGCGATATCCTTCCCTTAAGAGCCTTCCCCAAATGAGAAGAATTGGCTGAGCTGCGAAGCAGAAGTGCACCGAAGGATGCTCCGCGCTCAGTTGACTGCGGTTAGAGCCGCACATTCTCCGTGACGCCGTTGATGAATTTGAGCCATTCACCGGCTGCAAGCCTCTTGAGCACGGTTGACGCTGAGCCGTCGGTTGGGAACAATCCTCGCGGGCCTGGGTTCTGTTTCGCTAACGGCGCGATACGTCGTTGCGAAAGGAGGGCCCGGATGACGACACGCGAGTATGCCGGTTTGCTTGAAGACGCCGCCAACCGCGTCGCGGATATGTCGCGTGCAGAACTTCAGATCATATTGCGGCGAACTGCGTTGATGCTCAGAAATTCCGCCTCGGTGGCCTTGGATGGCGATGTAGAAGACGTGATTGCCAGCATCGCCGACGAACTCGGTATGACGCGAAACGACATGATCCGCTACATCCTCAAGGAATGGCTGAAGACGAACTCATATCTGCCGATGCGGGAGCTGGATAGCCCGGTGGATGGCTCTGCCTGAGCAACGAACCACTGATCAGTGCAGCGCGTCGATCACCTTCGCGTCTGGATTCGCAGCGCAGGCTTTGTCGATGGTTTCGCCCAATTTGCTTTCCTTGAGCGTGCCAAGCTTTGGGTCGCCTCTGGTGGCATCATACACTGCTGAGATTATGTCCTGCATGCCTTGGTGACTATCCGAATTATACTCTTTGCAGGTCACAGTGGCTGGATCGACGGTTGCCGCACTGAGTGTCGACAGCGCGAGCATGAGGAAGGCGAACGATAGTGCAGGGGTGCGGACCATGTGACCCTCCATCGTGAAATGGCCGATCCAGAAGACGACGGTTATGCTATCAGATTTCGTTGCAGACGTCTTCCGTGGCTGTGCACGCTCTGAGCATGGTCAGCGCCATCGCCGCAACTTCATTGCACATGATTTATTGCATAAGGCGATGCCGGGAGGCGGTTCGAATAATCGGGGTCCGGCGCAATTAGCGTCGCGACGATCAAGATGCATCCCATCGCGATGACTGCTCCGGCATAAAGAATGAGCGCAAGGTGGCTTTCGTGCGTGGCCATGGCCGAACTCATAGATCTCTGAATCTAACTGCCGGCGTTAAAGGAAGTTCCCCGCATTGGTATGTACCACCGGTGCGATCGACGGATCGCTTTCGGAGCAGGACCGACTTATGAAATTGGAGTTGAGAAACGGGGATGAGCGGCGGACGCACAGCTATACCAATTCGCCATCGCTGGCCTCTGGATTCCGCCATTCGGTTTGGGGCTTAATTAATGCCTTTTATGCCCGCCGCCTTCCATCACGCTGAATACCAAAATGGCTGCGAGAACCAGAACCAGCATATAGTCGAAGGGGGTCAGCAGGTGGAGCAGTTCCATGATGTTTCTCCTCCCAGAGAACACGTACCAGAACAATCGGCAGTATGTGCCTTTGTTCCGTGTATGCCAAGATTTTCACATCTTGCGGTGCAATAGAGCTATTGTGCGAGGCACAACCAAGTGCTTGTTTGCACAGCTCTTCTCGGCTTGATGAATGCTAGCGGCCCATTGGAAAACCATCGAGCTGCCGTCGGCGTCGTATTGTCAATAAATTTTATAGAGTATATTCCTATGCCTTGGGACATGCGCGGTTGATGGCGGCGAGGTGTCCCGCGCAGTCGAGCGATCTGGAAGGATTTGACGATGACCACTTGTTCTCACGATCAGTCGCGTGATCGGCCTGTCATCGCAATCATTGGCGGCGGCGTTTCCGGGGCGGCGGTTGCCTTTCACTTACTGCAATCGCAAGCGCTGCAGCCCGGTCAGCTCTTCATTTTCGAACCGCGCGCCAGACTCGGGGCCGGGCTTGCCTATGATACCCGCGACCCTGCCCATCGCATCAATGTGCCGGCGGCAAAGATGAGCCTGCTTCCCGACGACATCGAGCATTTCCAGCGTTGGCTTCAGGAAAGCAATGCGCTGGAGGGCGACGAGACGGCTGTCGCGGCGAATGGCGGTCTGTTTCCGCGGCGCGGGCTTTTTGGTCGTTATATCGGCAGTATGGTGCAGCCTTTTATCGATAGCGGCGCCATCACTCATGTTGCTGAGCAGGCTACGGATGTCCGGCGCCTAGACGGCCGCTGGGTGGTTACGGGCGAGGCGGGGCGGCGCTTGGAGGCGGATATCCTTGTCATCGCCACGAGCCATCCGTCGCCGCTGCCGCCGCGGTCGTTGCAAAATGCGCTTGCCGGCCATCCGCGTTTTGTTGCGGACCCAACGCGGCCGGATGCACTCGATGCTATCAGGGCCGCCGACCGCGTGCTGGTGGTCGGTAACGGCCTGACTTCTGCTGACGTCATCGCCTCCCTCGAGCTGCGCGGTCACAAAGGACCGATCACCGCAATCTCGCGACGTGGGCTGCGGTCGCGCGGGCATGCGCCGGTCAAGCAGGAGCTGTTCGGCGATTTCGTCAGTCACCCGTCGCGGACGGCACTTCATCTTCTGAGGCGGGTGCGCGCCGCCATTCGCACGGCGGAAGGCGAGGGGTGGAGTTGGCATGCGGTCATCGATCAGGTGCGCGCGCAGGGGCAGGATTTGTGGCGGGCATTGCCGGTCAACGAGCGGCGTCGCGTCGTGCGGCATTTGCGGCCCTTTTGGGATGTGCACCGTTTCCGTGTTGCGCCGCAGGTGGAGGCCGTCAGTGAAGAGGCGATTCGCGCCGGCAGGCTGGAGGTGTTCGCCGCCTCCGTCGCATCCGTAGAGGCGAGGGGCGAGGTGATTGAATGTACGCTCCGGCTCGGTCGATCGGATAAGAGCCTTAATCGCCAATTCGACGCGGTCGTGGTGACGACCGGGCCGGGCCATCGCGGCATTTTGGGCTCGCAAGGCTGGATCGGCGCGCTTGCGGATACGGGCTATCTCGCTATCGATGCCGCAGGGCTCGGCCTTGCCTGCGACACGGCATCGCGAGCGCTCGGCGTGGACGGCAAGTTGGCACCATCGCTGTTCATTTCAGGACCTCTCGCCCGGGGTACTTTCGGCGAATTGATGGGCTTGCCTGAAGTGATCGAGCATGCCGTCTTCGTCTCCGAGCAGGTGGTATCGGCAGTTGCGGACCACACCAAGCACAAGCATAACAAGCTAAAACTCGACAACAGCGCTGCATAAAGGCATAAAAAACGCAGAATCGTTGCTTTGACGATACATTTGCCTAAATTTACTCATATAAACTATACAATTTGTGAGTTATTGTCTTGTTCGGAGGAGGCGACGGCGTTACTTCCGTGGTCAATGACGGAACAGAGCCGGTTGAGTCTCGATCGAACCATGCCGGACTTCCAACAATCGATTTTGCAGTAAAGCGGATAGCGATGCTCACGAAAAAAGGAAAATACGGGTTGAAGGCTCTCGTGGACCTGGCACGTCTGGGGCCGGGCGAGACTGCGTTTATCAACGACATCGCATCCCGCAACAATATCCCGAAGAAATTCCTCGACACTATCCTGTTGGAACTGCGCAATGCCGGCGTGCTGCGCTCCAAGAAGGGACCGGGTGGTGGCTATTCGCTGTCGCGCCCTGCCTCCGACATCCGCATCGGCCATGTCATCCGCACGCTCGACGGTCCGCTCGCGCCGATCCGCTGTGCCAGCCGTACAGCCTATGAAGCCTGCGACGATTGCGCCGATCCGGAGCGCTGTCATGTGCGCCGCTCGATGACGGAAGTCCGTGATGCGATTGCGGCGATCCTCGACAATATGACGCTCGAACAATTCGTTGCCGGCGGCGGGCCGGGAATCGAGATCGAAGAGCAGGAAGACTATCGCGCTTCGAATATCGGCTGACCCTTTCAGCCATTCCCTGATTGTTCGTCGTCTCCAGCTTTTGAGAACCACAGATCCTTGTAGATCGCGACGGCGGATTCATCAGGCGCGCGATCCTCGGTCAACCAAACCCTCCTGATCGACCAGGCGTCGTCAACGCTTGGGGACTTGCTGCATTCGGCAAGATCAGAGGCGCCGACGCAGGGGATGAACCATGACGGCATCAAGGGCCGTGCCGTATAGCCAGTCTCCGTGCGCGTGATCAGGACAGCAATCCCAGCCTTCTTGTTGGCCTGCCAGGGAAAGATGATGCGGCCGCCCGGCCGCAATGCTTTGAGCCACGATGCCGGTGGGGCGATTGCTCCGGCATTCATGTAGATGAGATCGGCGTCCGGCAGCGCCAGAGTGGTTGCGTCGCCTTGTATCAGGGAAATTCCCTCGAATGGCCTCAGATTTTCGCGCGCACGACTGGCTAGGTCTTCTTCAATTTCGAATGCATGAACATGACCGTTCGGCAGCACCAGCATCGACAGAAGTGCGGTGTAGTATCCCGTTCCCGCGCCAATATGGATGACTGTCTCGCCGGACTTCGGAGAGGCAAAGCCGATCCAGGCCGCGTGCAGGAAGGGTTCCCCATTGTTGATGCCCTTTGTTCTGTCCAAAGCGACGAGCGCATTTTGATAGAGAAAGGCGGGATCGGCGCTGGGCGTTTCGACATATCGCCGATTGACCGTTATCAGCCAGGGCCCCGGCCCCAGGAAGGTTTCGCGCGGCACAAGCTCAAAAATCCGCTCTAGCCTTTCATCCAGGGAATTGCTGGCGGCAACCATCATTTTCGCGTGGAAAGCTCGTATCTCATCCAAACTGGCACGGCGATTTGCAGTCACGGGCTCCCCCCATTTTTCTGCTACAAAATTCGTCAGAGCGTCCAGTTCTTCGGCGGGATCACGCCGTTGAGATGGTAGTTGCCGACGATGTGATATTTCCAGCGTACCGGGTCGTGCAGCGTATGGGTCCGGGCATTGCGCCAGTGGCGGTCGAGATTGAGGCCGATGCGCGTGGAGGAGGTGCCAGCGAGCTCGAACAGCGTATTCGAGGCCTCGATGGCGATTTCCGTCGTCAGGGTTTTCGCAGCGGCTACGGCAAGCGTTGCCTCGATCACATCGTCTTCGGTTGGGTTGATCTGGGCTATATCGATCTTCTTGCCGGCGCGTTMCAGCATCGCGGCGGCCGCCTCGATGCGAATGGCGATCTGGCCTATTCTCGCGATGGTCAGCGGATCGTCGGCCGCTCGCTCGACGCCGCTGTCCGTCCAGGGACGGGCATGCGTTTTCACAAACTCCACGGTCTCGGCGAAGGCGGCCCGGGCGATGCCGAGATCGATGCCGGCATGGATGATTTGGCCAACCGAACCGATGGTCGTTGCCCGCTCGAAGCCTTTGTGATGCAGGACGACAGCGTCCGCGTTGACATAGACATTGTGCAGGATGGTCGTGCCGCTGCCGGATGTGCGCTGGCCGAAACCGTCCCAGTCGTCGATGATCTGGATGCCTTCGGTGCCGCGCGGAACGAGTGACATTGTGAGGTCGTCCTGCGCATTCAGCGCAAAAATGGCGATCCAGTCGGCAAAAAGCACGCCGGTGGAATAGAATTTGCGGCCGTTGACGCGAAAGCCAAGTCCGTCCGATGTCAAGCGCGTATTGTATTGACCGGCCGTTGCCGTGCCGAGTTCGGAGAATGCATTGCCGAAACGGTCACCGGCCAGCGCCCTGGAGAAGAAGAAGTTCTTCTGCTCTTCGCTGCCGTCGATGCGCAGCGCTTCCAGAATGTAGAAATGGTTTTGCGGAATTTGTGCGATCGAAGGATCGGCTTCGGCCAGGATAGCGATGATTTCGGCAAGAACTGAGTTGGAGATATCGAGGCCGTCATGTTCGGACGGAGTGGTGATGCCGAGCAGGCCGGATTGCGACAGGGCCTCCAGTTCTTCGTAGGGCAATACGCGGTTGATGTCGCGGTCGCTTGCCTGCTGAGAGAACCGGGCGGCCAGCGATCGCGCGATCTCCAGCGCTTCCTCATCGCTTTGAATGCGGTGTGCGAGCGGCCTGACCCGCTCGTGCAACTGTGAAACAGTTCCCATTCATGACCCCATCAGGGTTGGCATATCAGTGACTTAGCGGTGCGAAAGCGGTATGATCGTAATTTCTATAGATCTACTCTACAATGGTTTTTCTTTGCTTATCCAGATTTCGCTACCCGCCATAATAGGCATCGAATGGAGAAATTGTAAGCGGGCGGCTCAGTGCAGCCGCCGCTGGCAGCAGGGCTATCAGCTATTTTCCGCGTTCACCAAAAGGGTCTGGGATCAGCGGGCCAGGTCGGCGAAACCACAGGTGCACAGCGTCTTGTGCGAGGCCATGTCGTAAATGTGATCCACCTTCAAAGACGTCGGTCGCAAGAAAGCGCTTGCTACCGGCGCATTTTCGCGCTTTCATATACGACTAAATAAGTAGACAATAGCAACAATTACCTCGTCGGGCCGCCGAAAGGCTCGATATGTGAAGGTTGACGAAGTGAAATTGGTTCCTGGTTGCGTGGGAACCCGCCCAGAGCCTCTCGTTTTCAGACGCCCTGGGTTCAAAAGAACCAGAGCGGCCATTGTGCGTTTACGGATGCGCGGCGCTCTAGCGGCCAAGCGTTCGGTGGCCGCGCGCTGTGTGCGGTTCACAGGCAAAGTATCAGTATGCCCTTAGAAAAGCATGATCGACCACCTCTTTGCCCCAGGAGTTGATATGACGGTTCAGGGACTTTTTTCCGCCAGGGCCAACGCCTCGGCACAAGCCTATGCAATACCGCGTATCGCCGTCATCGGCCGCGGCTTTTCCGGTATGATGATGGCAATTGCCTTGATGAAAACGGTGCGGACGCCGTTTCATCTGCAGCTTTTCGATCCCAATTCCAGCGTCAGCGGCGGTCAGGCTCTGGCGTCCGGCCATAGCAGCGAAATCCTGAACAGCCGTGTCCGCGATCTCTCGGTTTCTGCTGGCGATCCCGATGATTTCAACGATTGGCTCTGTAGCAATGCGACGTTCCGCAGTGCCGTGCCGGCTGCAATACCAGGGTTTTTGCAGATATTCGTCCCCAAGAGCATTTTCAGCGACTATGTCTACCAGCGCTTTTCCGAGGCGCTGTCGTCGCGGCGGGATATAACCGTGCAAGTCAGCGGCGAGACGGTGACCGGCCTTTGCCGCAGCCATGGTGACCGCTTTATGGTCGAGAGCGCCGGCGCTGCCAATCCACCGTTCGATACGGTGATCCTGGCGACCGGTTACGGCATTGCCGATCATGAGCCGCAGAGCGGTGAACCCGTGGCGACGCCGACGACGGTCCGCGCGCGCCGCCTGGTGTCACGCCCGCATACGGTATTGCTCGGCAGCGGTCTGCGCGTCGTCGACCGGCTGTTGCAGATGCGCGACAACGGCTACGACGGCCAGATCACCATCGTTTCGAGACATGGCTTCCTGCCGCAGAGCCACACCCGCAGCAATGCCGATCCGGTCTTTCCCGCAGAAGCCATGCCCGGCAGTCTCAGCGACATCGTGCGTTTCATCCGGCGGGCTTGCGAGAACGCCGAGGCGAACGGGCAAAGCTGGCAATCCGTCATGAACGGCCTGCGCAAACATGCGCGCTCGCTCTGGCGTTCGCTGCCTGCGGGACAGAAGCAGCAATTCAATCGCCATCTGCGCGCTCTTTACGATAGCCACCGTAACCGCCTGCCGGAGGCTCTCTATGTCCGGCTGAAGCAAGAGCTGGCGGAGGGCAATACGCTGTCGCGCCGCGGGCAGTTCCTCCGGCGCACGCCGACCGGATTGATGCTGAAGCCCGCGGGTCAGCAAGGCGTGGAACAGATCTATGCTGACGAGGTGATCGATTGCCGCTGCCAGGAGCCTGATCTCGACACGCCATTAATGTGGAGCCTGATCGAGGCGGGCCTCGCCACACCGGACGAACTTGGTCTCGGTCTGGCTGTCGAAGCGACGGGTGCGCTTTCCGTGGATGGACAAGCGACCGAGGGGCTTTTTGCCATCGGCCCGCTGGGACTCGGGAGCTTGCCGGATATCGATCTCGTGCCCGAGATCGTCACGCAGGCCTATGCGGCTGCGGATGGGGTGGCTGCGCGGTTCTATCCGCAGTGCAAGGCTGTGTGACCAGGATTGATCTTGCCGGCCCTTCAATAAGCTCGGGGCGAGATAGCGTCCACGTTCGCCATAGCCTCCAATGAATAAGAGCTTTGGAACCCGTCGCCGCATCTGATTTTTGTTGTTGAAATTAGTAACGTAATAACATAACGAAATTACTTCGATCATGCAGCCGGGACTTAGGGTAGTGCAGACATTGATCATATCGCCATTGCTCGTTTCGATTTTCTGTGAGATGAACGACGCCGATGGTGCTGCCGCCGGAATCATCCGGAGGGCGGCTGAAAAGGGAACACGGTGCGGATTACCCATCAGGGGCCAAAACCGTGGCTGCCCCCGCAACTGTAAGCGGAGAGCGCGTTCGCGATATACCACTGGCTTCATGCCGGGAAGGTGCGAATGGGCTGTKACCCGTGAGCCAGGAGACCTGCCATCGATAACGTCAACCGCAACGGACGGGGTGTTCCGATGGAAATTCAGTGGTTGGGCGGGGGCGCATTCGCGTCCGCAAGCCCTATCTTGACTTTGCCTCCGGCGAAATCTCCGGGAGGCTTTTCATGGACAAAGCGAAAGAGCAGACGCATCGGATCACCGTGTGCACGAGTTGCCGCCACGTCGGCGCGCCATGCCATCCCGGTCTCGATCTGCTGAAACATTTGCAGGCGGCTATTGCCGAGGCCGGTGCGACACTTTCCGACGATTTCAGTCTGGAGGGCAGTGTCTGCATGGCTGGCTGCGACCGGCCATGCACCGTCGCCTTCCAGACGTCGGCAAAGGCGACCTACCTCTTCGGTGACATCTCGGGCGAGGCCGATATCGGCGCGCTCGTCTCCTTCGCGGAGCTTTATCGCGATCGGCCCGATGGCCTGACACGGGAAGGCGATCGCCCGAAAATGTTGGGCGGCAAGACATTGGCGCGCATTCCGGCAGCCATCCTTTCAGCCGAGCGTCACGCGACGCTTTTGCAATAGGAGCGGGTCATGCTGGAAAAATGCTTGCGATTGGAAGCTGACGGCGTCACCTGGGGCCCGTATAGGGGAAAGCCAATCATCCGGGACATCAGCCTGTCCGTGAAAACCGGAGATCGGCTGGCGATTATCGGTCCGAACGGGGCGGGCAAATCGACCCTGCTGCGCTGCCTCTATCGTGGTATCCGGCCGCAACAGGGTCTGGTGCGCCTCGACGGCACCGATCTCTGGTCGATCGGCCCGCGCGAAGCGGCGCGGCGTATCGCCGTCGTCCTGCAGGAGACGCCGGGTGATTTTCCCTTCAGCGTTCGTGACGTGGTGATGATGGGCCGCATTCCCCATCGCAAAGGCATGGCGCGTTGGAGCGAAGAGAATCATGCGGCAACGGCGGCGGCGCTTCTCCGCCTGGACCTCAAGCATCTGGCGCTCCGGCAATTCGCGTCGCTTTCGGGTGGCGAGAAACAGCGGGTATTGATTGCCCGCGCGCTGGCGCAGGAGCCGGAGCTGATCATTCTCGACGAGCCGACCAATCATCTCGATATCCGCCATCAGCTCGAAATATTGGCGCTGTTGAAAGGCCTTGGCCTGACGATCATCACCACTCTGCACGACATCAATCTCGCCGCCGATTTCGCGACGCATGTTGCTGTGCTCGATTCCGGCCGTCTGAGCGGTCACGGCTTGCCTGCCGAAGTTCTGACCGCCGAGCGCATCTCATCCGCATTCCGTGTCGAAGCGAGCCGTCAGGTCGCGGGCGACGCATCCCATCGTTTTAGTTTTTCTCTTCGATAATTTGGAGCCGTTTATGTCTTTCCGCATGTCCTTGTCCGCCACCGGCTTGCTACTCGGCACACTCTTTGCCGGCGCTGCTCTGGCTGAGCCCGTCACCGTGCGTAGCTGCAATCGCGATGTCACCTTCGACAAGGCGCCGGCGCGCGCCGTTTCGAACGACGTCAATCTTACGGAGATGATGCTGGCTCTGAAGCTCAGGGATCGTATGGTCGGATATACTGGCGTTTCCGGCTGGAAGACGCTGGATGAGAAGCTCAGGGACGGCATTCAGGAAATGCCGGAGCTATCGCCGAAATATCCGACCAAGGAAGTGTTGCTCGGAGCCAATGCCGACTTTTATTTCGCCGGCTGGAACTATGGCATGAAAGTGGGCGGTGAGGTGACACCCGAGACCATGGCGCCCTTCGGCATCAAGGTCTATGAGCTCACCGAATCCTGCATTTTCGTCATGCAGAAGAACAAGCCGACGATGGACGACATGTTCGTCGACCTGCTGAATCTCGGCAAGATTTTCCGCGTCGAGGATAGGGCCGAGGCCTTGGTTGCCAGCTATCGCAAGCAGCTTAGCGATATCCGGTCGAAAATCAGTCATGTCGACAAGCCGACCCGCGTCTTCGTCTATGATTCCGGCGAGGAAAAGCCCTTCACCTCGGGCCGCTACGGCATCCCGACGGCAATGATCGAAGCGGCTGGCGGCAGCAATGTCATGGACGATGTCGAAAAGAGCTGGACGGAGGTCTCCTGGGAGCCGGTGATCGAGAAGAACCCCGAAGTCATCGTCATCGTCGATTATGGCCAGGTCACCGCAGCCCAGAAGATCGCATTTCTGAAGAACAATCCGGCCTTCAAGAATATCGATGCGGTGAAGAACGACCGTTTCGTCGTGCTGCCCTATGTGGAGGCCACGCCGGGACCGCGCAACATCGAAGCCATCGCCGCGCTGGCGAAGGCATTCCATCCCGAGGCGATGTAACCAACGACAATGCCGATCCGTCCAGTCGATTACTGGACGGATCGCTTCCTGGATTTTCGCATGCGCCTCGGCCTTCCCATTATGATCCTGCTCCTTGCTGCTTTCTTCGCCATGTCGATCACGGCCGGCGTCTCGTTTGGCGCGGCGCCGATCCCGTTTGCGACCGTATGGTCGATCGTCGGCAACAAGCTGCATGCCGGGTTGTTTCCCGTCACCTGGTCAGGCGGACAGGAAAGCATCGTTTGGGACGTCCGTTTTCCGCGCGTCATCCTGGCGTTGCTCGTGGGGGCCGGGCTTGCGGTCACCGGAGCGGTGCTGCAGGCTTTGACGCGAAATCCGCTGGCTGATCCACATCTTCTCGGCGTTTCCTCAGGTGCGGCTTTCGGCGCTATATTGGCACTCCTGCACACGGGGCTCATCTTCGGGCTGTTGACTGTCCCGTTATTTTCCTTCGCCGGCGCGCTTCTTGCGATTGCCGCGGTGGCGCTGGTAACGCGGCTGACGCGTTCGCATTCGGCCGACCGGCTGGTGTTGTCGGGTGTCGCCGTCGCCTTTGTCTTTACCGCGCTCGGCAATCTCCTGATTTTTCTCGGCGACCCCAGGGCGGCCAATACCGTTGTCTTCTGGATGCTMGGCGGCTTGGGGCTGGCGCAGTGGCAGCATCTGATCTATCCGGCCGGCGTGTTCCTCGTCTGCCTTTGCGTGCTGATGCTGAAATCACGGGAGCTGAACGCGCTTGCTATGGGCGATGAGACGGCAGCGACGCTCGGCATCGCCGTATCGCAATTCCGCTTCCTGCTGTTCATCGTTACGGCGCTGCTGACGGGCGTCATGGTCGCCTTTTCGGGAGCGATCGGCTTTATCGGACTGATGGTGCCGCATTTCGTCCGGCTGCTTGCCGGTGGCGACAACGTCCGCGTCGTACCGCTGAGCGCCGCCTTCGGAGCACTGACATTGGTCTGGGCCGATATGGCCGCGCGGCTTATCATGGCGCCGGAGGACATGCCGATCGGCATCGTCACCGGTCTGGCAGGCGGCATCGCCTTCATTCTGATCCTACGAAAAAGCTGAGCAACGCGTGGTGTTCCCCATTGCCGGCCGCCGCTCGTGGACCTATTTCCCGACGGGCATGCCGGAGGAAGAGAATGGCCGTATATCCGATTGTTTGTACGCCAGAGGAGGTGCTGAGCTTCTGGTTCGAGGAATGCACGAGCGAGGATTGGTTCCGCTCGACCGTTGCTCTCGACGAAGAAATGCGCCGTCGGTTTCGCGACACGCATCTGGCATTGGCAGCCGGCGTCCCCGATCTTTGGAGGACAACGCCCGAAAGCCGGCTTGCGGCGGTCATCGTCCTCGATCAGTTCGCCCGCAACATCTATCGCGGCACGCCGCTGGCCTTTGCGACGGATGGTTTGGCATTGCAGGAGGCGAAAGAGGCTTTGGAGGTCGGCGCGGATCAAGGGATGCCGGCGGAACGGCGGATATTCCTCTATATGCCGTTCGAGCATGCCGAGGACCTTGCCGAACAAGACCAAGCCGTTGCGCTTTTCCGCTCGCTCGGCCTTGAAGAGCAGATCGACTATGCGCTTCGGCATCGTGCCGTCATCGCCGCCTATGGCCGCTTCCCGCATCGCAATGTCTTCCTTGGCAGGACGTCGACGGAGGCGGAGAAAGACTATCTTGCCCAGCCAGAAGCGGGATTCTGAGGGAATAAAGGTGTAAATGCCTTTGTGTCGCCTTTCTTTGCCTTACAAGGCGTACGCGTAGGGAATATGAAATTCGCAATCACTGTATGGGAAGACCCCGTTCTTCCATTGTTTCGTGCGGCGAATCCGTTTGCTCAGCCGCCAGCGACTTAATCTGCGACGAGGAGCTTTGCTTGCGCCTGCTGACACACCGTTTCCGTTTTTTGCCCGTGCTGCTTCTGGCACTGAGCGCAGCCACTGTTGCCGGCTCTTTGACGGGCGGGCACGCTTTTGCCCAAAATCAGCAACAGGCACAGCCCGCGCAGCAATCGGAACTGCAGCCCGCAGCTCAAGCGCCGCAGCCGACGCAGCTCGCCAATGGTTTGTTGGAAACTGCCGTTGCCGATCTTGCCAAGGCCAAGAAGGACTTTGCCTCGATCGAAGGGGAATCCAAAGAGGAGGGGGCAGATGACAGTGCGCTGGTGGCCCTTTCCGGCCGGGCGGATGAGCTCAATCGCTCCGTAGCGGCGATTTCCGCGCGGTTGAAGCCGCGCGCTACAGAGATCGACGCGCGCCTGACGCAACTCGGTGCGCCGCCCAAGGAGGGGCAGCCGCCGGAAGCAGCGATCGTCACCCAGGAGCGTGACCGTCTTAACGCCGAACGTTCGCAGATCAGCGCCGTGACCGTCGACGCCGATAATCTTGTTGCTGCGAGCAACCGGCTTGTGATGCAGCTCGTCGAAATGCGCCGCAAGTTGTTTGCCGAGACACTGTTCAAGCGTACGGGCGTTTCCGCCACCACATTCGAGGATGCGGGAACGGCCTTTGTCAACGAGGGCGCGGAGTTCAGCACTGCCGTAACAAGCTGGATCGGCTTCGTCGTGAAGGCCAAGCTCGGTTCGCTCCTCACCGCCCTCTTCCTATCGCTTGGTGCGGCGCTGCTTTTCCTGTCCGGTGGCTATCGGTTGTTCCGCAGATATTATGTGCGGGACGAAAATATCGAAAATCCGCCCTATATCAGCCGCCTCTCGGTCGCCTTCTGGTCAACGCTGATCCGCACGCTGTCGCTGGTCGCGTTTCTCGTTACGTCCTTTTTCTTCCTGTCGAATTTCAATGTGCTGCGGCCGGATATTGCGCCGGTCCTGGCGGCTCTCTTCGGCTTCATCGGGCTGGTCTATTTCGTCGGCCGCCTGGCCAATGCCGTTTTTGCGCCCTTCAGGCCGCATTGGCGGCTCGTCAAGCTGTCCAACAAAGGCGCTCGTTCGCTAAGCTGGTGCATGCAGGCCATGGCCGTCGTCAATGGTCTTGATTATGTTTTCGACCGCATCAGCGAATCCATGGGTTCGCCTGTCGTCGTCACCGTGGCGAAGAGCTTCTTTGCGGCGCTGTTGATCGGCCTCATCCTGATTGCCGCCTCCTTCGGTTCGCCGATCCTCGCAAAGAACGGCAATCCCGATGCTCCTGGCCGGCGTTGGCCGCATGGCATGGCGATCATCCTTCGGGTGCTCGGTACATTGCTGATCTTCACGGCTTTTATCGGCTATGTCGGTCTGGCGCGCTTCATCGCAACGCAGTTGATCGTCACCAGCGCCGTTCTGGCGACCATGTATCTCGGCTTCCAGCTCGGTAAGTCGGTGTCGAGGCAGGGCGTTTTTGCCGAAACGATCATCGGGCGCTTCCTCGAAAGCCGTTTCGCGCTCGGCGACGTCGCGCTCGATCAGGCTGGTCTGGGGGCGGGCCTTGCGACCTACGCCGTCGCGCTTATGACCGGCATTCCGCTGATCCTGCTGTCCTGGGGATTCCATATCCAGGATCTGGAGCTGATCGCCTATCGACTGTTCACCGAAATCCGCATCGGCAACATCTCGATTTCTCTGGTCGGCATCTTCGCAGGCGTTCTGCTCTTTGCCGGCGGTTATCTCGTGACGCGCTGGTTCCAGCGCTGGCTGGACAGCAATGTCATGGCGCGGGGGCAGGTGGACTTGGGTGTCCGCAACTCGGTGAAGACCGGCATCGGCTATCTCGGCGTAGCGGTGGCGTCTATCATCGCCATTTCGGCTGCCGGCATCGACCTGTCGAGCCTGGCGCTCGTCGCCAGCGCGCTCTCGGTCGGTATCGGTTTCGGCCTGCAGAATATCGTGTCGAACTTCGTCTCAGGCCTGATCCTGCTGGTTGAGCGGCCCTTCAAGGTCGGCGACTGGATCGTCTCGGGTACGTCGGAAGGCATCGTCAAGCGCATCTCTGTGCGCGCCACCGAGATCGAAACTTTCCGCAAGCAGTCGATCATCGTGCCGAATTCGGAGCTGATCAACGGCTCGGTCGGCAATTGGACGCACCGTAACCGCTTGGCGCGCTCGGAAATTCCGGTTTCCGTCAGTTTCGATGCCGATCCGCAGAGAGTTATGGACATTCTGCTGGAGCTGGTGCGCGGCATCCCGAAGGTGCTCAGGAATCCCGAGCCGCATGTCGAATTCCTGCGCATCGGTCCGTCTTCGCTCGATTTCGAGATGCGTTTCTACCTCTCCGATCTCTCCGACGGCATGGAGATCCGCAACAATCTGCGCATCGATATCCTGAAGCGTTTTCGCGAAGAGGGGATTGCCATTCCCTATCCGCATCAGGAACTGCACATCGTCCGCGACAGCAAGCGAGGCAGACAGACCGATCTGTTGGCGACCACCAATCTGGCCGATTCCGCAGACGGGCCGGAAGTCGTTCCAGAAGATCTCATCAAAGACATTGCTCCGCCGGCCGAAGAGGAACTGCCGCAGCCGCTGGAGGTCAGGAGCGGCGTTCGCCGTCGCGGCAAGGCATCCGCCCAGTGATGTGGTCACGAGGATAATGCGGCGTTGCGCCTGATATCCGAACGTCCAGAGTATAATAAATGAGAAGGCGGCCCGATGGTCGCCTTTCATTTATGGGAAACCAGTCGACTTAATAAATATTCAAGTGCTTTGCTGTAGAAAATTGGGACGGGGCCGATTTCTATTAGCAGGTTTAATCATGCCATTTTTGGGTATTTCGGGAATGCAGTATTCCGGCGGCTCGCTTGCTGGAGCGCGTATTCTTCTCGCCGAGGATTCGAATGTCTTTACGTCGATGATCAGCGCGAAGCTGAAGGAACTCTTCGACATCGACATCGAAATCTGCCGGAACTTCGAAGAATTGCAGTTTGCCTATGACAAGTCGTCCGAGCCGATCCGGCTGGCGATTTCCAACATCAATCTGCCGGGAGCAGAAAAAGGCGAGGCGCTGGAATATCTGATCGATCTCAGCATCCCGACGATCGTTTTCACCGGCACGTTCCACGAAGGCATGCGCGACGAGCTGATCGCCAAGGATATCGTCGACTATATTCTCAAGGACAATATCTTCGCCGTCGATCTGCTGGCTGAGTCGATTTGCCGCTTCCTGACCAATCATCGTCATCACGTACTGATCGTCGACGACAGCGCCACGGCGCGTGCTTTGCTGTCCAGCCGTCTGAAGCGCTATAATTTCCGCGTCAGCGTCGCCGAGAACGGCACAAAGGCACTGGAGATCCTGAAGGCCAATCGCGACATCGGTCTGATGGTCACCGATTACAACATGCCCGACATCGACGGCTTCGAACTGACGCGCCGTATCCGGGCCAGCATCGGTTCGCATGAGCTGCGCATCATCGGTGTCTCGTCGTCTACCAACAGGTTGCTATCGGCGCGCTTTCTCAAGGCCGGCGGCAATGATTTCATTCTGCGGCCGTTCATTGATGAAGAGTTCTATTGCCGCGTGAACCAGAACCTCGACACCTTGCTGCAGATCCAGTCGATGCGATTGAGTGCGTGACATGCCGGAAGAAGGAGCCGACCGAGTTTCAGAAAAGTAAAATATGAGGATAATTCATCTTCAGTACAAGATTTCTGCAATCTCTGGTTCCACTTTCTTCACGAATCCTGTTCACGATGGAGTTGAAGGACGGCGCCATTTTCGCTCGCGATAGGCAACAGCGATCGGTGCGCGCCGTGTGGTCTGGGAGGACTTGAAGTCAAATGGTGTTCCGCGTGGATTTCCTCAGCGATGGCCGTAACCGTCGCCGCGGCAGCCAGAGCATACTTCTGGTTGAAGATTCGCGCATGTTTTCTTCGGTCCTGTCCCACCGGTTCCAAACCGAACTCGGCCTCAATGTTGTCCATTGCGCCTCATTGAAGGCGCTGAATGAAGCGTTGGCGGTAGATGGGCGCAGCTTCACCATGGCTGTGGTCGACCTCAATCTGCCGGATGCACCCCATGGGGAGGCGCTGGATGTTGCCATCACTCACCATATTCCCACCGTCGTTTTCACTGCGTCCTTCGACATGGATACGCGCAACCGCATCATGGAGCGCAGCATTGTCGATTACGTCCTGAAGGACAATGAATTCGCCCTCGACAATCTCGTTTCCACCGTACGGCGGGCCATCTCCAACCGCGGCACGCGGGTGCTGGTAGTGGATGATCTCCCGTCGGCGCGGCGCGTGCTGGTGGAGCTCCTAGAGGCGCAGCAGTTCAAGGTGGCCGAAGCCGGCACCGGTGTCGAAGCGTTGGCGGCGCTTGATGACTACGGCGACATAGAAGTGGTGGTGACCGATCATCATATGCCCGACATGGATGGTTACGAGCTGACCCGGCGTATTCGCCATCGCTATGGTTCGGATCGGATGAGGGTCATCGGCATCTCCTCTTCGAACGACCGCCTATTATCGGCGATGTTCCTGAAGGCCGGCGCCACCGATTTCATCTATCGTCCGTTTGTGGCCGAAGAGCTGCAGTGCCGCATAGCGCACAATGTCGAAACCCTGATGCAGCTCAAGCAATTGCGCGCTGCCGCCGCGAGCGACTATCTGACAGGGCTCTATAACAGACGCTATTTTTACGATCATGGTCCGCGGATCGTCCACGAATGCCTGCGCCATCATCGGCCGACCTCGGTCGCGATCCTCGATATCGATCATTTCAAGCATCTGAACGACACCTATGGCCACGAGATCGGCGACCAGGTGTTGAAGGCCGTTGCCGGCCGGCTTCATTCGCTGTTCGAAGGCAGCGAGAACCTGCTGTCCCGTCTCGGCGGCGAGGAGTTCGCTATCCTATTCACCGAAATGGATTCACGCGCAGCAACGGCGCTGTGCGACGAGGTGCGCGTCAATCTCTCCAATTTGAAGGTGAATGCGGACGACGAAGAACTCTCGGTGACCGTGTCGATCGGTGTCGCCGAAATTGCAGGTCGTGAGGCATTCGAGAATTATCTCAACGCGGCCGACCAGTTTCTTTACATGGCCAAGCACAAGGGCCGCAATCAGGTCTATTCCGACGCCAAGATGACGGAGGAAGCGGCCGAATAGCCGCCTCCATCAGCCAGCCTTAGACAACGACGCCACTGCGGTTGCTCGACAGGGTGAGCTTGCGCTCGGCGCGCTCCTGCTGGGGCGAGCGGTTGTAGAGTTCGCGATAACACTTGGAGAAGTGCGAGGCGGAAACGAACCCGCAGGCAACCGCCACCTCCACGACCGGCATCGACGACTGCACCAGCAGGTGACGGGCACGGTCGAGGCGGATCTCCAGATAATAGCGCGCGGGCGAGCGGCCCATTTCCTGGCGGAAGAGGCGCTCGATCTGACGGCGCGAGAGGCCGGCATCGTCGGCGATTTCGAGCAGCGACAGCGGCTCGGCGAGATTGCTTTCCATCAGCTCGATGATCGACAGCACCTTGGCGTTCTGAACACCGAGGCGGGCGCGCAGCGGCAAGCGCTGGCGGTCATGCGGGCTGCGGACACGGTCGGTAAGTTGCTGCTCACAGACGCGATTGACAAGGTTTTCGCCGAAATCCTGTCCGATCAGGTTKAGCATCATGTCGAGCGAAGCGGTACCGCCGGCGCAGGTATAGAGATTGCTGTCGACCTCATAGAGATCGGCATAGACTTCGGCCTGCGGGAAGTTCTCGGCAAAGCCGGGGAGATTTTCCCAGTGAATGGCGCAGCGCTTGCCGTTCAGGAGGCCGGCCTGGGCCAGCACATGCGCGCCCGTGCAGAGGCTGCCGACGGCCACGCCACGATTGTAGGTCTCGCGCAGCCAAGCATTGACAGACTTGTTGAGGAACTCCTCGACGTAGATTCCCGAACAGACGAGCACCATGTTCGGCCTGTTCTCACCGCCGAGATTGCGACGCTCGTCGGCGAGCGATGTATTGACTTCGAGGCCGATGCCGCTGGAGGAATAAACCTTCTGGCCGTCGGTCGAGGCCAGTCGCCACGTGTAGGCTGGGTAACCGAGCATGCGGTTCGCAATCCGCAGCGTCTCAACCGCAGCCGAAAACGGCAGCATGGTAAAGTGGGGAACGAGGAAGAAAACGAGGGAACGCGTCTTAATCGGAGTCTTGCTMATATCAGGAAAATCCATCCTCCAGGACCATCCTGTATTCCTTGCGTCAAATGCGTCGGCTCGATGGTCCAATAGCGACATTGGCATGGATAATAGCGGCCGCAAAGAGATATTTGTGCAATCCCACTAAAATTGCCGCTGCGAAGAAAGCAGGCGAAGCGGGTAAGCAATTTCGTGAAGCAACTAAATATATATGTCAGCAACAATCGAAATAAAAACCAAATACGCGCTGAGATGCATAAATGTTCGAAAGGCGACACCCGGTTTGGTTGAGTGTCGCCTTCAGAATTTACAGCATGTCACGATCATCGACCGGCCCTGGAATTCTTGGCTTCGTCGACGGCCGGCCAGCCGAGGTCCTTGCGCATGTCGTCCGGGAGAGATTCGAGCTCGCGCTCGGAGCGCCATTGCTGCCAGCGATCGGTAATCCGAGTGATGAGTTGCACAAAAGTGCCAGCCGACGGAAGCGGGCTCCGCGTCCTATCGGAATGTCTATAGGTGATCGTCGTCATTTCAAGGTTCCTTCGGTTTTCAGATGCCCGAAAGGTCGCGACCTT
This sequence comes from Rhizobium sp. BR 317, assembly GCF_047445835.1. Classification (NCBI taxonomy): domain Bacteria; kingdom Pseudomonadati; phylum Pseudomonadota; class Alphaproteobacteria; order Hyphomicrobiales; family Rhizobiaceae; genus Rhizobium; species Rhizobium sp. BR 317. The sequence continues at coordinate 185,929 of NZ_JARWLB010000002.1, read as the reverse complement.
TACGAGCTAATATGGGGGTACTTCGCCCATCAATCAAACGAATAGATCTTATAGATGCCATTAGCATTCTTGAACGATCGTGCGCTGGCAGGCTTCCGTTCGAGGGCGGAGATCACGCGATCCGGGGGCAGGCCGCGGGCGTTGACGTCGTCGATCAGATGCGCCGGGAAATGCGTTGCGATTTCATCGAGCGTGTGTTGCGCCGTGCGCTGAATGTCTCGGGCGCGCATAAGGTTGAACAAGCGAGATGCCTCGCGAAGTGCTGTGCTAGTCATGGTTCTTGCTCCTTTCGGCCGTCTCTATCAATTTCGTTAGGCCTAATATGGTGCTTCGTTGACATTCAGACAAATGAAATGATATGGTGTTTAAAATCAGAAAAATTGAAGGATGCCGTTATGACCGTACCGCTCCGCCGGCCCATACCGCTGCTCGACAATGAAGTTCTGCGCACCTTCGTCGCCATCGCTGAAACCGGCAATTTTTCGACCGCTGCCGATGCGGTTTTTCGCACGCCGTCCGCTGTCTCAATGCAGATCAAGAAGCTGGAAGAGCAGCTTGGCGTGACGCTGTTCCTGCGCGATGCACGCTCTGTCAGCCTGACGCAGCATGGCGAAATGCTGCTCTCCTATGCACGCAACATCCTGGCTCTTTCCAATGAGGCCGTGTCACGCTTCATCATGCCCGAACTCAGCGGTGTCGTGCGGCTCGGCGCGCCCGACGATATCGGTGAGCGCCTGCTGCCGAGCATTCTGAGGAGTTTTTCGGAGAGTTATCCGGGCATCATGGTCGATGTTACAGTCGACATGAGCCTCCAATTGAAGAAGCGTATCGAGGAGCAGCGGCTGGATCTGGCGCTGATCAACTGCGCGACGCGGCCTTTCCCGACGGAGGGCGAGGTGATCTACACCGAGCGCTTGGTCTGGGCCGGCGCAAAGTGCGGTACGGCCTATCGCCGCGATCCGTTGCCGATCTCGATTTGGGAAGATGGCTGTATCTGGAGATCGGAGGCCCTGGCGCAGCTCGAGCGGCAGAAGCGGCCTTATCGCGTTTCCTATCTCAGCGCCCACACGATGGCGCAGCGCGCCGCTATCGTCTCGGATCTGGCCGTTGCGCCGTTTCCACGTTCCTACATCACGGAGGATATGGAAATCCTTGGGCCGAATGAGGGGCTGCCGGAACTCACATCCTTCGACATTCGTTTGCTGACGGCATCGCAGATGACAGGACCGATGAAGGCGGTGGCCGATAGCATCCGGCAGGCGTTCGTAGAGATCGGGCGGAAAATGGCTGCGTGAGCCGCAGCCTTTCACCTATTACTCGCGGCTGCGGCGACGTCTGCGGCCGCCGCCTTCGCCAGCGGCATCGTCGGCAAGCTGCTTGCGTTCCGGCAACGTCACCACTTTCGACAGTTCGGGGAAGGCATCGACCTTGTTTGGCAGCGCCATCGCGTAGACAAAATGCTCCTGAAATTTTGATTCAAGCGCCGTCTCTATCTTCTCGATTTTGCTGACGGTTTCCTCGATCTCGCGGCGGTGGCCGCGGTTGAGGAGGGCCATGCGAGCGCCGGTGCCGGCGGCGTTGCCGACCGCCTTCACCTTGTCAAGGGCGCAGTCCGGAATCAGACCCAACACCATGGCATATTTCGGATCAATGAAGGTGCCGAAGGCGCCGGCAAGGCCGATGCGGTCGACATGGGTGATGCCCTGCTTGTCCATCAGCAGCTTGACGCCGGCATAAAGCGCGGCCTTGGCGAGCTGAATGGCGCGAATATCATTCTGCGTCACCGTAATGCGGGGTTCGCCATCGCGCAGCAGATAGGAGAAGGTACGGCCGTTTTGCAGGATGCGTGGCGAGCGTTCCGCCATGCTGCCGTCGACAACGCCGTCTTCGGAAATGATGCCGGTCAGGAACATCTCGGCGACTACCTCGATGATGGCCGAGCCGCAAATGCCGGTKACGCCGACTGTGGCGGCGGCTTCCGCAAAACCGGGTTCGTCTGACCATGGTTCGATGCCGATGACGCGGTAGCGCGGCTCAAGGGTGACGGGATCGATGCGCACGCGCTCGATGGCGCCGGGAGCGGCGCGCTGGCCGCTGGAAATCTCGGCGCCTTCGAAGGCCGGGCCGGTCGGCGAGGAGGCTGCGACGACACGATTGCTATTGCCKAGCACGATTTCGGCGTTGGTGCCGATATCGACCAGCAGCATCATTTCGTCTTGCCGGTGCGGCCCTTCGGCCAGCGTCGCGGCGGCGGCATCGGCGCCGACATGGCCGGCGATGCAGGGCAACATGTAGACGCGCGTGCCGGCATTCATCGGCAGGCCGATTTCGGCTGCTGTCAGATGCACCGCGCCAGAGACGGCAAGCGCAAAGGGGGCGCCGCCGAGCTCGGTCGGATCGATACCGAGGAAAAGGTGGTGCATAATCGGATTGCCGACGAAGACGGCGTCCAGAATGTCCTGGCGCGATGCACCGCCATCGGCGCAGACCTTGTCGATCAGCCCGTTCAGCGCCTCGCGCACGGCGTTGGTCATGGCACCGCGGCCGTCCGGATTCATCATCACATAGGAGACGCGGCTCATCAGGTCTTCGCCGAAGCGGATCTGCGGGTTGGATGCGCCCGCGGATGCCACTGTGCGGCCCGACAGCAGCGAAGAGAGATGCATGGCAATTGTCGTCGAGCCGATATCGCAGGCAATGCCGTAGGCCTCATTCTTCAGGCCCGGATAAAGTGCGATCAGGCGCGGACGGTCGCTCTCACGATCCCTGTGGATCGCGGCCGTAACCTTCCACTCGCCCTTGCGCAGGATCGATTGTACCTGCGGGATGATATGAAAATCGATTTCGAGATTGTCGTATTTCCAGTCGGCGGCCAATGCGGCTTTCAGCCGGTCGAGATCGCCTGACGGTTTGTGCATATCCGGCTCTTCGACCTCGACGTAGCACATATGCACGGCCGTATCGCGGGCAATGACGCGCTCGTCGGCGGCCTTGCGGACCACCTGCGCATTGATCACCGTATCCTGCGGCACGTCGATGACCAGATCGCCCTGGATCAGGGCTGAACAGGAGAGGCGACGTCCGTCCGGCAAGTCGCGGACTTCGGCGTAGCGCTTTTCCTTGGGCCCGATCGGCGAGAGGTGATCATTGGCAGAGACGATCTTGTGCTTGGCGAAATTGCCTTCCTGCACCGACACCTGGCAGCGTCCGCATGTCGCGCGACCACCGCAGACGCTCTCGACATAGACGCCAAGCTGTCGCGCCGCCTCCAGCACCGGTGTGCCGACCGCGAAACGGCCGCGCTTGCCGGAGGGCATGAAGAGGACGAGGGGGTCTAAGTTGGTCATTGGACTCGGCTTTCGGACAATTTCCCTACGGAGGCCCCGGTTGTCCCTCACCCTAGCCTCTCCCCATGAACGGGAGAGGGGACGACGGAGTAGCGAAGCGCCTTCGCCCCGTGTAACGGGGAGAAGGTGGATTTGAGCGATTTGCGCGAAGCGAAATCGCGAAAAGACGGATGAGGGGTTTTACTCCCTCGAAGCGCCTGCTCCAGTGCGGGCCGCGCGTCCACCACGGCGTCCGCCGCCGGCTGCCGGCGCTGTCGTGGCAGCGGCAGCTACTGCGCCACCCTCGGCCGGCTTGTAGTCGCGATAGGTCATGATCCAGTTGGTGCAGTTAGCGTCGGTGCCGTTCAGAACGTTGGCGGCGCGGACGGCTTCCATTTCCTGCGGGCGGCAGGGGTTCATGATCGCCGAGGTCATGCCGGCGCCGATTACCATCGGGATGAAGCCGGCATTGATGCCATGGCGATGCGGCAGGCCGAAGGAGATGTTGGAGAGGCCGCAGGTCGTGTTGACCTTCAGCTCGTTGCGCAGGCGGTGCAGCAGCGCGAAGACCTGACGGCCGGCGTCGCCCAGCGCGCCGATCGGCATGACGAGCGGATCGACGACGATGTCATGCGGCTTGATGCCGTGGTCCATCGCGCGCTCTACGATCTTCTTGGCGACGGCGAAACGTACGTCGGGGTCCATGGAAATGCCGGTCTCGTCATTGGAGATGGCGACCACGGGTACGTCGTATTTCTTCACCAGCGGCAGGATGGCTTCGAGCTTCTCTTCTTCGCCGGTCACGGAATTGACCAGCGGACGACCCTTGGCGACCTTCAGGCCAGCCTCGATAGCGGCGGTTACCGAGCTGTCGATCGACAGCGGCACGTCGACGAGGCCCTGGACGATTTCCAGCGTCTTCACCAGCAGGCCCGGCTCGGTCTCGTTCGGATTGACCGAGGTGACGCCGGCGTTGACGTCGAGCATGGTCGCGCCGGCGGCTACCTGTTCCAGCGCATCCTTGATGACCGTCTCGAAATTGCCTTCGATCATCTCGGCGGCCAGCTTCTTGCGCCCCGTCGGGTTGATGCGTTCGCCGATCACGCAAAAGGGTTGGTCGAAACCAATGATGATTTCGCGAGTGGCTGAAGCAACGATGGTGCGCGTCATGTCTGATCCTCTGGTCAGTTGGCCCGATAGAGGTGGTCTATCGTGCGATGAATTCGGTTACAAGTCAGGCCGGCTTCCCGCGGGCCTGTTAAGAACATTCTGGTTCAATGCGCCAGGTGCGGCGGATGATGGGCGGCGGCTTCGGCCATTTGCTGCTGGTTCTCCTCCATGCCGCCGCGGATATGCTCCAGCCGCTCGGCGACGAGCGCGTCGGTGCGGCTCGCCTCGTGCTTCCAGGGCTGGCGGCCTTTCAGGACACCCGAATCGTGCACCATCTCGGCGACATATTCTTCCTGGCGGTAGGCCATGACGTGGATGCCGGAAACGCCCTCGATCTCCTTCACCTCGTTGATGATGTCGATGCAGAGCTGCTTGCCTTCCTTTTTCTGATCCTGAGCGCCTTCGATGCGCTTGATCACCTCGTCCGGAATATGCACGCCCGGCACGTTCGAGCGCATCCAGCGAGCGGTCTTGGCGGAAGCCAGCGGTCCGACACCGACCATGACGAAGCACTTCTCATGCAGGCCGAGATCGCGGACCTTTTTCATGTAGTCGCGGAACATCGGCACGTCGTAGCAATATTGGCTTTGAACGAACTGCGCGCCGGCTTCGATCTTCTTCGCCAGGCGATAGGGCCTGAAGTCGTAGGGCGGCGCAAAGGGGTTGATGGCAGCGCCAAGAAAGACTTTCGGCGGTGACGTCAACTTGCGGCCGGAGAGGAACTTGGCGTTGTCGCGCATCATGCGAACGGTTTCGAGCAGCGACATGCAGTCGAGATCGAAAACCGGCTTGGCGCCCGGCTGGTCGCCGGCCTGCACGCCGTCACCGGTCAGGCACATGATGTTGCAGACGCCCATGGCAGCAGCGCCCAGCACGTCGCCCTGGATGGCGATGCGGTTCTTGTCGCGGCAGGCGATCTGCATGATCGGGGCATAGCCCATGCGCGTCAGCAGCGCGCAGATGCCGACCGAGGACATATGGCAATTGGCGCCGGAGGCATCGACGGCGTTGATGCCGTCCACCCAGCCATCGAAAATGGAGGCGCGCTCGTAGACATCTTCCGCATTGGCGCTGTCGGGCGGGTTCAGCTCGGCMGTGACGGCGAACTCGCCGCGGCGCAGCACACGCTCAAGCCGCCCAAGCGACGAGTGGCCCGGCAGGGGATCGAGCGGCAGATGCGCGCCAAGCGGGTTTTCATCAATATGCGCCATTCGATCAGGCTTCCTTCTTCTTCGCTTCGCGCGCTGCCGCAGCTTCAGCGGTCACGCGCAGCCACGAGGATGTTTCCCGCAGCGACTGGTTTACCGGCTTCTGCACATTCAAGATCGCATCGCCCCCGTTCATATTGCGCGAGCCGTTCCAGGCCTGCACCCAAACGCAAGGCATATCGGGCTCGACTTCGCAATTGCCATTGGCGCGCACGCCGCCGCAAGGGCCGTTGCGCAACTGCTTCGGACAGTTCATCGGACAGGACATGCCGGTCGACGATAAGGCGCACTGGCCGCACATGCGGCAATCGAAGAGAAAGCCCTTCACGTTGCGCTCGACGAAGGTGATCGGCCGTTCGACGCGCGCATAGCCGATGGACTTCCAGAGCGGATGCAGCAGGAGGAAGGCGTCGGCGAAGCGGTGATAGAACCACTCGAGGAAACGCGAATGACGCACGGCCCAGAGACGGACAGTGTATTTGCGACGAGCGCGGCGGTTCGGCGAAACACCCGATGGCGTATAGGCGCCGGTGGCTGCCTTCGCACCCGCCGCGGCGTTGCCTGGTTTCTGGACGGTATCAGCCATTGTCACGTCCTCCGGCCTTCACCAACGCTACCAGGCGCTCGCGATCATAGGCGGCTTCGAGTTCGCTGGCGGCCTTGTCGGCCTCTGCTTCAAGATCGTCGGAGACTGGCACGGGATCGGCCTTGCGCCATTCGGCCAAGTAGTCGTCAGTCTCGGCAGCGCCGGTGCGCATGGCGCACATGTCGATCGCTTCCGTGAAGCGCAGCGACAATTCACGCTTGGCCGATTGCCGTCCTTTCTTGATGATGATCTGGGCAGGAATGTCCCGCCAGTAGACGACAATGCGATCTGCCATGCAAATTCTCCTCTTTGAACAAGAATGCACGTCCGCCGATCTGGGGACTGCGCTTGCGACGACGCGGCCCATGCCAAAAAACGACGCGATGTCGAAACCATCTGCGCATAACCGACACTTCTGGTCACCTCTAAGTGACATCGTCTTGTTTTTCGCTGGGATTCGGGGCTTTCAACATGGCCGGGTCCGGCGGCAACCGCAAGTGGGGCGGCGTTGGGCAATGTCGTAATCAGACAGCCTTCAATTCGCGGGCGAGATCGCCATAGCCGGTGAAGCGATATTCGTAGTCGAGGCCGAGATAGGTCGCTGCCGCTTTTGCCTTTTCCTGCAGTGCCGAATCCTCTTCCTGCGAGAGATAGACGACCTTGCGGTAATTGCCGAAATACATTTCCTTCAGCTCTGGATGCCGGTCGAGGCCGAGCGGCACGATGACGAAGGATTCGAACTGACGCGCCAGGAAATCGGTGAGGAAAAACGAGGTAATGTCATCCTCGCGAGTGGAAAAGGCTTCGTTGCCGCTGAAGAAGGAATAGCAGTGCGGGCCGGAAAGGCGTTCGATGCCTTCTTTTTCGCAGATTTTGTCGATATCGCCGCCGGTGCCGCAATCGGCATAGCCGATGAAAATCTTCTCGAAGCCGCGTGAGCGGGCATCCGCAATCGCCTCTTTGAGGGCAGGGGCAATCTTCTGTGGATAGGAATGGTAGATCGCGGGAAGACAGTGCAGGTCGATATGATCGAGGTTATTGATTCTGGCGATCGCGAGTATTTCGCGCGCGATTGCACCGCACGCGATCACATGAACTTTTTGCGCGATTGTGCGTTCATTGGGCGGCGTGTTTGTCTCCGCCTCTTGCCGATCAATATCCATTCCGAAAGGGCTCCGATCATGACAGCACCGACACTCACCAAAATCGCCGCCGCCTGTGCAGTCCTTATGGTACTCGCTTCATGTGCCAACACAATTCGCGGCGTGGGCAGGGACACCGCCAATGCCGTCAACGCAACCGAGAGCGCCGGTCACAGCGTAAAGAGGGCCGTCGTCAACTGATTTGGGGTGCCGATCGGCCGGCGGCAACCCTAATGGATGCCGCCGCCTTGGCATTCGTCGCGATCAGGCGCTGGCAGCGTGGCTGTTGTGCTTGCGCTTCATGAAGTCCTTGGCGGTTTCGACCGCCACGGCCGCGTCACGGCAGTAGGCATCAGCACCGACCGCTTTGCCGAACTCTTCGTTCAACGGCGCACCGCCGACGAGGACGACATAATCATCCCGCATGCCCTTTTCCTTGAGCGTGTCGATAACGACCTTCATGTACGGCATGGTGGTCGTCAGCAGCGCCGACATGCCGAGAATATCCGGCTGTTCGCGCTCGATGGCGTCGAGATAGTTTTCGACCGGGTTGTTGATGCCAAGGTCGACGACATCGAAGCCGGCGCCTTCCATCATCATGCCGACGAGGTTCTTGCCGATGTCGTGAATGTCGCCCTTGACGGTGCCGATCACCATCTTGCCGAGCTTCGGAGCACCGGTCTGCGCCAGCAACGGCCGCAGGATAAACATGCCAGCCTTCATGGCATTGGCGGAAAGCAGCACTTCGGGAACGAAGAGAATGCCGTCGCGGAAGTCGATACCGACGATACGCATGCCTTCGACAAGCGCCTGGGTCAGGACGTCATAAGGTGCCCAGCCGCGTTCGAGGAGGATATTTGTCGCTTCCTCGATTTCCTCCTTCAGTCCGTCATAGAGGTCGTCGTGCATCTGCTGCACAAGTTCCTCGTCCGAGAGTTCCGAGAGAATGATTTCTTCGTCAGACATGCGCTCCATCCCGTTTTCGTGCGATGCATCAGGGGCTTCTATAAAACAATGCTGTCTTTATCGATAGACCGGAAGCCTAACAAAACCCTTTTCGAAAGCGACGTGACGCAGATAAATCGCGACGGAAGGAACAGATGGATATGAAGCAATTTCACGCCGGCCATGTCTGTCCTATGCTAGTCACTGGCGCATAAAGGAATGTCCGTGCGACGGAATCGGGTAGCATGGGGCAAATTGTACAGACGTATTCATGCGCAAGAGTGAGGAAGCATCATGGATGATATGATTGAGCAACCGGCCGCAGGTGATGGTGGCGGACGGCGTTCGCGCGGCGAGGGCAGGGGTGCGGCTGCGCGGCGCGCATCACGCAGCGGTGGCGGGCCAGGTCCGTCGCTCCCGTATATCCAGCGCAAGATCGGTGTCTACGAGGTCCTGGACGAGGAAGGCCTGCAGCTCATTGAGCGCAATGCTGACACCGTGCTCGAAGAAATCGGCATCGAGTTTCGCGACGATGCGGAAGCACTGGAACTCTGGAAGGAAGCTGGTGCCGACGTTAAGGGGCAGCGGGTGCATTTCCCGAAAGGGCTTTGCCGCGAACTCCTGAAGACCGCGCCGAAGGAATTCACCTGGCATGCGCGCAACAGCGCCCGCAACGCCCAGGTCGGCGGCAAGGCAACGATCTTCGCGCCGGTTTACGGCCCTCCCTTCGTTCGCGATCTCGAAGGCAATCGTCGTTATGCGACGATCGAGGATTTCCGTAATTTCGTGAAGCTCGCCTATATGGCGCCGTCGATCCATTCGTCCGGCGGCACGGTCTGCGAGCCGGTCGACATCCCGGTCAACAAGCGCCATCTCGATATGGTCTACAGCCATATCAAATATTCGGACAAGCCGTTCATGGGTTCGGTGACCGCGCCGGAACGTGCCGAAGACACGATCGCCATGGCGAAGATCGTTTTCGGTGACGAGTTCGTCGAAAACAATTGCGTCACGCTGAACCTGATCAACGCCAATTCGCCGATGGTGTTCGACGAGACCATGCTCGGTGCATTGAAGGTCTACGCGCGGCATAACCAGGCCTCCGTCGTATCGCCGTTCATTCTCTCCGGCGCGATGAGCCCGGTGACGGTTGCCGGCACGCTGACGCAGATCCTGGCCGAGGTTCTGGCCGGTGCATCCTTCACGCAGTTGATTCGCAAGGGATCGCCGGTGCTTTACGGCACCTTCGCCGCCTCCATCTCCATGCAGTCGGGCGCGCCGACCTTCGGCACCCCGGAGCCGTCGTTGGTGTCCTACGGCTCGGCCCAGCTTGCCCGTCGTCTCGGACTGCCTTTCCGTACCGGCGGTTCGCTCTGCGCTTCCAAGGTGCCGGATGCGCAGGCGGCTCATGAATCGGCCAGCACGCTGAACATGACGCTGCTTGCCGGCACGAATTTCGTGCTGCATGCCGCTGGCTGGCTCGAAGGCGGCCTCGTCAGCTCCTACGAGAAGTTCATGATCGATCAGGATCAGCTCGGCATGATGCAGAAGATGGCCGAGGGCGTCGATCTCTCAGAAAACGGCCAGGCGATGGATGCCATCCGCGAAGTCGGCCCCGGCAGCCACTATCTCGGCTGCGGCCATACGCAGGCCAACTTCCAGACGGCCTTCTACCGTTCGGCGCTGGCTGACAACAATTCCTTCGAACAGTGGGAAATCGAAGGTCAGAAGCGCATCGAGGAACGCGCCAATGCGCTTTGCCGCTCCTGGCTCGACCATTACGAAGCACCGCCGCTTGATCCGGCGATCGATGAGGCGCTGCTGGCCTATATCCAGAAGCGCAAGGATTCGATGCCGGACGCTTTCACCTGAAGAGAGCCCGAGGCCGCCAGGGAGCAAGGCGGTGCGGTTCGCGTCGCCGATCTGATTCAGAAAGAGGTCTGGCGGCCGCACTATCAATATAAGGGGCCGCGATGAGTGGCGGCTCCGCGATTGTCAGCGAACTCCGTGCGGCGCTTGCGCCGCACGGAGTTTTTGTTCGTGGGATCATTTCCTTCGGCGAAGGCGAGGGACCGGCATTGGCCGACGGGACGCCGGCGCGAAGCGTGATCCTGCTCGGCAATATCGGCGGTTCCATCTGGGAGCCGTTTTCCCGATGGCGGCAATCGCCCGAAAATGCGGATCATACCGATCCGCTGGACGAGTGGTCGAAGGCGATCATAAGGCCTCTAGCCGCGGTATTCAATGCGACAGCCTATTTCCCCTCCGATCCGCCGTGGCAGCCGTTCCAGCGATGGGCAATGCAGGCGGAAGGTTTGAAGGCTTCGCCGCTCGGCATCCTGATCCATCCGGACTATGGCTTGTGGCACGGTTATCGCGGTGCGCTCGGGTTTGCCGACATAATCGAAGTGGATGGGGCAGGGACGATGGCTGCACATCCCTGCGATCATTGCGACGAAAAGCCTTGCCTGACCGCCTGTCCCGTCGAGGCCGTCACATCGGTCGGTTTCGACGTAGCCGCCTGTCGGTCGCATCTCCGGACGGATGCAGGGAAAACCGGTTGCATAATTAGCGGCTGCCTGGCGCGCAATGCCTGCCCAGTGGGATCGGCCTATCGCTATCCGCAGGCGCAGCTCGCTTTTCACATGGCGGCACTTCGGTCTTAAAAAGGAAGGAATTTCCTTCTTTTGCCGCATTTTGATTGCGCCCTTAAAGCTTCGAAATTCGCTGCGGAGCCCAAGCGTTTGATTCGGTTGCTGACCATGTTCGCCATCCTCACCTGCGCCACCACGGCGTTTGCTGATGAGGCCTGCCGCAAGGTTCAGCATCTTGGCGACAGCTATACCGTCTGCACCTTCGATCCCGCCACCGACGGTATCCGGCTCTACCAGAACGACCGCAGCGGCAAGCCCTATGGCTCGTTCCGAGCGCTGGAAAACGATCTTCGCCAGGACCGCATCTACATCCGATTTGCGATGAATGGCGGCATGTACCGGGATGACCAATCGCCGGTCGGCCTCTATGTCGAAGACGGCAAGCAACAGAGAGAGATCAACACCAACAAGGGGTGGGGCAATTTTCATCTACTGCCGAACGGCGTCTTCTATCTTCAGCCGGGCCATGCCGGCATCATGGAGAGCAAAGCCTTCCAGGCTTCCGGCATCAAGCCTTTCTACGCGACGCAATCCGGCCCGATGCTGGTGATCGACGGCAAGCTGCATCCGTCGTTCCTCGCCGACAGCACCAGTTTCAAGACGCGCAACGGCGTCGGCGTGTCAGCCGATGGCAAGGTCATCTTCGCCGTATCTGACGGCGCTGTCCGCTTCCACGATTTTGCGACTTTGTTCCGTGACGATCTCGGCTGCGCCAATGCACTCTTCCTCGATGGCAGCATCTCCAGCCTCGATATACCGGAATGGCAGAGGCGGGATGAATTATTCCCGCTCGGCCCGATCATCGCGGTGACGGAGCTGCTGCCGGGCTGAGGAGCCTCAAACGAACTGTTCGATATAAGTGAGAATATCGAACAGCCCGTCTCTCGGACCGGGATTGGGCGGAAAGTTCTGCGTGAAGCGAAGGAACGCCCTTGGCTTGTCGGACCTATCGAGCTGCGGCGCTTCCCGGCTCAAACGTTCCCGGATCGCTGGCGACAGAAGATTGATCGTCGTGTCGTCGATGATCGGCTCGATGATGACCGGTTCGCCGTTGAATGCGATCGCTTCCGTTGCGGCTGTCGCGATACCGGCGAGCTTGCGGATCTGATCATAGGATTCCGGCGGAAGCGGCGCGGCGTGATAGGCCGCCATGCGATGATACATGATGTAGGCCTCGACCCAATTCTGCGCGTTGACATGCAGGCGCATGGCGACGGCCTGGCGCTGCAGCATGAATTGCGTGATGCGCTGCACCAGAGACGTCCGGTAATCGGCGGGAAGCTTGCCGTCGCGAAGGGCCTGAGAGGCGAGATATTCCAGGCCGCCTCTGTAGGTGTCCCACTGGAACATGCATTCCTTGTTACCCTGCTGCAGGCGCGGGTCGTCGGAGACCGCCGTTACGCGTGCGAAGGGTTCCGGCATGAAGAGAATGTCGGCCTTGTCGAGCGCGCGCGTCGTATAAAGAAATGCCCAGAAGATGAAGGGCGTCGGGCTGGAGATAGACTTGGCCAGGACGTCGCGCCGGATGATCATGAACTCAGGGAAGACGTGTCGCTCGAGGATGAATTCCAGCATCGAATGGAAATCGCCCTTCGAATGACGCGTCGGATAGGACAGGTGATAAAAGGGCTGCATGTCGCCGCCGCCCGGCCGTCCATCGACAAGCATCCACGGCGCTTGCACCATGCCGATCCGCTGGTCCTCCGCCATCAAGCGGATGTATTCGACGACCTTTTCCGGAATGAGCAAGTCGTCGTCCCCGAGGAAAACTGCGTATTGACCGCGGGCACGCTGCATGGCGAAGGCATAGTTGCTGAGAAAACCGGAATTGCTTGCGCGGCGGTAGGCGCTGACTTCCGGGTGATGCGAGATGGATTGGACATAGCCAGCGGTATTGTCCGTCGAGCAGTCATCGACAATCACGATCTCAAAGGGAATGCCGAGCCGGCGAAACGCGTCCAGATGGAAGCTTACATTGCGCTCCAGCATGAACTGGCGATTGTAGGTCGGAACGCAGATCGAAAGGACGGGGGATTCAATAGAGGACATCGACTTCTCCAGAGGCATCGGCGCGATTCGGATCGCGAGCTTTGCCGTTGGATAGGAGAGGTTGCTTTCGCGGGGCTGGAGAATTCACGCTCATTCCAGGCGAGTGTGAAGCGACATACGGCCTCCAGCCCGGTGCAAGCTTTGATTTTTATCCCTCTGCCAAGGTGGTTCGTCGAACTTGATACGGCAGGGTCGGCAGCGCGGGGCGATTAATCGAGGCGCGATTTCATCTATGCCGCCGTTGGCGGCTGCCGGTGCCTGGAGATGTCATATGAACTCAATTGTTATTGCCCGCTATAAAGAGTCTCTCGATTGGGTCCTGAACATTCCCGACGATTTCGAGGTCTACATCTACAACAAGGGCGAGCCGATCAGCGATCCGCTCATCATTGACAGAGCCGATCACATCATCGACAGGCAGAATGTTGGGCGGGAGTCCGAAACATACATCCACCATATGCTGACGGTACCGCGGGACGCCGATTCCTTCACGGTCTTCTCGCAAGGCGATCCCTTTACCCATAGTCCGGATTTCCTGCCGCTGCTGGAAAACTGGCGGCAATGGGACAGCCTGCAGCCGCTGACCTGGCAATGGCAGGCCGATCACAATATTCCACCGGCGTCCTTGCTCGCGGACTACGAACGACGCCTGGGCGGTCGTCTGCGTGTTCGTCCGGAACGTTTCTCTTTGTCTAGTTGGGGTCCGCCGGATTTCGTCGACGAAGGCGCTTTGGGCACCAGCCGTGATTATTGCGCGTTCCACGGCAACCCGCCGGAAGGAGAAAACGTTGCCAGCGATTTCCTGCGGAAATGCGGACTCGATGAGTTGGCGGACAAAGCGCGGGCGCATTCTTTTGGAGTGTTCACCTACGGTGCGATCTTCGCCGTTCGTAACAACCTCATCGCCAAATGGCCGCGGAAGAGCCTGGAAATTACATATCAGGCGACGTTAGGCATGCCCGTCTACGGATATATGCTTGAGCGCATGTGGCTGCATTTCTTCGGCGCGGAATTCGACGTGCCGGTGGCTCCAAAGGTTACGCTGGAACAGCCCTTGCCGCGGCAGGCTCCCATGGAGCTTGGATATCCGAAGGCGGCGCCGTCAACGGTCGATCCGAACGACGACATCATATCGGTTCAGGTCGAAGAACTGAGCGATAAGGTCGAGAAGCTGCGGATCGAAATTTCGGAGCTCAGGGAAACTGTAAAGGTTCAGCGGCTTTCGGCCAGCGCGCGCCATTGAATCCAGGAATAAGGGGCAGTCTATGACGTCATTTGCAGCGAGCAATCTGCAAACTCTTACGCAGGCGGAGCGTGTGGCAATTGCCGCGCAGTGGTCCGATGCTCCATATTTGCAGGCAGAGATGCTTTCCGGTACATCCTGGCAATTGGGCGATCTGGACGGGCGGGAATTGTTGCCGTTTCTAGTGCTTGCTCCCGAGGGATTGGTCGGCAATGCCTTTCATGGATCGCTGGATCATTGGTATGTGGCTGATGGAAAGCTCTGCATCCTCGACAGTCAAGGGATGCCAGCGATCGTATTCAACGCGGCTCGCGTCGTGAATTCAGCGGTCGTGGCGCTTGCCGGCCGCGCCGTTCTTGCCGGCGTCGACGCCATCTACATTCTGAACCTTGTCGATCATCCGCCGCATCCGGTATCGGCAACGCCACCGCACATGGAGCGTCGGGCGAGATTCATCAAACAGCCGCCCGTGGGCGCACGCCGGGCCAATCTCGTCGTCGTTCGCGCCAATGGTTCATCGCTGCATCCGCGCTGGTTCGAAGGGCTCAATGACAATACCCGCACCTGGGATCTGTGCGTCAGTTGGTACGGAAACGAAATTCCCGACCCGTCGGTTTCGCCTGAATATCTGACTCATGCGCCGAACCAGCGGAAATTCAAGCCGATCTTCGATCTGTTTTATGAAGATAGCCCGCTTTGGAATTACGATCGCATCTGGTTGCCTGACGACGATCTGCTGTGCAGCGGACCGGATTTGAACAAGATGTTCCATCTGTCGCGCAAATACGGGCTGGATCTGGCTCAGCCATCGCTGCGCCAGGAACCCGGCTGCCACATCAATCATCCGATCACCGCTCAACGCCAAGGCGGCGACGTCCGCTTCGAACCCTTCGTCGAAATCATGTGCCCGGTCTTTTCGCGCCGCGCTCTCCGCATCTGCGTCGGCAGCATCAAGGATGCGGTCTCGGGTTATGGTCTGGACCATTTGTGGCCCTCATTCCTCGGACGGCCTGCAACGCGCATGGGCATCATCGACGCGGTTGGAATCGTTCACACGAGGCCGATCGGCGCGAGCTATGACGTGCGGTCCGCCATTGCCGAGCAAGCGGCGCTCTGGAGAAGCTACGGGTTTAGTTACAAGCCGATTCCAGGCGTAAATTGATGCATGCGGCTTGCGGATGGCGATGTGTCGAGGGGCAAGCCAGCAAGCCGATTTCTCTTCCAATCCCGAGGGACCTGAAAGTTTCATGATCGATTTTTCCAACGTTGACCTGCTGATCGTCGGCGCAGGTTTCTATGGTGCGACCATTGCCGAACGGGTTGCGAACGAACTGCAAAAGAACGTTCTACTGATCGATCGCCGCAGTCACATCGGCGGTAATGCCTACAGTGAATTCGACAGCGAGACCGGAATTGAAGTCCACCGTTACGGGGCGCATCTTTTCCATACGCCAAACGAAACCGTTTGGACCTATCTGAACAGGTTCACCGGTTTTACCGACTACAAGCACCGGGTTTATTCGACGTATCGGGATCAGGTCTATGCGATGCCGATCAATCTCGGCACCATCTCGCAGTTCTTCAACCGGCGACTTTCTCCGGCTGAAGCGCGGACGCTGATCGCGGATCAGGCGGCCGAGATGGCTGGGCGCAATCCCGCGAACTTGGAAGAGAAGGCAATTTCCCTGATCGGCCGGCCCCTATACGAGGCATTCATCCGCGGCTATACCGCAAAGCAGTGGCAGACCGACCCCCGCGATCTGCCGGAGCATATCATCACGCGGCTGCCCGTCCGCTACACCTACGACAACAGATATTTCAACGACAAATACGAGGGCCTGCCGGTCGACGGCTATGCGGCGATCTTCGAGCGGATGCTGAACCACCCGAAGATCAATATCGCCCTTGGCGTCGATTTCTTTTCGCTGAAATCCTCGCTGCCGCCGGGCCTGCCGATTGTCTATACGGGTCCGATCGATCGGTATTTCGACTATTCGGAAGGGGAATTGGGCTGGCGCACGATCGATTTCGAAAAGGAGACCGTCAACACCGGCGATTTCCAGGGCATGGCGGTCATGAACTATGCCGATGAGACGATCCCCTTTACGCGCATCCTGGAGTTTCGCCACTTCAATCCGGAAAGAAGCTATCAGACCGAAAAGACTGTCATCGTAAGGGAATATTCGCGCTCGGCGCAGCGAAAGGATGAGCCGTACTATCCGATCGACACCCGGCAGGACAAGGATGTCTTCCTGCGATATCGGGTGCGTGCGGAAGCGGAAGTCAACGTCCATTTCGGAGGACGGCTCGGCACCTATCGATATCTCGACATGCACCAGGCAATCGGCGCGGCCCTGAAGGCGTTCGAGAGCCGCGTCGTGCCGCATTTCACCGAGGGCCGTATCCTGGGCGGCGAAAAATAGGCTTTGGGCTGAGCTCGAAGGGTCAATGGACCTTCAGCGCCATTTGAGGTGAGGGCGGGATGACCATTCAAAGGTCATCCCGCCCAATTGTTTTTATCCGCGGCGACGGCGCTCGCGGGTCGGGGCGGCCCCGCCTTCGTTGGCCGTCTTGTTGCGCAGCGGGCCAATCCGATCGATGATCGTTTCCAGCGTCGGGCGCGGGCCGGGCGTGTAGCTGTCGAGCGCTTCGCGCATGGCGGCAAGGTGGCCGCAGGAAGTGCCGCAGCAGCCGCCGATGATCTTGGCGCCGGCGTCGCGGGCGAGGCGGGCGTAATCGGCCATGAGCGGCGGCGTGCCGGAATAGTGGATCTCGGCGCCGCGATATTCCGGAATGCCGCAGTTGCCTTTGACGATCACGACCGAAGCCGGATCGGCATCGGTCATGTCGAGCAGGCTTGAGAGGATATCCGATGCGCCGACGCCGCAATTGGCGCCGACGGCGAGCGGACCTTGACCCACATCCTTGGCAACGCCGTGAATGTCTCTCGGATGAAGACCCATCATCGTCTTGCCGGCGGTATCGAAGGAGCCGGTATAGGTGTAGGGCAGGCCGACCTTGACGGCGGCTTCCGCGGCGGCGCGGATTTCTTCCGGCGATGACATGGTTTCGATCCAGGCGACATCGACGCCACCGGCTTTCAGACCTTCGATCTGCTCGGCGAAAGCGGCCACGGCGTCCTCATAGGTCAGTGCGCCAAGCGGCATCAGCAATTCGCCGGTCGGGCCGACCGAGCCGGCGACGATGACTTTGCGGCCAGCCTTGTCGGCGACAGCGCGGGCAATTTCGGCAGCCGTCTTGTTCAAGCTGTGAACGCGGTCCTGCGCATGGTGCAGCTTCAAACGGTGGCGGGTGCCGCCGAAGGTGTTGGTGAGAATGATGTCGGCGCCGGCGTCGACGAAATCCTGATGCAGCTTGGTGATGCGGTCGGGATGCTGTTCGTTCCAGAGCTCCGGAGCTTCACCGGCCTCCAGGCCCATGGCGAAAAGATTGGTGCCGGTCGCGCCATCAGCGAGCAGTACGCCCTTTTCGGCTAGAAGATCGGTCAAGGGATTGGCTGTGACGGTCATGGCGTCTCCTCAAATGTCAGATAAACCGGATTGAAATGCAGATATAAACATTTCTTTATATGAGTACAATCCCGGGATAAAGGCAGAGGTTGCTCGATAAGGCGGTCTAAAAGAAAAAAGCGCCCAGGGCAGGGGGCCAGCCCCCAACCGAAATGTGGAATCCAAGTAGATACTGGTGCCGAATCCCCCTGTGGCATGGGTGTTTGGGGCGGTTTATCTTGCTGGAAATATCTTCGTGAAGCATTCTGCGCACTCACCTGCTGCAAAACTGTCGCTTTAATTGGGGTTTTTGAGACAAGAAGAGAACCGCAATATGGAATCGATGATTGAGGTTGGGACTATAAAAGATGTTGAGCCATGGGCGCAGCTTCGCGTTGCTCTGTGGCCGCATCACTCGCTTGAAGATCATCGAGCTGAGTTGGGCCGGGCGTTTCTTTCAGAAAGTGGAGAAGCCGTCGCCTTCATCGCTCGAAACGCTGCGAAAGAAGCTGTCGGGTTTGCTGAGGCCACTTTGCGATATGATTATGTGAATGGATGCAGCAGCTCGCCCGTTCTATTCCTCGAAGGGATTTATGTCCGGCCCGTTGACAGGCGAAAGGGTATCGCACGATTGCTTTGCAATGCCGTTGCTGATTGGGGGAAGTCGCTTGGATGTGTTGAGTTTGGCTCAGACGCGCTGCTTGAGAATTCAGCCAGCCATGCGCTCCATACCGCTTTAGGATTTGAGGAGACACAGCGCGTCGTGTTCTTCCGAAAGCCACTGTAGGCCGGTATTGCCCTTCCACGAGGATGGCTTGTCGCGAAACTCGCTCCCAAAAGTTAGAGTTTCGCGACAGATATTTGTTACAGAAAGTATTCCACATTTCAGTTAGGGGCTGGCAGGGCGCTTTTTCGCTTTGCGGTGGGGCGTTTTTTACGCGGCCGCCATCTCGGCCGTTTCATGTGTCGTCGGCGTCACCATGGCGGCAATGATGCCTTGCAGGTCGATCGTGCCGATCAGCCGGCCGCCGGGATCGGTGACGACGGCAGCGGTCTGTCCGCTGTCGGTCATCTGTTTAGCTGCGATCTCCAGCGTCATGTCGCCGGATATGCGCACGCCATGCGGCTCGCCGGCAATCGGCTTCATGATCGTCTGAGCCTGAATGACGCGGCCGCGGTTCACTTCCTTGACGAAGGCGGTGATGTAGTCGTCGGCTGGCTTCAACACGATTTCCTGGCCGCTGCCCTGCTGCACGACCTTGCCGTCGCGCAGGATGGCGATCTTGTCGCCGAGGCGCAGTGCTTCGTCGAGATCGTGGGTGATGAAGACGACGGTTTTCTTCAACTCCTTTTGCAGGTCGAGAAGCACGGTCTGCATGTCGACGCGGATCAACGGGTCGAGTGCCGAATAGGCCTCGTCCATCAGCAGGATATCGGCATCGTTGGTGAGCGCACGCGCAAGGCCGACGCGCTGCTGCATGCCGCCGGAAAGCTGGTTCGGATAATGGTTCTCGAACCCCTTCAGGCCGACACGCTCGATCCAGTAGCGACCTTTCTTCTGGCTTTCGGCCCGGGCCACGCCCTGGATGTCCAGGCCGTAGATGGTGTTTTCCATCACCGTGCGGTGCGGCAGCAGGGCGAATTTCTGGAACACCATCGCCGTCTTGTGGCGGCGAAACTCACGCAGTGCGTTTTCGCCCATATTACAGACATCGACGCCGTCATAGAGCACTTCGCCGGCGGTCGGCTCGATGAGCCTATTGATGTGACGGATCAGCGTCGACTTGCCGGAACCAGAGAGGCCCATGACCACGGTGATGGCACCGGCTGGCATGTCGATATTGATGTCCTGCAGGCCGAGAACGTGGCCATGCGTCTCGTTGAGCTCGGCCTTGCCTATGCCGTTCTTCACTGCGTCCACATAGTCGCGCCCGCGCGGCCCGAAGATCTTGTAGAGGTTTTTGATCTGGATCGCGTGACTAGCCATGGATGACCTCCGAGTGCTTCTGGAGCCGTCTGCCATAGGCCTGGCTCGTGCGGTCGAAAATAATGGCGATCGCGACCAGGGCGAAGCCGTTGAGGAAGCCGACGGTGAAGAACTGGCTGTTGATCGCCTGCAGCGTATTCCTGCCGAGTCCACCGACGCCGACCATGGACGCGACGACGACCATGGCGAGTGACATCATGATGGTTTGATTGATGCCGGCCATGATGGTGGGGAGTGCCAACGGGATCTGCACATTGAACAGTTTCTGCCGGTGCGACGAACCGAAGGCATCGGCTGCCTCCAGCACTTCCTTGTCGACGAGGCGGATGCCGAGGTTGGTCAGCCGGATCATCGGCGGAATGGCGTAAATCACGACGGCGATAAGACCGGGGACCTTGCCGATGCCGAAAATCATGACGACGGGAATGAGATAGACGAAGCTCGGCATCGTCTGCATCACGTCGAGAATGGGATTGATGATCGATTGCAGCCGGTCGGAACGGGCCATCAATATGCCGATCGGCAGGCCGATGACGATGGCAATGAGGGTACAGACGGTCACCATGGCGAGGGTGACCATCGTGTCGCCCCACAGGCCGCAGACACCGATCAGGATCATGGAAATGGCCGTGCCGGCGACGATCTTGAGATTGCGACTGGCAGCGTAGACGACGGCCATCATGACGAGGAGCACGATGAACCAGGGCGTATTTGTAAAAAGCCATTCCAGATAGTTCAGAAACCATTGCAGCGGCTGAACCACGGCGTCGATAACATTGCCGTAGGCGCGCACTATTCCTCTGAAGCCGTCGTCGATGTTCTTGCGCGCGGCGCGAATGAGGGTCTCGTTGATCGCCGGAAAATTGCATAGAACATCCGGCAAGAAACTGCATTGAATAGCCATGAAATTCCCCTTCTTGTCCGGTTTTGCCCAGCTCAGCGTGTGGCCTTCACGCGTGGATGGTAGGCAGCACTGCKACCGGTTCGTCAGGCTGCTTCTTATTTTTTATACCATTCCCAGTCGCCATTCTGCGCTTGTTGCGACCTAAGGCCCCGCCGCTCCGTCGGTATGGGCGTCAACACGGCGGCAGCGAATGCGGGGAACTGGCGGCTTACTCGCCGCCAGTTCCGTCGTTTCGCGTCAGAGCGAAGCCTTGACCTTGGTGGCGACATCCGGAGAAACCCACTTGGTCCACATGTCGGGGTAGGTCTTCAGGAAGTATTTTGCGCCGTCTTCGTTCGTGCCCTGATTGTCTGTCATCCAGGCGAGAACCTTGCCGACCGTGCCGTTGTCCCATTTGCGGGTCTTGACGTAGTCCATGGCAACGCTTGCCTTGGAGGCGAAAGACTTGGTCACAACAGTGTAGACGTCAGAAACCGGATAGGAATTGACCTTCGGATTGGCGCAATCCTGCTGCGAGGTGCAGGCGTCCCATTCCTTCTTGTCGTGCGGCACGTCGAAGCTCAGGCGCACCATCTCGTACTTGCCGAGGATCGCGGTCGGAGCCCAGTAGTAGCCGAGCCAGCCGCTCTTCTTTTCGAAGGCATTGGCGATCGAGCCGTCGAGACCGGCGGCCGAGCCCGTATCCACCAGCGTGAAGCCGAGCTTCTCGGCGCCGAGGGCCTTATAGAGGTTGGCCGTGGAAATCTGGCAGTTCCAGCCCGACGGGCAATTGTAGACCGCGCCCTTCGAGGAATCTTCCGGAGCGGGGAAAAGTTCCGGATGCTTCAGCGCGTCCTGAACGGTCTTGATATCCGGATGGGCGTCGGCGAGAAATTTCGGAATCCACCAGCCTTCGACGCCGCCGTCGCTGAGAAGGGGTGCTGCCTCGATCAGGCGGCCTTCGGAAACAGCCTTGTCGAGCGCTGTGCGCACGGCATTGACCCAGAGTTCCGGCGCGACGTCCGGTGCGCCCTTTTCGTCCATGGAGGCGAACGTCGGCTGTGTGTCGCCGGTGACCAGCGTCACATTGCAGCCATAGCCGTTCTGCAGGATGATCTTGTCGACCTGAGCGGCGACGCCGGCCGATGCCCAGTTCATTTCGGCGATCGACACGTCGCCGCATTCCGCAGCCTGTGCCGAGCCAGCCAAAGCATAGGCACCAAATGCGAAGATGGCGGAAGCAATGAGCTTCTTCATTGGATAACGTCTCCCAGTTCTTGTTAAGTTACCGGAATCGACTCCAGCAGACATGATGCCTTGCCGATCCCCCGTCAGCGTGGTCGCACCATAACCGTTCACCCGCCGCTGACGACGCCTGTCCGGTCCCCTGTTTTGCTGTCGTGCGTTTGCTCTTTTTGCGGCTACGGAACCTCTCGCAGCCGCGCTTTTTCTGCACCGACAAGATGCAGCCTAAGGATTTAGGTGAAGAAATCAACCTGCCGTCGACTACGCGGACTTACCACGCCTTGTCGAAAAGCTTATATAAGCGCTTGAATTAGCCTATTTTCTGCCATTCATGGCTGTAAAATGGGCATGGAAGACGCGCCATCATGCCCCGTGAGCTGGTAGAGATTGATGATCGCTAAAATGCCGCGTCCGGCAAAGACTTTTTGTATTCCATTCGCGCCGTTTTCAGCTTCTTGAAATAAGTCGAAAAAAAGTTCGAAAAATTTCCGGATTCATCCTTATTTAAGCACTTAATAACCCTCCGGTAACGATGTCCGGCTATCAATCGGAACGCGGCGGGAGACACTTCCGCCTCTCCGGATCAGGTAGTGCGTACCGGAGGAAGCGAGCCTTGCAGTGTGAAATGCAAGCGAGCCGGCGTTTTTTTGGCAAACCGCGTCGATCCCCGCGATCGCGCGGTTTTCGCGTTTTGGGGCTTACGCTAACGGTCTTGAGCAGAATCGACTAAAGTAACCGCTCGGGTGCGGACGGATAGGGCGCTCGCGTGCACCTGAATGGCGGAAACAGCAAAGCCGCCAATGCAGCGGCATGGCGGCTTTGCTGTACGATGGACTTGCGGCTTGACGAGTAATCAACCGGCGCTATAGGTGCGGATGAAGCCGACTAGGCCGAAGCGGGTATCGAGCTGCTGCAGGCGGTTGTCGGGGTGGCGCGACGGCACCTTCGAGTTCCAGGCGATCTGAATGGAATTCTTGTTGTTGAAGATGAAGAGCATCGGGGTTTCCTCGGGCCGGATCGACCGGCTTTCGTTGTTTGAATTGGTGATGGAGATAATCCTCTTCGGCATCAGGAACAATGGAAGAAGTCGTCATCGATTGTCGCAAATAGAGCATTTTTGGAAGTGGTGCGTTTTTGCCGCATATAACCGGTTTTCCGCCGTTAATCATCGCGGCGGATTCAAGGCAAAATCCAGCATTCCCAGTAGAAGCACCATATCGGAGCAATAACGGATGACGAAGGCGATCATGCTGCAGGGGACCGGCTCCGATGTCGGAAAAACGGTATTGGTCGCCGGGCTCTGCCGGCTGTTCGCCAACAGGGGTGTTCGGGTGCGCCCGTTCAAGCCTCAGAACATGTCGAACAACGCTGCGGTGGCCGAAGACGGCGGCGAGATCGGCCGGGCGCAGTGGCTGCAATCGCTGGCCGCGCGCGTACCGTCCTCGGTGCATATGAATCCGGTGCTGTTGAAGCCGCAATCGGAGACCGGCAGCCAGATCATCGTGCAGGGCAAGGTCTGGGGACAGGCGAAGGGCAGGGACTACCAGGCGCTCAAACCGCAACTGCTCGGCGCCGTCTTGGAAAGCTTTGCGACCATGCGCGCCGGAACCGATCTGGTGATTGTCGAGGGCGCCGGTTCGCCAGCCGAGATTAATCTCAGGCGCGGCGATATCGCCAATATGGGTTTTGCCACTCGCGCCAATGTCCCGGTCGTGCTGGTCGGCGATATCGATCGTGGCGGCGTGATCGCTTCGCTGGTCGGCACGCATCATATCCTGCCTGAAGAAGACCGGCGGATGATCCGCGGTTACCTGATCAATAAGTTTCGCGGTGATATCTCGCTGTTCGGCGAAGGCGTGGATGCCATTGGGGGCTTCACCGGTTGGCCCTGTTATGGCGTCGTACCCTGGCTGAAGGCAGCGGGCCGGCTGCCGGCCGAGGATTCGGTCGTATTGGAACGGCTTGCTCGCGGCACCGACGGAGCGTTGAAGGTCGCCGTGCCCGTGCTGTCACGCATCGCCAATTTCGACGATCTCGATCCGCTACGCGCCGAGCCGGATGTCGATCTGGTCTTCGTTCGCCCAGGTGAGCGGTTGCCTACGGATGCGGGGCTCGTGGTCCTGCCGGGCTCGAAATCGACCGTGGGTGATCTCATGGACCTGCGGGCGCAGGGCTGGGATAAGGATTTAGCTGCGCATGTCCGTCGCGGAGGTCGCGTTATCGGCATTTGCGGCGGTTACCAGATGCTCGGCCGCATGGTGCACGATCCGCTCGGCATAGAGGGATCGGTGACGGCGACGCCCGGGCTTGGTTTGCTGGATGTCGAGACCGAAATGGCGCCGGAAAAGACCCTTCGGAACAGCGTGGCTTTTTCCAGGGAGTACGACGCGCCGCTTTCGGGCTATGAGATCCATCTCGGCGTGACGCGCGGCGTCGATTGCGACCGGCCCTCGACCATGATCGACGGCCGGCCCGATGGCGCGCTCTCCAGCGACGGCCTGGTCATGGGCACCTATCTCCACGGGCTTTTCACCAGCGATGCCTATCGGGCAAAGCTGCTTGCAAGCTTCGGTTTGACCGGTGAGCGGGTGGATTACCGCGCCGGAGTCGAGGCGGCTCTGGACGAGGTTGCGACAGAGCTGGAAGCGGTGCTCGATCCGGCATGGCTCGACAGCCTGGTGCAGTAGAGCAGTTCCAGGAAAAGTGCGTAGCGGTTTCCCGCCCGGAATGCGAAGAAACAAAGGGATAGAGCGGGAAAGCGTTTCCGTGAAACGCTGAACCGCTCTAGAAGCGTCCAGGCGAAACCTAAAGCTMGCCTGACATTTCGCGGCGACGGCGGTCGAGTTCTTCGCTGTAGCGGCGCAGCGTATAGCTTTCGGTGAGCAGGCCAATCACCTTGCGTTCGATCAGGTCGTTGATCACCACCAGCGCTTCGCTTTCCGTCTGATCGAAAAGGGCAGCGGCCTGCTTGGCGTTCATCTGCGGCTGCAGGAAGTCGTTGCGATGGCGGATGAAATCGGAAAGGCCGTGTTCCTCGTCGTCCTTCTCGACGGGGCTCGCATATATGTCGGGCATCAGCACCATGCCGGCATATTTCTCGTCCTTGTCGATTAGGATGACCCGCTGTGCCGAGCCGATCGGAAAACGCTGACGAAATTCCTCGATGCTCATGTCGACAGGCGCAGTGTGCACATCCGGACGCATCATGCGGACGACCGTCAGATTACGAATCCAGCCGACATCATGGGCGCTGCGGATGCTTTCGCCGCGCAGATGGAAGCGCCATGTGGCGAAGGAATAGCCGAAGGTGGTCCGCACCACCAGCGACGAGGTGATGACGGCGGCTAACACCAGCGCGGTGATCGGAAAATCCCCGGTGATCTCCAACGCCAGGAAGGTCATGGTCAACGGTCCGCCGATGATGGCGACGGCAAGCGAACTCATGCCGACCACGGCATAGACGGCCGGCGTCAGCGTGGCGTGATCGAAATAGGGGGCGCAATAGGCGAAGATCTTGCCGAGCAGCCCGCCCATGAACAGCGATGCAAAGAACAAGCCGCCCCTGAAGCCGGAACCGATAGACACGGCTGAGGCCAGTGATTTCAGGATGAAGAGCCCGGCCAGCGCGCCCAGGGTGACATTCGTCGACAGGTTGAGATGCAGTGCACCGTGGCCGGCCGACAGAACCTGCGGCGAGATCAGCGCCAACAGGCCGACGACGAGGCCGCCGAGCGCAGGGCGAAAGGGCGGTGCAATCGAACTCTTGCGCGCAAACTCTTCGACCCAGGCGACGCCCTGCATGATCAGGATGCCTATGCCGGCGCAGAACGCACCGAGCAGGACAGCCGGAAGATAGTCGGCGGGGACGATCGCGCCGAAATGATCGATGTCGATGGCGAAGTCGTCACCGGCGAGCAGTCTTGCGATCATGGTCGAGATCAGCGCTGAGACGACGACGGGCGTCAGCGTGAGGATGGAATAGCTGCCGATGATCAGCTCGAAGGCGTAGAAGGCGCCGGTCAGCGGCGCATTGAACGCGGCTGCGATGGCGCCGGCAGCGCCGCAGCCGACGAGCATGCGCAGGTCCGCGCGGCGCATCTGCATCTTATAGCCGAATTTCGACGCAATGCCGGCGGCAAGCTGTGTGTAACCTGCTTCAAGCCCGACCGAGGCGCCGAATCCGTTCGAGATGAGATTCTGCACCGCGACGAGGATACTGTCGGTGAGCGACATGCGGCCGCCATGCAGCGCATTGGCTTCAATCGGGTCGACCATCGGCTTCTTGCGCGTGCGCGACAATAGATAGAGCAGAGCGCCGAGGATAATGCCGCCGGCTATGGGGGCGATCAGCAGCACCGACTTGTCGGGTATCGCGACCGCTGCAGAACTGAGGCGCTCGTAATCGGTTATGCCGTAGATGGCGCTGTGAAGCTTGCGTGAGATGAAGCTCATCCCTATCACGGCGCAACCGGAGGCTATTCCCGCCAGCGCGCCGGCGAAAACGAGCCCCAATTCGCCACGACGCAGCAATGCCCTGAAGCGACCGAGATCGAATAGAGCCGAGATGACGCCGAAGCGGCGCGGTTGGAATTTCTGCAACATGGGGAACAGACGACAGTTTTGTGCTCAAAGCTATGTGCTTGGCTTCTATAAACTCCTAACATCAAAGAAATACGGCAAAAAGAGCATCGCAGGCTGCGACTTTTAGGCAATATTTCGCCATTGGAACAGCCGATGTCGTGCCGACCAGCCTTGATTGACTTGCCGGGGCCGAAAGCCTAATCATTACGGGCATAACGAATGGTTCCCGAGCGGCAATCTGCCGCATGGGATGAAAAGGGAATGTGAAGGAGCGGACCCAACTCGGGCGCTCTCATCATAGCCGACCCCGCGACTGTAGAGCGGTCAGGGTCTTTCATCCGGTTCTTGGTGGTATTTCGCTGATGGTCCGCATGGTGCGGACAGGTGAAAGCAGCTTTGAGCCGGAAAAGCCACTGGCGTGGCATCATGATCAACCAGGGCTGGACGCCTCTAAATCTACGAATCGTCCGCTTTTTCATGATGTTTGCCGGGAAGGCGAGAAAGATCCGCTGGTGCAGGATCGGGGGCGACCGGTTTCGGTCCGCCCTCGCTGTGCCTCATCCGCGAGCCAGGAGACCTGCCATACGTGCCGGGCGCAAGGCCCAACCTAGGGACGGATGTCTCGGCTGCCAGCACGGAGGTTGTCATGGCGCGAAATGAGTTCTCGGCGCGCAGGCGCCCGCTTTTCGGTTCCAGCCGCGTCGCGCTGGCCACTGTTTTCCTGTTGGGACGGGGATAGGTCATGTCATCCCCATCGTCCCGCGTCGTCTTCGTTCTCGGCGGTGCACGCTCTGGCAAATCCCGATTCGCCGAATCGCTGGTCTCGGACACCGGTCTCGAACGTCACTATGTGGCGACAGGCCAGGCTTGGGACGATGAAATGCGCGACCGCATCGCTCAGCATCGCGCCGATCGCGGCGATCTCCTTTGGACGACGCATGAGGAGCCGTTCGATCTGACTGCCCGGCTGGCGGCGATCGATAGCGAGGGGCGCGCTGTTCTCGTTGATTGCCTGACGCTTTGGGTCACCAATCTGATGATGGCCGAGCGCAACATCCCGGCGGAATTTTCCGCTCTCACCGAATTCCTACCGGGCGCAAAGTCGCGTCTTGTCCTCGTTTCCAACGAGGTCGGGCTTGGCATCGTGCCTGAAAACCGTATGGCGCGCGAATTCCGCGATCATGCCGGCCGGTTGCACCAGATGATCGCGGCGGCGAGCGCCGAAGTCTATTTTATCGCGGCGGGGCTGCCGCTGAAAATGAAAGGTTGATCCGCATGAACCAGGAAAAAATTCCCGCCACCGTCATCACCGGTTTCCTTGGCGCCGGCAAAACGACGATGATCCGCAATCTTTTGCAGAACACCGGCGGGAAGAAGATCGCTTTGATTATCAACGAGTTCGGCGATCTCGGCGTTGACGGTGACGTGCTGAAGGGCTGCGGCGCGGAGAATTGCACCGAGGACGATATCATCGAGCTGACCAATGGCTGCATCTGCTGCACTGTGGCAGATGATTTTATCCCGACCATGACCAAGCTTTTGGAGCGCGAGGCGCGTCCTGACCATATCGTCATCGAGACTTCGGGTCTCGCTCTGCCGCAGCCGCTGGTCGCTGCCTTCAACTGGCCGGATATCCGCACCCAGGTCACTGTCGACGGCGTGATCACCGTGGTCGACAGTGCCGCCGTCGCCGCCGGCCGTTTCGCCGATGACCACGATGCGGTCGAAGCTCGCCGTGTCGAAGATGAAACGCTCKATCACGAAAGCCCGATCGAGGAGCTGTTCGAGGATCAATTGACCTGCGCCGATCTCATCGTCCTCAACAAGACCGACCTGATCGACGTCGCCGGCCTTGGCCGCGTCCGTACCGAAGTTGCCTCCCGCACCGCCCGCAAGCCGACGATCATCGAAGCGAAAAATGGTGAGGTTCCGGCCGCCATCCTCCTCGGTCTCGGCATCGGCACCGAAGGCGACATCGCCAACCGCAAATCGCATCACGAGCTGGAGCACGAGGACGGCGCGCCGCATGATCACGACGAATTCGACAGCTTCGTCGTCGACCTCGGCCCGATCGCCGATCCGGCTGCCTTTATCGAGAAGCTGAAGGGCGTGATTGCCGAACACGATGTCCTGCGCCTCAAGGGTTTCATTGATGTGCCCGGCAAGCCGATGCGCTTGCAGATTCAGGCCGTCGGCAGCCGCATCGACCACTATTTCGACCGGGCGTGGACGCCGGGCGAACAGCGCCAGACACGGCTTGTGGTGATTGGCCTGCATGAGATGGATGAAGGGATCGTGCGCGAGGCGATAGAAACGTTGGCCTAAGGCGAAGCCATGCATCTCCTCCTAGCTCAAAAAGGAACGATCAGCGACGGCGAGGAGGCGATTGATCTCGGTCAGTCGCCAGGCGATATCCTGTTTCTGTCGGCGGCCGATACCGAGCTTGCGGCGATAGCCGCGGCCTATGGGCAGGGGGGAGCCGCGCATTCCTTGCGGCTCGCAAGCCTGATGAGCCTCAAGCATCCCATGTCCGTCGACACCTATATCGAACGGACGGCGCGGCATGCGAAGCTGATCATCGTCCGGGCGCTTGGTGGTGCCAGCTATTTTCACTATGCGCTGGAGGCGCTGCATGCCAGCGCCGTTCGCAATGGCGCTTTCATCGCGGTTTTGCCGGGGGATTCGAAGCCTGATCCGGGGCTGACGCCATTTTCCAATGTTGCACTCGAGGATCTCAATGCGCTGTGGTCCTATCTAATCGAAGGCGGCGACGCCAATTCCCGTGATTTTCTCGGCTATTCCGGAGCGATGCTGTTGGGCGCCGAAAAACCGGCGCCCGCCGCTCCGTTGATGAAGGCGGGGATCTGGTGGCCGGGCAGGGGCGTGATCGGGATCGAGGAGTGGAGAAATGCCTCCACGGTGGTAGTCCCGGAGGGACTCGAACCTCCGACGGTCGCTGTTTCCTTCTACCGCGCTCTCGTTCAGAGCGGTGAAACCAAGCCGGTCGAAGCCATGATCGAGGCGCTGATCGCCGAGGGCATGCGGCCGCTGCCGGTGTTTGCCTATAGTCTCAAGGATCTCGTTTCAGTCGGCATTCTCGAAAGCGTTTTCGCCGAGTTGAAGCCGGCTGTCGTCATCAATACCACCGGTTTTGCCGTTTCGGCACCAGGGGCTGATCGCCAGCCGACCGTGTTGGAGGCGAGTGATGCGGTCGTGCTGCAGGCGATCTTTTCGGCTTCCTCCATGGAGGCTTGGGAAGCCTCGTCGCAGGGGCTTTCCGCGCGCGATCTCGGCATGAATGTCGCGCTGCCGGAGGTGGATGGGCGCGTGCTTGCCCGTGCCGTCTCCTTCAAGGCGGCGGCGCGTTATGATGAACGTGTCGAGGCCAATATTGTTGCCAGCGAGCCGGCAGCGGACCGCATGCGCTACACCGCCCGATTGGCGGCCAATTGGGCGCATCTGCGCAAAGCGCCGCCGCAAAATCGGCGCGTGGCGCTGGTCATGGCCAATTATCCGAACCGCGACGGACGGCTCGGCAACGGCGTCGGACTCGATACGCCGGCGGGTACGATGGAAGTGCTGAAAGCGATGCGGGCGGCGGGTTATCCGGCTGCCGATCTGCCTGCCGATGGCGACGCGCTGATGCAGCACCTGATGGATGGCCCGACCAATTCGGGTCATGATGGCAGGATCGTGCGCGAAAGGCTTTCCATAAGGGAATACAAGGATTTTCTCTCGTCTCTTCCCATTCAGATTCAGGAAGAGATAGCCGTCCGTTGGGGCGACCCGGGGAGCGATCCCTATGTTCGAGAGGGCGCCTTTGCGCTGCCCTTCACCCGCTTCGGCGACGTGCTGGTGGGCATCCAGCCCGCGCGCGGCTACAACATCGATCCGAAGGAAAGCTATCATTCGCCGGATCTCGTGCCGCCGCATGGCTATCTCGCTTTCTATGCATTCCTGCGTCAGTCCTTCGGCGCGCATGCCGTCATTCATATGGGCAAGCACGGCAATCTCGAATGGTTGCCGGGTAAGGCCCTGGCGCTGTCAGAGGCCTGCTATCCCGAAGCGATCCTCGGGCCGTTGCCGCATCTCTATCCCTTCATTGTCAACGACCCCGGCGAGGGCACGCAGGCCAAGCGCCGCACGAGTGCCGTGATTATCGACCACCTGACCCCGCCTTTGACCCGCGCCGAAAGTTAC
Organism: Rhizobium sp. BR 317; assembly: GCF_047445835.1. Taxonomy (NCBI): domain Bacteria; kingdom Pseudomonadati; phylum Pseudomonadota; class Alphaproteobacteria; order Hyphomicrobiales; family Rhizobiaceae; genus Rhizobium; species Rhizobium sp. BR 317. Next base: position 155,201 of record NZ_JARWLB010000002.1, on the reverse strand, counting down.
GGCCCGCTCAAGGATCTGGAAGCGCTGGTGGACGAATATTACGAGGCCTCCGGCGGCGATCCCCGACGCATCCGGTTGCTGCGCAAACAGATTCTCGATCTCGTCACCGATATCGGCCTCGATCAGGATGCCGGGATTGCCAAGGGCGAGGGTGAGGATGAGGCGCTCAAGAAACTCGACGCCTATCTCTGCGATCTCAAGGAAATGCAGATCCGGGACGGATTACACATCTTCGGCGTTTCGCCTTCCGGAAGGCTGCTGACGGATTTGACGGTGGCGCTGGCGCGCGTACCGCGGGGCTTGGGCGAGGGCGGCGATCAGAGCCTGCAGCGGGCAATCGCGCGGGATGCGTTCGGACAGCCCGTGTCGTTCGATCCTTTGGATTGCGATATGGCCGCGGCATGGACTGGCCACCGCCCCGATATCCTCGCCGACATTTCCGACGCTCCCTGGCGCACCCAGGGCGATACGGTCGAGCGCATCGAACTCCTGGCCGCGAGCTTTGTCGCCGGCGAAATTGCGTGTCCTCAAGACTGGCCGCAAACCCACGCCGTCCTCGCCGAAATCGAATCCCGCCTCAAGCCTTCGATACTTGCCTGTGGCGACGCCGAAATTGCTGCTCTTATGAAGGGCCTCGACGGCCGGTTCGTGTCGCCAGGTCCATCGGGTGCGCCGACGCGCGGCAGGCCGGATGTTTTGCCGACGGGTCGGAATTTCTATTCCGTCGACAGCCGCGCCGTCCCGACGCCGGCGGCCTACGAGTTGGGCAAGAAATCGGCCGAGCTGCTAATCCGTCGCTATGTGCAAGATCATGGTGAGTGGCCGGTTTCCTTCGGGCTCACGGCCTGGGGCACGTCGAATATGCGCACCGGCGGTGACGATATTGCCCAGGCGCTGGCCTTGATCGGCGTCAAGCCGGTCTGGGACATGACCTCGCGGAGGGTTACCGGCTATGAAATCATCGCGCCGGCAAAACTCGGGCGGCCGCGTGTCGATGTGACGCTGCGCATTTCCGGCTTCTTCCGCGATGCCTTTCCGGAGCAGATCGCGCTGTTCGACAGGGCGGTCCGCGCGGTTGGGGCGTTGGATGAGGATGCGGCAGACAATCCCATCGCGGCACGCATGCGGGGCGAGATCAAGCGATTGGCGGCAGCGGGATTGGACGAGGCATCGGCCAGCCGGCGAGCTGGTTACCGCGTCTTCGGCTCGAAGCCGGGTGCCTATGGTGCCGGATTGCAGGCGCTGATTGACGAAAAAGGTTGGGAGAGGCGCGCCGATCTGGCGGAGGCCTATCTCGTCTGGGGCAGCTATGCCTACGGCGCAKGTGAGGACGGGAAAGCCGAGCGCGGCGTGTTCGAGGAGCGGCTGCGTTCGATCCAGGCGGTCGTGCAGAATCAGGACAATCGAGAGCACGACCTGCTGGACAGCGACGATTATTACCAATTTGAAGGCGGCATGGCGGCTGCAGCGGAGCAGCTTGCAGGCGCCCGACCGTCGATTTATCACAACGACCATTCACGGCCGGAAAAGCCGGTCATCCGCTCGCTGGAAGAGGAGATCGGCCGTGTCGTACGCGGCCGCGTCGTCAATCCGAAGTGGATCGATGGCGTCATGCGCCACGGCTATAAGGGTGCCTTCGAAATTTCAGCAACGGTCGACTATCTCTTCGCCTTTGCTGCGACGACGGGCGCCGTTCGCAATCATCATTTCGAGGCGGTCTATCAGGCCTTTGTTGTCGATCCCCTGGTGCGCGATTTCATGGCTGAGAAGAATCCGGCCGCTTTGCAGGAGATGAAAGAACGTCTGCTCGAAGCGATCGATCGTCGTCTCTGGACGCCACGCAGCAATTCGGCACGGTTCGATCTGGAGACTTTGACTGGGGATAAGGAGATCGTCGCTTGAGCGTGGTCGGCGATCTTCTCGAGGCTTTCCATCGTTACGTCGCTTCGCGGAGCGATCCGCTATTGAAGCGTTTCGTCGAAGGTTTTGATTGGCGGATGGAGGAGCGGCCGCTTGCGGCTCACAGTCTGCCGGTCGTAAATTATCTGAATATAGTCCACCGGCCAGCCGACGCCGCAGAAGGTGAGCTGTTTTCCAGCCTTGCGGGGGCGGCAAGCATGCTGCATTGGGCGCAAACCTATAGCATCGCCGACTTCGGCGCCGATTTTCTGCAGAGATATGGCTGGGTCGAGCTTTTTGGGACGCGCGGCCATTTTGTCAGCGATGATATGGCCGGCGGCTTTCTGCTGCTTGGACCGGATGTGTACTATCCGGATCACCATCATATCGCTGAGGAAATCTATATTCCGCTGGCCGACGGTTCTCTGTGGAGGAAGGATAGCCAAGCCTTCCTGCCGCGCTGGACGGGCGAAATCATTCATCATCCCTCGGATATTCGCCATGCGATGCGAACCGAGGAAACACTGCTGGTGGCGCTTTACCTTTGGCGAGGCGGACCACTGGCGCAGAAATCGACAATTCCAGGGAGGACCGAATGAGCGAAGAGACGACCGAAACGGGCACTGAAGCACCGAAGAACGATGAAGCCCGCCATGCGGAGAAAATGGCCAAGAAGAAGGTCGCGCGTGACAAGATCATGTCGAAGAAAACGGACGAGAAAGGGCTGATCATCGTCCATACCGGCAAGGGCAAGGGCAAGTCGTCGGCCGCCTTCGGGATGATTTTCCGTCACATCGCCCATGGGAAGCCGTGTGCGGTGGTGCAGTTCATCAAGGGCGCGATGTGGACCGGCGAGCGCGATCTCATCGAAAAGCATTTCTCCGATATCTGCCAGTTTCACACCATGGGCGAGGGGTTCACCTGGGAGACGCAGGATCGCGCCCGTGACGTGGCTGCCGCCAGCGCTGCCTGGGAGAAGGCCAAGGAGTTGATCCGCGACGAACGCAACTCGATGGTGCTTCTCGATGAGATCAACATCGCGCTGCGCTACGACTATCTCGACATCAACGATGTCCTCAACTTCCTGACCACGGAGAAGCCGCATATGACGCATGTCGTCTTGACCGGCCGCAACGCCAAGGAAGAATTGATCGAGATCGCCGATCTCGTCACGGAGATGGAGCTGATCAAGCATCCGTTCCGTTCCGGCATCAAGGGACAGCCGGGTGTGGAATTCTGATCATAGCAGCGATGCACTTCGGTCGGCGGAGGCGATGTAGATCTTCGGATCGCCGACGCGAAAGGTTGTCGGCTGGAGTTCGGCTGAGCGGATGCGATCGACGCGGAAGGTTCTGATGTCGTCACGCAGGTGATCCCAGGTGATGAGATACCAGACCGGCGCATTGAAATAGAGGAATTGCGGCTCGATCCGGCGGCTAGTGACAACGCCGTCGCCGGCCTCGTAATCGATGATCACCTGCCGTTGCTCGAAGAAGGCTTGCGATATCAGCGCAAGATTGGCGCGGCTGGGCGGCACATAGCTGTTGACGACGTTGAGCGTTGCCGGCGCACCGACGATAATGCGGCGCCGTAAGTCGCGGATGCGGCCCTGATAGCCTTCGGCGAAGGTGGCGGAGACCTTGCGTTTGATCGATGTGAGATGTTGCAACAGCAAGGGCGAGCCGACTTTTTCGGCGATGGTGATGCTGAGCAGCAGATCGATGGTTTCGAGATGATCGAGATGCAGCCTACCGAGCGACCAGCTACGGTGCAGTTGCATGCCGCCACCACGGCCGCGGTCGGCATCGATCGGCAGGCCGTTCTGGCGCAATAATGCTATATCGCGATTGAGGGTGCGCAGGCTGACGCCCATCTCGGCTGCAAGCTCGGCGGCGGTCGCGTGCTCGCGTTCGCGAAGCAGCCCTTTCAGCTCCTCCAGCCTGTTCAGCCTTGTTCCATCTGCCGTGCGCGCCATGGCTGAAATATGTCGTTATCTGTCCTATTAAGCAATAGACCACGCCCATCCAACTCAGCTCGAGGAAAAGACGATGACGGGAAAAGTCATGGAATGGGCGCCGTTCAGGCTACGCTCCGACGTATCCGAAGGCGCACTTTTGGAGGCGGCTGCGAGAATGCAGGATCGTTTTTTGAAGCAGCAGCCCGGCTATCTCAACCGCGAACTGGTGCGCGGCCGTGACGGCAGCTATGTCGACGTCATTTGGTGGCGCTCCCATGCCGATGCGGCGGCCGCCATGCCGAAGGTGCATGCGAGCAAGGATTGCCTCGACTATTTCGATCACATGCAGATCGATTCCGCCAATGCCGGCACCAGCGTGCTGCATTTCGAACAACTGCGGAGCTTTTGAGGAATAGGCATGGCTGAACGCCTGAAGGATCATTTCGGCGCAGAAGTGCCGGCCCGCATCGCCGATATGATCGGTGCGGTGCATCCGCCATTCGACCGGAAAGGTTTCATCGCCGCGACATTGGATGGATATGAGCCGCTGGAGCTGATGGACCGCGGGCGGGCGATTGCGCGCACGCTGAAGGCGTTCTTGCCCGGAGATTATCCCGAGGCGGTCGATATTCTCATTCGGTCGCTGGGGCCGGAAATGGATGGCAGCGACAATTTCGGCATGACGCCGTTTCTGTATCTGCCGCACACGATCTTCGTCGCCGACAACGGCATCGATCATTTCGAGCCATCCATGCGGGCGCAATATGAGCTGACCAAGCGCTTCACCGCCGAATTCTCCATCCGCACCTTCCTCGACAAGAGGCAGGATGAGACGTTGGAGCGGCTACGCATCTGGAGCGGCGACGCCAATGTGCATGTCCGGCGGCTGGTGTCGGAAGGCACTCGCCCACGCCTTCCATGGGCACAACGACTCCGCGCCTTCCAAGCCGATCCGACGCCGGTGCTCGAGCTGCTGGAATTGCTGAAGGACGATCCCGAGCTTTACGTCCGCCGTTCCGTCGCCAACAATCTCAACGATATTGGCAAGGATCATCCGGGCATTCTCATCGACACGGTACGGCGCTGGAGCGTGGATGCGCCTAAGGAACGTCAGCGCCTCATCCGCCATGCGCTGCGCTCCGCCGTCAAACGTGGCGAAGCGGATGCGATCGGCGCCATGGGTTATTCTGCCGCCGAAGGCATTCGTGTCGGCAGCGCGGAGATAATTCCGGCGAAGGCGCAGATGGGCAATATCGTCCGTATCGGCTTTTCCCTCGTCAACGACGGAGACGCAGCGCAATCGCTGCTGGTCGATTTTGCCGTGCATTTCGTCAAGGCCAACGGCTCGGCCAGGCCGAAGGTCTTCAAGCTGACATCGGTTTCATTGGCGCCCGGCGAAACGGCGCAATTCTCCAAGGCATTGCGTCTGGATGACCTGACGACGCGCAAGCATTATCCAGGGCTCCATCGGATCGACGCGATGGTCAATGGCGTGGCGATGAAAGTCGGGGAGTTCGTGTTGGATTAGCGGCTGAGACCGGTTTCAGCTACTCCGCGCGACCGCCGCCATCTCTTTTAACGCCTCGGCCGTTGCTTGATCTGCGGGAAAAAGGGATTCGATTGCCAGCTCCGCAAGGGTGATATCGACGGGCGTGCCGAAGATGGTGGTTGTCGAAATGAAAGAGAGGCGTCCGGCGTCGGTGATAAGCTCCAGAGGTACGGCGATACCGGCATAATCGCGATCAGGCGAGCTTGGCCTATGGGCTGCCGGTGCGGGATAGGCCGAGAGTTCCTTCAGCAAATCGGAGAGCACCGGATCGCCGGTCGCAATGATCTGCTGGCGCAGCCTCTCCAGCAGATGCGCGCGCCATTCCGGGAGATTGAAAATATGCGGCGCAAGGCCGTCAGGATGCAGGCTGAGCCTCAGGACATTCACCGGTGGCTTGAGCAACGCAACGTCGGCGACCCCGGAGAGCAGGGGCGCGACCGCGTCGTTCGCGGCGACCAAGGTCCAATGCCTGTCGATCGCAAGGGCGGGAAAGGGTTCGTGGCCCTTGAGAATGATATCGATTGCGCGGCGCGCGGGAGCCAGCGCCGGGTCTTCCAGCGAGCGCTCCGGGAAGACCGGCGCGAAGCCAGCGGCCAGCAGCATCGGATTGCGTTCGCGGAGCGGCACGCCGAGCCGTTCCGCAAGATGGATCAGCATCTCGCGGCTTGGAAGTGCGCGTCCGCTTTCGATGAAGCTGAGATGCCGTTGCGATATCTCCGCTTCGAGGGCGAATTCGAGCTGGCTCAAATGGCGGCGCTGCCGCCATTCGCGCAGGTAATCGCCGAGAGAGCGGCCGGGCACCATCATAGGGCGGCCGGGGCCTGATCAAGAAAGCCGTGAACCGTTTTCAGCCGCTCGCCGTCGAGAATGGCGAAGTCCGTGCCCTTGATCAAAGGCTCGTCACCTTCCGCGCCAAGGTTCCAGGAGAAACGAAGGTTGTCACCGTGGCGGTCGGCTGGACCTGCCAGCGTGAAGCGGAGGCCGGGAAGGCGGGTGTGTACGGCGGCGACCAGTGCGTCGATCTGCTCATGGCCTTCGCCGCGCATAAGTGGATCGACGTAAGTGCAGGATTCCGTCCAAGCCTCGGTGATGAGGGCGCGGCGCCGTTCGGCATCGGTCTCGTTCCAGACAGCGAGATAGCGTTCGGCAATGGTTGTCGCATCGGTCATCGGGTCAACTCCTTTGGATCGCCTGAACATTCAGACAAGGCGATCATGGGTGAGCCCTTCACCACTATCAATTACGTGGCAGGTAATCAAAGCAGCCTGTTTTAGAACCCTAGCCAGACGCGAACGGGATTGGTCGGGTCGGCCAGCAGCTTGATGGCGAAGGCGATGCAGACGATCACCAGTAGCGGCTTGATCAGTTTCGCGCCGATACGCATGGCAAGCCTTGAACCAAGTTGAGCGCCGAGGAACTGTCCGAGCCCCATGGTCAGGCCGACCTTCCAGAGAATGGCGCCGGAGAAGATGAAGACGATCAAGCTGCCGAGGTTGGAACCGAAATTCAATAGCTTCGTATGAGCCGTCGCTTTCAGCATGCCGAAGCCGACAAGCGTGACGAAAGCGAGCATGAAGAACGAGCCGGTACCGGGGCCGAAGGCGCCATCGTAAAAGCCGATCAGCGGCACGAAGGTGAAGCCGAAAAGCGCGGCACTCATGCGGCCATGTTTTTCGATATCGTTGAGATTAGGCTTGAAGGCGAAATAAAGCGCGATGGCGATCAACAGGAACGGCAGGATGATGCGCAGCACGTCGCCTGGCATGATCGTCGCCAGCGCTGCGCCCAGCATGCCGCCGATAACCGCCATCAGCGCCATCGGCAATTGCGTGCGAAGCTGCACATGGCCCTGGCGGGCATAGGCGATGGTCGCGGAGGCGGCGCCGCAGATCGATTGCACCTTGTTGGTGCCGAGCGTCTGCAATGGCGGAATGCCGGCCAGCAGCATGGCAGGCACGGTAATCAGCCCGCCGCCACCGGCGATGGAATCGACAAAACCGGCGAAGAAGGCGGCGGCGAAGAGCAGAAGCAGCAGATGTAGGGTGATGTCTTGCAAGGCGAGGAACTCGAAGGCGTGTGATTTCGTATGTCTTCTGGCACTGCAATTGCTTCAGGGCAATTGCTACAGGGACACACCAAGTGAAATTGACGGGCAGGGGGATGGTTCTGTAGACGGTCAGGTGAGTGCGTTTTTGCCGTGCCTCTGTGCCTGGCCCTCACCCTAACCCTCTCCCCGTTGAAACGGGGAGAGGGGACGACGGAGCAAACATTCGGCCTCGCTGCTAAATCACCAGCATTGCGGGCCATGGGTGCTCCCTCTCCTCGCATTGCAGGGAGAGGGACCAGGCACAAAGGTGCAGCGAGACAGGACGTGCTTGACTATAATCGCCGTCGCTGAGGTCCCATATGACATCACATCCTCAACCTAATGCCCGCCGTTACATCCTCGGCCTCGGCTGCGAGCGCGGTACGGACTGGAACGATGTGCGCTTGCTTGCCGAACGGGCGTTGCGGGAGAGCGGGATAGAGGTCGCTCAGGTCCTTGCGATCGCCTCTCTCGACACGCGGAGTAACGAGCCGGCGATCCTGGAGACGGCTGCTCATCTTCAACTGCCGCTGCGTTTTTTCGACGCCGCAACACTGGAGCGCGAAACGCCTCGCCTGAAGAACCCATCCGAGTTCGTCTTTGCCCGCGTCGGCTGCCATGGGGTTGCCGAGGCGGCTGCGCTGGCGGCGGCTGGACCGATCGCTGAGCTTGTTCTACCGAAAATCAAATCCGGCTTTGCCACCGCCGCAATTGCGAAAATCGGTTGATTTTTTGGTTCCCCGGCCGCGATTTCTCGCAATCTGTGACGAAATCGCGCGAGATTGCATCCGATATTGCAGAAATGGCGACTGCGGCTATGGTGGGGCATTTCGCCGGCCGCTGCCCACATGCGTCCCGGCGACTTCGGAGCATGATCCCAAGAACTGCAGGGCAGTCTTTGGACAAGATCAAGCTGATCAAAAGGATAACAAGGAAAAATCATGCACAAGGTCATTTACGACACGGACCCTGGCGTCGACGACGCCATGGCGCTTCTCTTTCTGCACCGCCATCCGGATATCGATCTTCTCGGCATCACCACCGTGTTCGGCAATGCTTCCGTCGACACGACGACGCGCAATGCGCTGTTTCTGAAGCGCGAGTGGAACATTCCGTGCCCGGTTGCCCGCGGCGCCAGCGTCACGTTCGATCCGTCGCGAAAGGAGCGGGATTGGCCTACCTTCGTGCATGGCCACAATGGTCTCGGCGATATCGAAGTGCCGGCAACGATCGATCTGCCGGCCGATCCGCGTCCGGCTCATCAGTTTATCATCGATACCGTGCGCGCCAATCCGGGCGAGGTGACGCTCGTCGCTGTCGGCCGCATGACCAATCTGGCGCTGGCCCTGAAGCACGATCCGGAGATCACCAAGCTGGTGAAAGACGTCGTCATCATGGGCGGCAATTTCTATGTTCCGGGCAATATCACGCCGGTGGCGGAAGCCAATATCCACGGTGATCCGGAAGCCGCTGACGTCGTCATGACTGCGGCCTGGAAAGTCGTGGTCGTCGGGCTCGACGTAACCGCGGTCACGACGATGAGCCGCAGCTATCTCGCCGACATGGCAAAGGCCGGCGGTCCGTCCGTGCAGTTGCTCTCCGACCTGTCGCAGTCCTACATCGATTTCTACAGCCATGCGGTGGATGACGGCATGATGGTGCACGATAGCTGTGCCTGCGTCTATGTCGTGGCGCCGGAACTGTTCGATACCATAGAGGGTTCGGTGCGCGTCGTCTGCGGCGGTATTGCCGACGGCCAAACGATCGTAAAGCCCGACGGCCGGCATTTTCCGCCGAATGAATGGGACAATCTGCCGAGCCAAATCGTCTGCACCGGCATCCGCTCGCAAGCGGTTATCGACCTGATCCGCGACGTGATTCTCGGCAAGGCAAACCATTGACGCAAATTCGGAGAGGGCGGCTGTGCTGCCCTCTTCGAATGCTTCTTATTCGAAGAATTATCTATTTTATAATATTATCAAATTGTTGCGCTGGCGCCCTGACAATTTGAGTCAGAGATTTCCGACAATGTATCGGCTCTTCCTTCCGACGTCTTCGTCGCCCTGGGGCAATTGAATAGCGCATCGTTGCTGCTGCCGAGACCCGATCTGCCCTATCATTCGGGGAGGGAAATGAGACTTGAGCCGGAGCGGCCTTATCCCATTCTCAAGATTGCAATTTTGGCCATCCGGGCATAGGACAGGTGGGATGAACGATACCGCATTTTCCAATCTGCCGGCGCTTGAGCCGGGCTCCGTCTGGCTTGTCGGCGCCGGGCCGGGCGATGCTGGGCTTTTGACCCTGCTGGCGGCGAAGGGACTGGCCGATGCCGATATCATCGTGCACGACGCGCTCGTCAACGAGGACTGCCTGAAACTCGCCCATCCCAGTGCGATACTGGAATATGCGGGCAAGCGTGGCGGCAAGCCGTCGGCCAAGCAGCGGGATATATCCCTGCGTCTTGTCGAGCTGGCGCGGGCGGGCAAGCGGGTACTGCGGCTGAAGGGCGGCGATCCCTTCGTGTTCGGGCGGGGCGGCGAAGAAGCGCTGACGCTGGTCGAACACGGGATTCCGTTCCGCATCGTGCCCGGTATTACCGCCGGTATCGGCGGCCTTGCCTATGCCGGCATTCCCGTCACCCATCGCGACGTCAATCATGCCGTCACTTTCCTCACCGGCMACGATTCCTCTGGCGTCGTGCCGGACGCGATCAATTGGGAAGCGATCGGCAAGGGTTCGCCCGTCATCGTCATGTATATGGCGATGAAGCATATCGCGCAGATCAGCGCCAATCTCATCGCCGCTGGTCGCTCGGCCGACGAGCCGGTTGCCTTCGTCTGCAATGCCGCGACGCCGGCGCAGCAGGTGCTGGAGACGACGCTCGGGCAGGCCGAAGCCGATGTCGCCGCATCCGGCATGGAGCCGCCGGCGATCGTCGTTGTCGGCAAAGTGGTCAAGCTGCGACCTTCCCTCGACTGGCTGGGCGCTCTATCCGGCCGTAAGCTTCTGCCGGAAACGGACGTGCGGGCGGGGGCGGGTCACAAGGTGCCGGCATGAGCGGCTTGCTGATCGCCGCGCCGTCCTCCGGTTCGGGCAAGACCACGGTCACGCTCGGCCTTTTGCGCGCGTTGCGGAAAAGAGGGATTGCGGTGGCTCCGGGCAAGGCCGGTCCTGACTATATCGATCCCGCCTTCCTCGCCGCCGCCAGCGGTTCGCCCTGCCTCAATTTCGATCCCTGGGCCATGCGTCCCGAGTTGATCTCGGCCAATTCGGCACTTCATCGGGCCGGCGGGCGGATGCTGGTCATCGAAGCCATGATGGGGTTGTTCGACGGCGCGGCGGATGGTTCGGGCACGCCGGCCGATCTTGCCGCCTTCCTTGGGCTTTCCGTCGTGCTCGTCGTCGACGCCTCGCGGATGTCGCAGTCGATTGCCGCGCTCGTCAGCGGCTTTGCCAATTTCCGCGCCGACGTCCGTATCGCCGGCGTCGTCCTCAACCGTGTCGGCAGCKACCGGCATGAGGCGATGCTGCGCCGAGCCTTGGAGGCCGTGCGCGTTCCCGTGGCCGCCGTCATTCGCGGCGACAAGGGGCTGACGCTACCGGAGCGGCATCTTGGGCTGGTACAGGCAGGAGAACATGCCGGGCTTGAGGAATTTATCGAACATGCGGCGGAGACTGTGTCCGAGGCATGCGATTTCGGGCTGCTGCTGCGCGCGGCACATCTGAATATCGTTCGGCCGTCGGTCGCCAACATCGCTCGGCTGATGCCGTTTGGACAGCGCATTGCCGTGGCGCGCGATATCGCCTTCGCCTTCTGCTACGAGCATATGTTGCTCGGTTGGCGGCGCCGCGGAGCGGAGATTTCGTTTTTCTCGCCGCTCGCCGATGAAGCTCCGGCTGATGATGCCGACGCCATCTATCTGCCCGGTGGTTATCCGGAATTGCATGCGGGGAGGCTTGCGACGGCGTCCCGCTTCCAAGAGGCAATCAAGGCAGCCGCCGCGCGAGGCGTGCGAATCTATGGCGAGTGCGGCGGCTACATGGTGCTGGGCGACGGATTGGTGGATGCCACCGGCATGCGTCATGAAATGCTCGGGCTGCTGCCTGTCGTCACCAGCTATGAGAAACGCCAGCGGCATCTCGGTTACCGGCGCGTCGTGCCGCTTGACGGTTCATTCTTCGATCGGCCGATGACCGCGCATGAATTTCACTATTCGACCATCGTTTCCGAAGGTGCGGCGGATCGGCTGTTTACGGTTAAAGACGCGCTTGGGACCGATCTCGGTACGGCCGGCCTGCAGCGCGGCAATGTCGCCGGTTCCTACATGCACCTGATCGATCTTGCCGGTGACGCCGCATGACGAACAGGATCGTACACGGCGGCGGCGTCACGGCGGCGGCTCGTCTTTATGGCGGGTGCCCGGAGGACTGGCTCGATCTGTCGACCGGGATCAATCCCAATCCGATCGCATTGCCTGATATCTCCGTTTCAGCCTGGCATCGGCTGCCGGATCAGCATCTGGTGGAACGGGCGAGGGAGGCCGCGAGGACCTATTATCGCAGCGGCGATATCCTGCCTTTGCCCGTCCCGGGCACGCAATCGGTGATCCAGCTACTGCCGCGGCTCGGAGCGGCAGGCAGCGCGGCGATCCTGTCGCCGACCTATGGGGAATATGCCCGCGCCTTTGCACTGGCCGGTATGCCCGCTGCAAAGATTACTGGCATCGGTGATCTCACTCCCGGACAGCGGTTGGTCATCGCCGTCAATCCTAACAATCCGGATGGCCGAGCGCTATCTGTCGATTTGTTACGGGAACTGCATGATGAGCTGCAGCAGCGCGATGGCATGCTGTTGGTCGACGAGGCATTCGGGGATATGGAGCCGGAAAGCAGCCTGGCGCCTTACGCTTCCTCCATGTCGAACCTCATCATTTTCCGCTCCTTCGGCAAATTCTTCGGCTTAGCCGGGCTGCGCCTCGGTTTTGTCATCGCGCAGGCCCCGATTCTTGAGCGTTTCGAGGATTGGCTCGGCCCGTGGGCTGTTTCCGGACCGGCGCTTTCATTGGCCGCCTCCTTGATGGCCGGTGACACGACTACCATTCGCAACCGCATTCTCGATCGAAGGTCGGCGCTGGATGCAGTACTTCGCCAAGCCAAGCTTCAGGTGGCTGGCGGCACGGGGCTGTTCACGCTTGTTGCCGATGATCGCGCAAGCGACATATATGCACATCTTTGCCGCCATCATATTCTTGTCCGCAAGTTCGACTATGCGCCGAATTGGCTGCGCTTTGGCCTTGCTCCAGACGAGGCGGCAGATCGCAGGCTTGCCGGGGCACTTGAGGCTTATTCGATATGATCATCGACGAACATTTGCTTATCCTCGTTCTGGCATTGCTGTTGGATCGCATCATGGGCGATCCAGATTGGCTGTGGCAGCGTCTGCCGCATCCCGTCGTGCTGTTCGGCAAGGCGATTTCCTTTTTCGACCGCCATTTCAACGTCAGGGATCTGCCGGGCATGGCGCGGCGTCGTAATGGCGTGATGTCGATCATCGCGCTGCTTTTCGGCGCGGTCATTGCGGGCTCAGCCGTGCATGGGCTGCTCGCCTTTTTCGGTTGGTTCGGTATACTGGTCGAAGCGGGCCTGGTGGCGATCTTCCTAGCGCAGAAGAGCCTGGCCGATCACGTCGGCGAGGTATCGAAGGCGTTGCGCAGCGAGGGGTTGGACGGCGGACGCCGCGCCGTATCGCGCATTGTCGGCCGCGATCCTGAGACTCTGGACGAGCCCGGCGTCTGCCGCGCTGCGATCGAGAGCCTAGCCGAGAATTTTTCCGATGGCGTCGTGGCGCCGGCGCTTTGGTATGCCGTTTTTGGCCTGCCGGGCCTGTTTGTCTACAAGATGCTGAATACCGCCGATTCGATGATCGGCCATAAATCCGAGACCTATATCGATTTCGGCTGGGCCGCCGCGCGCCTCGACGACGTCGCCAACTGGCCGGCGGCGCGGCTGTCGATCCTGCTGATCGCCGCCGGTGCGCTCGCCAAGAAGGGGCTTTCGGCACTCGGCAATACGATCCGAGTTGCGGTTCGTGATGGCGGACTGCACCGCTCACCTAATTCCGGCCGGCCGGAGGCGGCGATGGCCGGTGCTTTGGATATCCAGCTTGCCGGGCCGCGCGTCTATGGCGGCGAGGTCGTGCGCGAGCCGATGATCAACGGTTCTGGCCGTGATATCGCCACCGTCAACGATGTCGATAGCGGCATCTCGATCTTCTATTCGGCATGCACGATGCTGACGCTCGTCGCCTTCGCGGCCTTCCTGTTGCTGTTGTGAATGGTCGATCCACGTTAACGAATTGCTCACTATCTGTATTAATCTAGTATAATCAGAGAGCTGATAGTTCTTCCTTTCATCGGAATTGTTTCAAAAAGAAGCAAACGATGGAGGGGCGCAAGATGAAACGGATAGTGGCAGCCGTTGCCGCATGTTTATGCCTGCAGTTTCATGTCGCAACAGCGCAGGCTGGAACTCTTCTCGCCAATGTTGATCTTCGGTCGCAGACCATGACCGTTTCCGAAGATGGTGTTTTCAAGTATCGCTGGAGAGTATCGACGGCGCGCAGAGGTTATGTCACTCCGACCGGCTCCTATACGGCGAAGTGGCTGTCGCGCGATCATCGCTCGAAGAAATACGACAATGCGCCGATGCCCTATGCGGTCTTCTTCAATGGCGGCTACGCGGTGCATGGCACCTATGAGCTGAGGCATCTTGGCCAGCCCGCTTCGCACGGCTGCGTACGTCTGGAACCGCGAAATGCTGCCACCTTCTTCTCGATGGCGTCGCAGGTAGGGTTGAGAAACACCCGGATCATCATCAGCGAGTGATCGCCGCCGCAATACCGCCGTATCTTGCTCGCATGTCGCGCTCTATTCCTGCAATTGCGCAATGGAAGTATTTTTGCTGTTTAGGCAACAGTGCTCCGTCAAATTACTGGAGTCTCAGGTGGAAACCATTGGCTTTTGGAATGGATTTCCCTATGAGGAGGGTTGAATTATCATTTCAAGAGGTATGGGCGTGACTGCTACATTCGACAAAGTTGCCGACATCATCGCTGAAACAAGCGAAATCGACCGTGAAACGATCACCCCAGAGAGCCACACGATCGACGACCTCGGCATCGACAGCCTCGACTTCCTGGACATCGTTTTTGCCATCGACAAGGAATTCGGCATCAAGATTCCGCTGGAACAGTGGACGCAGGAAGTCAACGAAGGCAAGGTTTCGACCGAGGAATATTTTGTCCTCAAGAATCTCTGTGCCAAGATCGACGAATTGCGCGCCGCCAAGGGCTGAGCAACGTTCTTGCTTTTTTTGACGCCCAGCCGCCCCTGAATATGGCGGCCGGGCGGTTTCATTCTTAACTATCGTATCCTGCCCGCGCCATATTGCTCACCGGGTCGGATCGGAGGCATTGATGCTGCTGGAATATTTCCAGATGATTGACCGGGTCGATTCGGTCGATCTGTCCAAGGGCCTTTTGAAGGCGCATTCGGTCGTCCCGGCGAAGAGCCCCGTTTTCGAAGGTCACTTTCCGGGCATGCCGCTCGTTCCCGGTGTCCTTCTGATCGAGACCATGGCGCAGGCGTCGGGCATGCTGGTGCTTGCGGCAACGAAATTCGCCTATATGCCATTCCTGATGTCGGTCGACGGCGCCAAGATGCGCACCTTCGTCGAACCGGAAGCCGAACTCGACATTGAGGCGGAATTGGAGCATGACGGCTCGGGCTTTGCAGTGACAAAAGCGCGGATCACGATCGCCGGCAAGAAGATCTGCGATGCGCAGTTGAAGCTGCGCACCATGCCGTTTAATGAGGTGCCGCTCGCCGATATCGTGCGCAAGCGGGCAGGTGAGGTCGGGCTTCTCGACGCCATCGCCGCCAATGGCTGACGTTTCCGGCTTGCATGGCGCCGCATTCTAAGAGGATTGATGAATGAGCAAGGCTCAGAATGATGTGGTGATCACGGGTATCGGCATCGTTACCTGTCAGGGTGTCGGCAAGGAAGCGCATGTCGCCCTGCTGACATCGGACAAGGCGCCGCCGACCATCGTCGAAACCGAGAAATTCAAGCCCTATCCCGTGCATCCGCTGCCGGAGATCGACTGGTCGCAGCAGATCCCGAAGCGTGGCGATCAGCGCCAGATGGAAAACTGGCAGCGCATCGGCGTCTTCACAGCCGGTCTGGCACTGGATGATGCAGGCTTCAAGGACGATCTCGATGCTTGCGGCAGCATGGACATGATCGTTGCGGCGGGCGGCGGCGAGCGCGATATCAATGTCGATACCTTGATCGTTGACGAAGGCCTGAAGCGCAACGATCGCGAATTACTTCTGAACGAGAAGCTGACGACCGAGCTCCGTCCGACGCTGTTCCTGGCTCAGCTTTCAAATCTGCTCGCCGGCAATATCTCCATCGTCCACAAGGTCACGGGTTCGTCGCGCACCTTCATGGGCGAGGAAGCTTCCGGTATCTCGGCCGTCGAAACTGCATTCCATCGTATCAAGTCGGGCGAATCGAGCCATGCATTGGTCGGCGGCGCGTTTTCGGCCGAACGCCAGGACATGATGTTGCTCATCGAAGCCGTGAATGCGCATGCGATCGGCGACTGGCATCCGCTTTGGTCCCGCAAGCCGGAAGACGGCGGCGGCATGATCATGGGTTCGCTCAGCGCTTTCCTCGTGCTTGAATCGCGCGCCCATGCCGAAGGCCGCGGCGCGCGCATCTATGCAACCATCGACGCCATCGAAGGCGATCGCGGCAATCGCGATGGCGGCAAGTTCGAGGCGCGGCTGGAGCGCCTGCTGGCGCCTGCCAAGGATGCTGAGGCCGAAAGCACTGTCATCTTCAGCGGAACGACGGCAATCCCGGATCTCGCGACGCGCGAGAAGGCCGTACTGGAAACGCAGTTGCCGGCATCGGCCATTCGCGGTTATGCCGGGGTTTCCGGCCACGGGCTTGAAAGCCAGTTTCCGCTCGGGCTTGCTTTTGCCGCTCTAGCGGTCGCCAACAAGGCCAAGGTGCCGCCGTTCGACGCAACGCATGAAAAGCCGATGAATGCCGGCGCGCGCAAAGCAGTCGTGACGACCGTCGGGCATGCGCGCGGCGAAGGCGTCGCCGTAATTTCCGCCGAAGCGTGAGGAGTTAGGATCATGACCGCATCCGCCTATAAGGATCATCTCGGCCGCCCGATCGTCGCCGTCACCGGCATGGGCATCATCACGTCGCTCGGCCAAGGGCTGCAGGATAATTGGAACGCGCTTTCTTCGGGCACGTCCGGTATCCACGGCATCACGCGCTTCCCGACCGACGGCCTTTCGACACGCATTGCCGGTACGGTGGATTTCATCGAGATCCCTGCACCGAACGCCGTCGAGCGCTCCTATGCCTTTGCTCGCGAGACCACGATCGAGGCGCTCGCGCAGGCCGGCATTTCCGGTGATTTCAACGGGCCGCTGTTCCTCGCCGCACCGCCGATCGAGCCGGAATGGAGCGCGCGCTTCGAGTTGGCCGACCGTTCGCCGCCGGCAGATCATCCGGGCGATGCCTATGAGCGTTTTCTCGCGGCGATGCATGAGCGTCCCGATCCGGTTTTCCACGAGGCGGCCCTGTTCGGCGCCATTTCAGAGCGTCTTGCCGACCGCTTCGGCACGCGCGGCCTGCCGGTAACCCTGTCGACCGCCTGCGCATCTGGTGTCACCGCGATCCAGCTCGGCATCGAGGCAATCCGCCAGGGCCGCACCACGCGGGCGCTGACGGTTGCKACCGATGGATCGCTCAGTGCCGAGGCGTTGATCCGCTTTTCGCTGCTGTCGGCGCTGTCGACACAGAACGACCCGCCGACCAAGGCATCCAAACCCTTCAGCAAGGACCGCGACGGCTTCGTGATCGCGGAAGGTGCCGCAACGCTGGTGTTAGAATCACTAGAATCCGCAGTTGCCCGTGGCGCTAAGATCCTCGGCATCATGAAGGGCGCCGGCGACAAGGCGGATTCCTTCCATCGCACCCGCTCGTCGCCGGACGGCGGCCCGGCGATCGCGACGATCCGCGCGGCTCTTGCCGATGCGGGTATGGCCGAGACCGATATCGGCTATATCAACGCGCACGGCACGTCGACGCCGGAAAACGACAAGATGGAATACGGGGCGATGTCCGCCGTTTTCGGCGATCGACTGCCGATGATCCCGGTATCGTCGAACAAGTCGATGATCGGCCATACGCTGACCGCCGCCGGCGCGGTCGAAGCAGTGTTCTCGCTGCAGACCATGCTGACCGGCACGCTGCCGCCGACCATCAACTATAACAATCCCGATCCGTCGATCATTCTCGACGTCGTGCCGAACAAGAAGCGCGAAAAGCAGGTAGGCGCCATTCTTTCGAACTCCTTCGGGTTCGGCGGACAGAACGCCAGCCTTGTCATGGCGCTTGAACCGGCTTAATCGGACCTTCGAACAAAAAGACATTACTGCGCCCGAGGGGCGGGGGATTTTGCCATGCGCGCTTTGCAATTGATCGACGACCGCAAACTTGAGATCACCGATCTGCCGGAGCCAGACGCTCCGGGCGCGGGTGAGGTGACCCTGCGCGTCAAGGCGGTCGCCCTCAATCACATCGATGTCTGGGGTTGGCGCGGTATGGCGTTCGCCAAGCGCAAGATGCCGCTCGTGATCGGCGCGGAAGCAGCCGGTGTCGTCGAAGCGATCGGACCGGGTGTCGCCAACGTGCTGCCAGGCCAGCTCGTCTCGATCTACGGTGCGCGCACCTGCGGTCTCTGCCGTCACTGCAGCGAAGGCCGTGACAATCTCTGCGAACATGTCGGCGGCGTGCATGGTTTCCATCTCGACGGTTTCGCGCAGGAGAAGGTCAATCTGCCGGCACGCCTGCTGGTTCCGGCGCCTCCCGGGGTTGACGCAATCGGCGCGGCACTGGCACCCGTCACCTTCGGCACGGTCGAGCATATGCTGTTCGACAACGCTAAGCTGGAGCCGGGCGAAACGATCCTCGTCCATGCCGGCGGCTCCGGTATCGGCACGGCGGCAATCCAGCTTGCCAAAAAGATCGGCTGCACGGTCATCACTACCGTCGGTTCCGACGACAAGATCGAGAAGGCCAAGGCGCTTGGTGCAGACCATGTCATCAATTACCGCACGGATCGCTTCGAAGGCGTGGTGCGCAAGCTGACCAAGAAGAAGGGCGTCGACGTCGTCTTCGAACATGTCGGCAAGGACACCTGGGCCGGCTCGATGCTGTGCATGAAGCGTGGTGGGCGTCTGGTCACCTGCGGCTCGACCTCGGGTGTTTCCACCGACATGAACCTGATGATGCTGTTCCAGCAGCAGCTAAAGCTGCTCGGCTCCTTCGGCTGCCGCATGGAGAATATGGCGAATGCCATGCAGAAGATGGCGCGCGGGCTGGTGCATCCGGTCATCGACACCGAAGTAAGCTTCAGCGATATAGACCGGGCGCTGGAGCGGATGGAATCGCGCCAGATCTTCGGCAAGATCATCCTCAAGATGGATTGACCGGCGTGAAGCTCGTCATCACCCGGATCGTGCTTGCCGTCCGGCATTTCCGCCAATGGTTGATCGCGCAGATCATCTTCGGTTTCCTGAATTTCCTGAAGCTATTTCCCGCCGATGGCGGCATCAGATTCGCCGACTGGCTGACCCGGAAAATCGGGCCGCGCATGCGCCGGCACAAGCTGATGCTGACCAATCTACGCAACGCTTTTCCTGAAAAGAGCGAGGCGGAGATCGCCGAGATCGCCCTGGCAAGCTGGGGCAATATGGGGCGGCTGGCGGCGGAGTATGTCTTTCTCGATMGGCTGTTCGATTTTGATCCGTTCAGCGAGGAGCCGGGCCGCATCGAGGTATCCGGCATTCCGATCTTTCTCGACCTCAGGGAAAATCCGCGGCCATTCATCGTCTTTACCGGACATACGGGGAATTTCGAATTGCTGCCGGTCGCCGGTGCAGCCTTCGGGCTGAAGGTCACTGTGCTCTTTCGACCGCCGAACAATCCCTATGTGGCAGATAAGGTTTTCGACTTTCGCGCCAAGCGCATGGGCAATCTCGTACCCTCGCATGCAGGATCGTCTTTCACCCTAGCTAGGCAATTGGAAGCCGGCGGCGGGGTTGGCGTGCTGGTCGATCAGAAGTTTCGCAAGGGACTGAGGACGAAGTTCTTCGGTCGCGACGTCAAGACCAATCCCTTGCTGCCGAAACTGGTTCGTCAGTTCAATTGCGAGGTCTATCCGGCTCGTTGCATTCGGTTGCCCGATAATCGCTATCGGCTGGAAATAGAACCGAGGCTGGAGATGCCCCGCGATGAGCGCGGCAATCTCGATCTGCCGGCTACGGCACAGCTTCTGAACGACAAGGTAGAGAGCTGGGTGAGGGAATATCCCGAGCAATGGCTCTGGTATCATGACCGCTGGAATATCAAGAAGACCCTTTTCTAAGAAATCACTTAAATAAAACAATTCGTAGCAGAATGAGCCATCTAAAGTCCGAAAAGGCTCAAAATTTGACCTTCGGTAAGCCCTGCCTTTCGAAAAATTCGCCTTTTCCGAGAACTTCAGTTCGCCAGGATTGAATGTGAGGGTAAGTCATGTTATTGCATTTGCAAGAAAGCTTGGTGAGATAGCGGGCGCCAGGCTGCATATCCTCGTTCATAGTAGTGTCGGGATGAGGCCCGAGGCTGAACTGTGGGCAAGGGCAGGAGGGCAATTTTGCTGGCACTCTTTCATGCCTTCTCCATGAAATGCACCCAGATTCAAAGGGCAATCAAGCTGGGTGATGATGAACTTGTCGGTTCGCTCGATCGCGAGTTGGAGCCGCTCGTTACAGCGATCCTGGCTTATAAAGCCACCAGCCTTCTCGAAATGTATATGCAATTGCAATTTATGAGCAATCTGATCCGCGAGGAATCGGATGACCGCTCACGGGTGATGCGCAACTCAGCGTCGCTATCGTCGCTGATCGATCGCTATTTCGGCGGTGCCAGCGAGGCTGCGGCCGAAGTGCTGATGGCATTTTCCACGGGAAAGAACGAGCAGGAAGGCGAGGGCGCCGGGTTCGACGAGGACAATGTTCTGAACGACGTCATTCTCGACAGCCTGCCGGATCGTGTCGCCGTCATCACGCGCGACTATCGCTATCTCTACAGCAATGCGGCCAATTCCGAATACCTGAAGTCGAAGCCGATCGAACTGGTCGGCCGGCATCTTTCCGAATTCATCGGTTCTGAATTGTTCGAAGGCTGCTTCAAGAGCAAGCTGGATGCCTGTTTTGCCGGCGAGACGGTCAATTGCCACTATCCGGCCTATCGTCCGACGGATGTCAACAAGACCTTGCATTGCCGAATGACGCCGCTGCGCGCCACCAAGCCGAGGGGCGAAGTGATCGGGGCGCTGGTTGTCGTGCATGAGGTCGGTGCTGTCTCAGCGAACATGCTGGTGGCCTGATCGGTCGTTTCTGGTTCCAACAACAACCGTATGATCACGCCCGCAATGTGCGGGCATCATACTGTTGTCTTTTCCCCTTTATCGTCGAAAGCCTTGAGGGCGAGACATGGCTTCGTCGACGCGTGGCCCACTTCAGGAGAGGCAGGTCTTCAGGGACTTGGCGATGCCGCGCATCAGGTCGAAATAGAGATCCGGTCCTTGCGGCAGCGTTGCCGCTTCCGGATCGAGCACGCCTGATTTGGCGGATGTGCCCTCGATGACGACATTGACCAGCTTCGGCTCGAATTGCGGTTCGGCGAAGACGCAAGTTGCGCCGAGATCGGCGACCTTGCTATGGATTTCCGCCACCCGCTGCGCGCCGGGGATGCTTTCCGGGCTTACCGTGATCGAACCCGCGACATGCACGCCATAACGGCGCTCGAAATATTGATAGGCATCGTGGAAGACGATGAAGGGCTTGTTCTTGACCGGTGCGATGGTCGAAGCGATTTCCGTGTCGAGCGCATCCAACTTGTCGTCCAGCGCCTTCTGGTTCGCTTCATAGGTCAGGGCATTGGCGGGATCGGCTGCGACCAATGTCGTGGTGATCTCAGCCGTCATTGCCTTGGCATTGTGCGGATCGAGCCAGAGATGGGTGTCGAACGCTCCATGATCGTGCGAATCTCCGGCGTCTGCCGCCGGTTCGTCGCCGTCGTCATCCGCTTCGAAAGCGCCGCCCTGGCGGAATTTCAGTTTGGTGATGCCCGGCGCCTTATCGAGTTCGACCACCAGGGCGTTCGAGCCGAGGGCCGAAAGCGGCTTCTCCAGGAAAGCTTCCATGCCGGGACCGACCCAGAAAACCACTTTGGCGCCTTCGAGCGCCCGCGCGTTMGAAGGCTTCAGCGCATAGGTGTGCGGCGAGGCCGCGCCTTCGACGATCAGGTCCGGCGTGCCGACGCCTTGCATGATCGCGGCAACGAGAGAATGAACCGGCTTGATCGATACAACTACCTCCGGCGGATCGCTGGCGAATGCAGGGGAGGCGAAGAATAAGGAAGCGGCTAGGGGGAGGATGGTCTTTGCCAGGCTCATGCGATACTGCTCTTGAATGGGTTCTGTTATGTTATTACATCAATTGCGTTATGCTATAACGTGTGCGATAGCAGGACGCAACAGCGCAAGTGGAAATTTCATGCTTTCTTCCGTGGACAATAAGAGCCGGTCTCTCGTGTCGCTCCATGACGTCGGCGTCCGTCGCGACGGTCGCTGGCTGGTGCGTGGCGTCGATTTTTCCGTGAGCCGCGGCGAAATCGTCACCCTGATCGGCCCGAATGGTTCCGGCAAATCCACCAGTGCCAAGACCGCGATCGGCGTGCTGAAACCGGATGAAGGCAGCGTCGAACGTATCGCCGGGCTCAAGGTTGGTTATGTCCCGCAGAAACTCGCCATTGACTGGACCCTGCCGCTGAGCGTGCACCGTTTGATGACGTTGACCGGGCCTTTGCCTGAAGCGGAGTTGAAGGCGGCTTTGGAGGCGGTGGGCATCGCCCATCTTGCCAAGGCCGAGGTGCAGCATCTTTCCGGTGGCGAGTTCCAGCGGGCTTTGCTGGCGCGCGCCATTGCCCGCAAGCCGGACCTGCTGGTGCTGGATGAGCCGGTACAAGGCGTCGATTTCAGCGGCGAGATAGCACTTTACGATCTCATCAAATCGATCCGCAATTCCGAAGGCTGTGGCATTCTGCTGATCTCGCATGATCTGCACGTCGTCATGGCTGCGACGGATACGGTCGTTTGCCTCAATGGTCATGTCTGCTGCCGCGGCACACCGCAGGCAGTCACACAGAGCCCGGAATATGTGAGACTGTTCGGCACGCGGGCGGCGCAATCGCTGGCGATCTACAGCCATCATCACGACCATACGCATCTGCCTGATGGCCGCGTGCAGCATGCCGACGGCTCGATCACCGATGATTGCCACGCCGATGACGGTCATCACGACCACGGACATCACGATCACGGGCACGAGCGCCACGACCACGATCATGATCATCAGGCGGCAGGAGAACGCCATGTTTGACGATTTCTTCCTGCGCGCCGTCGTCGCGGGCGTCGGGCTGGCGCTGACCACCGGGCCGCTCGGCTGCTTCATCATCTGGCGGCGCATGGCCTATTTCGGCGACACGATCTCGCATTCGGCGCTGCTCGGCGTAGCGCTGTCGCTGCTCTTCCAGCTCAATCTAACGCTTTCCGTCTTCGCGGTCGCGGCGGCGGTGTCGATCTTGCTCCTGTTCCTTCAGCGCCGGCAGGCGCTGTCGGCGGATGCGTTGCTCGGCATTCTGTCGCATGCGACGCTGGCGATCGGCCTCGTCATCGTCGCTTTCATGAGCTGGGTAAGGATCGATCTCATCGCTTTCCTGTTTGGCGACATTCTGGCCGTCAATCGTTCGGATATCGCTTTGATCTGGGGCGGCGGCATTCTGGTATTGGCGGCGATCACCTGGCTTTGGAGGCCGCTGCTCGCCTCCACCGTCAATCCGGAGCTGGCCGAGGCTGAGGGCCTGCAGCCGGAACGGGCGAAGCTGTTTTTCATGCTGCTGATGGCCGTCGTTATCGCCATCGCCATGAAGATCGTCGGTATCCTGCTGATCACGGCGCTGCTGATCATCCCCGCCGCCACGGCCCGCCGCTTTGCCGCGACGCCCGAGATGATGGCTGTCTTTGCTTCGCTGATCGGCGCCGTCGCTGTCGTCGGCGGGTTGTTCGGCTCGCTGCGTTACGACACGCCGTCAGGCCCGTCGATCGTCGTGGCGGCGCTCGTTCTGTTTATCATCAGTCTGCTGCCCCTTGCCCGCAGGGCTGGCGCGCCGGCGGCGCAACAGGGAGGACAGGGATCATGACCACTCCGACACTCACCAAGAACCAGTCGCTCGTTTTCGATGTCCTGACCAAGGCGGAAGCGCCGCTCAGCGCCTATACCATCCTCGACAAGCTGCGCGACCATGGTTTCCGTGCGCCGCTGCAGGTCTACCGGGCGCTGGACAAGCTGCTGGAATATGGCGTCGTCCATCGCCTAGAGAGCATCAATTCCTTCGTCGCTTGCGCCCATCCGGATGAGAACTGCCACAGCCACGGCCTCGTCGCCTTCGCCATCTGCGAAAGTTGCGGCCAGGTGATCGAATTCCACGATCATGAAGTGGATCACCGGCTGATGGATTGGCTGAAATCGCAGAAGTTCAAGGCCGAAAAATCGACCATCGAGATTCGCGGTCACTGCGCGAGTTGCGCTGCTTAAATGTCAGCGCGGCTCTTAATCCAAGCTCCGCGCATTTTGGAAGATGCGGCCTAGTCCAGCCTCTTGAGGTCGCGGGCAAAACGCTGCCAATTGGCAACATAATTGCGGGCCGAACGGCGCAGGCCTTCGATGGCAGCCTCGTCCAACGTGCGGATCGCCTTGGCGGGGGCGCCGACGATCAAGGAGCCATCCGGAAATTCCTTGCCTTCCGTTACCAGTGCATTGGCACCCACAAGGCAATTCCTGCCGATCTTCGCGCCGTTCAATATGGTTGCGCCCATGCCGATCAGCGAATTGTCGCCGATGGTGCAGCCGTGGATGATGGCATGATGACCGATGGTGCAGCCTTCGCCGATCGTTGCCGGGAAGCTGGGATCGGTGTGCACCATCGTCCCTTCCTGGATGTTGGTGCCTTTGCCGATGACAATGAGCTCGTTGTCGCCGCGCAGGACTGCGCCGAACCAGATGCCGACATCCTCGCCGATCTCCACTTTGCCGATCACGTTTGCGTCGGGCGCGATCCAATAGCGGCCGGGATCGGGCGTCTTCGGCACCAGGCCGGAAAGGGCATAGAGCGGCATCTTATTTCTCCTCGATCAAACGACGTTCAGCATCAGTGTCGCAACGCCATCGACGGCGCAGCTTATCCTGTCGCCGCGGGCCACCGGTCCGACGCCGGCCGGCGTGCCGGTCATGATGACATCGCCGGGCGCCAGCGTGAACAGCTTCGAGAGTTCGGTGATGATTTCCGGTACTTTCCAGATCATCTGCGACAGGTCGCCCCTCTGCACCGACTCGCCGTTGCGCATCAGCCAGATGCCGCCCTTATCGGGATGACCGACCTGTGTTGCCGGGGCGATAGCGGAAACGGGGGCGGAGCTTTCGAAGGCCTTGCTGACCTCCCAGGGGCGGCCGAGCTTCTTGGCTTCGCCCTGTAGGTCGCGGCGGGTGAAATCGATGCCGACGGCATAGCCGTAGATGCAGTCCAGCGCCCTTTCAGCCGGGATATCGGAGCCGCCACTTTTCAGCGCAACCACCAGTTCCACCTCGTGATGCACATCCGAAGACAGCGGCGGATAGGGGAAATCGCTATTCGGCAGCAGATTGTTCGGGTTTTTCTGGAAGAAGAAGGGAGGCTCGCGGCTTGGGTCGTGGCCCATCTCGATCGCATGGTCGGCATAGTTGCGGCCGACGCAATAGACGCGGCGCACGGGGAAAGATGCGGTTTCGCCATTGATCGGCAACAGCACTGGCGCGGGCAGGGGGATGACGGTGGCAAACTGTTCGGTCATGACAATCTCTTCACATAGTTCGTCTGCTGCCAGAAGATCCATGCCCTCCGACTCCACGGCAACCTAACACTAATGGAGTAGAGGGGAAAACCAACCAACGGAAAGGTTTCGGTGTAAAGCGTTGGTAGAAGGGTTCTTCGTGTTCACCGACGCGACTGCGGATCCGCGGTAACCCCCGGCAAAGCCGCTCATCTGTGCAGACGGAAGGAACTGTGGCATAACTGAGCGATGGCGATAAATGTCTTGGGGGTCCACACAGATCACGTCAGGACGGAACAGGCGGTGGGCAATTCGCTTGCGGTCGCCTATTCTGTAGCGGTCCTTTGTTGGCTGCTGTCGTCCGGCGTCTATATCGCCGCGAAATGGGTCTCTCACGAAATGCCGCCTTGGGCGCTCTGCTTCTGGCGGGTGCTGATTGCCTGCGCCATCCTGTTGCCGATCGTGCGCCGGCATTTTGGCGCCATGTTTGCGCTCGCCAAGGCTCGTCCGCTGGAGTTGCTGTGCATTGGCGGCATCGGGCTCGCGATCTGCCAGGGCCTGCTCTTCACCGGCCTGGAACATGCGGATGCCACGACGGCCGGCATCATCATGGCTCTGATCCCCATTCTTACCATGGTTCTAGCCCGCCTCCTTCTCGGCGAGCCGATGGGAACCTGGCAGGTGACGGGATCGATCCTCGCCTTCCTCGGCATCGTGGTCATCGTCATCAAGGGCAGCCCGGCGGCATTGATGCGTCTCGATATCAACCCCGGGGAGCTTTGGATCGTCGCCGGCTCCTTCTGCTTCAGTCTCTACACCGTCCTGCTTCGCCGTGCGAAATTCGATATAGAGCGCCTTCCGCTGCTCGTGCTGCTTTTGGGCGCCGCGGTGCTCACGGCACTGCCTTTCTACCTCTGGGAACTTGGCTCCGACGAGCGCTCGACGCTCAATGTCAACGGGCTGATCGCACTCGCCTATGTGGCGATCCCCGGCGGCGCCATGACCTATTACCTCTTCAATCGCAGCGTCGAGGCGTTGGGGGCGGCCCGGGCTGGTCTGATGCTCTACCTCCAGACAATCTTTACCGCCGTGCTCGCCTATCTGCTTCTCGGCGAGCAGTTGCAATCCTATCACCTTGAGGGTGCTGCGATCATCGTCGTCGGTCTGTTGCTCGTCACTCTACTGAAGCCGAAGGCCGAACCTGTGGCGGCGGCAAAGCCCTGAGGCTCAGGGTCGCATTGCTGGTCATGTCAGCGCGACGCTTTTTTTGCGGCAGAGCGCCAACTTTGACGCCGTCTCGCTTTATTCCTATCTGTGCTGTATATCGCCCCTCGAAATCGTGCCCAACTTGTTGCCGCGCGCCTTTTAGGATCGCTTCGACGCAGCAATAGACGCTTGGAACGGGCGAAGAAAATTATGCGAGTAAGCAAGACATGACTGAATCGGCAGAAAAGCCCGGAATGCAGGCAGGTAGCCTCTATAGGCGGAAGCCCGTTTTTGCCGTGGCCCCGATGATCGACTGGACGGATAGGCATTGCAGGTATCTGCATCGGCAGATCAGCCGGCATGCGCTGCTCTATACCGAGATGGTGGTGGCGGATGCGATCATCCATGGGCCGCGCGACCGGTTGCTAGGTCGTGACGCCAGCGAGCATCCCGTGGCGCTGCAAGTCGGCGGCTCCAATCCCGCCAAGCTTGCGGAGGCGGTGCGGATTGCCGAGGCTTATGATTATGACGAGATCAACCTCAATGTCGGCTGTCCTTCGGACCGCGTGCAGTCGGGCACCTTCGGCGCCTGCCTGATGCTGACGCCGGAGACGGTGGCGGATTGCATTGCGTCGATGAAAAGGGTTTCCAAGGCTCCGGTGACGGTAAAATGCCGAATTGGCGTCGATGAGCAGGAGCCGGAACAGGCGCTGCCGGAACTCATTACTCGCGTGCTCGATGCCGGCGCTGATGCCGTCTGGATCCATGCCCGCAAGGCCTGGCTGAAGGGCCTATCGCCGAAGGAAAACCGCGAGATCCCGCCGCTGGATTACGAGATCGTCTACCGGATGAAGCAGCGTTGGCCCGATGTTTTCATCGGCATCAACGGCGGCATCCAGACGTTGGATCAAGCCGAAGCGCATCTTGCCCATGTCGACGGCGTCATGCTCGGCCGCACCGCCTATCAGAACGCCGCCATCCTTGCCGATGTCGATCATCGTTTCTACGGCGAACCGTCCGTCGAGCCGGATTGGAATGACCTGCGCGACCGGATGATGGCTTATACGGAGCGCCACATCGAGCAAGGCGGACGCCTGCAGCATGTCGCCCGCCACATGGTCGGCCTCTTCACCGGCCTGCCGGGCTCCCGCCGCTACCGTCAGATCCTCTCCACGGACGCCAATAAGCCCGGGGCTGGGCCGGAGGTGATCGCTGCCGCATTTGCCGCGGTGGATTTCGCCGGTGAGGGCGAGCGGGTGAGCGCTTAGGCACGGAGCCCTATCTCGCCCCCGGCGGGCGAGATAGGGCTCCGCATTCGCCGCGCTCGCTTACAGCTCAAGGCCCGCCTCGCTTGCGCGCTGCGGCCCCCTCATCCGCCCTTCGGGCACCTTCTCCCCGGCGGGGAGAAGGGGGAAACGCAAAAACGGCGCGGTTTTCACCGCGCCGTTCGAAACCTTATCCAGGTAATCAACTAAGACTTAGGAAGCCTTGATGTTGACAGCCTTCGGGCCCTTGCCCATGCGATCCGGCTCGGTGTCGAAGGTGACCTGCTGGCCTTCGCGGAGCGACTGGATGCCGGAAGCCTGGAGAGCGGAAATATGGACGAATACGTCCTTAGCGCCGCCGTCCGGGGTGATGAAACCAAAACCCTTGTCCTGGTTGAAGAATTTTACGATGCCCTTGGTGGCCATTGGGATAGTCCTTTTCCCTTCAGTCTGAATATTCTGTCCGGGAAACCTTCCCGGACGGCTTTGCCTCCGCGCCATGCGAAAGCCAGTCGAGAAGTTCACGTACGGGGAAAGAACGTCTACGCAGAGGATAAACCTCTGTAGGCTGCCTCGCGTAGTCGGCATTGCCAAATCAGTCCAGTCACCGGCATGCAAATGCCCGAGCGCGCATATGGGTGACAGGATTTACGACAAAAGGCAAGGGGCAATATTGGGGCAAAGCGGGAATGAGCCCGGATAGGGGGGAGATTTCAAGGGGTTGGAGAGGTGATGCATGTGCCGGCGAGGGGCGTCATTGTTTCACTTTGATACTACGATGAGGCGAAAATTACCCGGATACCGATTAATGGCGTCGCTTCGAGGACAATTTATTTGCGACGAGTCACTTAAATAACGACAGAGCTATCGCCGCGCTGGCAAATCCCAAACCCGATAGAGGTTGTTGAGCGCCTCCGCTGAGTGGCATTCGACAACCGGCAGGCCGGATTCTTGGAGAATTTTTGCGTATTTGACGCCGCTGTTGCGGGTTTTCACAAGGATCCAGTGAATCATTTCCCATTTGATGCTGTCCTGGGCACCTTCGAGATGTCCCGCACGGTCCGAGCGGTTGATCAGCGTGCGCTTGAGATAGCGGGAAAAGCGTAGCCAGTGATTTGACGTTATGAGAATGGCGCCGGTAGCGCGGGCCAGACGCTGCGGCATCAGGCGCGAATAGTTGCCTTCCATAACCCACTGCTCGCCAAGAATTGCCGCATCGTGCAGCGCGGCAAACTCTGCTTCCGGGCGCGGCTGCCAATCCGTATGGGGCAGATGATGAAGTTGATCGAGATGCACGGCCGGAAAACCAAGCTTTTTAGCGAGGGCGACGGCCAATGTTGACTTCCCAGCATTAGAAGGGCCGACAACGACAACGCGCTCGCCAAGGGAGTGCAAAGGCAACATGAGGACACCGGTCGGGAAATTGGGATGGCTTCCATTGGCCGGAATAAGCGGTGTTGTCAAACGATCAACGGGCTCGCGCCTGTCGGCGACAATCCCTTGTGGCGGCATGTTCGCGAATTGCGCCGCAGCTTTGCGCACGCKGGGCCGGTCTCAAACTACTTCGATCTTGAAATCCGTGCCTTCCCACCGCTGCGTATCCGTCCAGAAGATCGTAAAAACGACAGTGCTGGGGCCGAGCGTCTTCGTCGGCAGGTCACAGACGTAGGTGCCAAAGCCGGCGTCGCGAGACGGGGTGTCGGTGAAGTTTGCCCAGCCGTCGGTGGACCAGTGCACCAGGGCGGACCCGGGCAGTTCGATGCGCAGGGCGCGGCCTGCCGGCATTTGAGCGCGCTTGTTGGTCGGGCGCCAGGCGAAGGGCGCGGGGGCCGGCTTTGTGGCGACGTAGCGGGCAAAGGTTTGCGGTGGCATGTCGAAGATCACACCGTCGCGGATCGAGCGCAGCAGCTTGATGTGTTCCGCATGGGCCCAGACGAGCGGCATGGCGCTG
The DNA here is from genome assembly GCF_047445835.1 of Rhizobium sp. BR 317. Taxonomy (NCBI): domain Bacteria; kingdom Pseudomonadati; phylum Pseudomonadota; class Alphaproteobacteria; order Hyphomicrobiales; family Rhizobiaceae; genus Rhizobium; species Rhizobium sp. BR 317. The sequence goes on along the minus strand of NZ_JARWLB010000002.1, from coordinate 125,224 downwards.
CCGGAGGGGCGACCGAGGAACAGTTCACGTTCCGGCACGTCTGCGCTGTCCCAGATCTGTTCGGGCAGGAGCCCGCCCTCGCTTGCCGAGGCCTCCAGGGCTGCCAGCAGGCGTCGCGCCTCATCCGGTCGCCCGGCGGAGAGTTCATAATGGGCGCGCTCGCCGGTCAGCAGCGGCCAGAGTCTCCCGATACCGCTGCCGGCGAAGGGCGCGCCGCCGGTGCGCTCGCCATAGCCGTCGTCATTGTAGCGGTACCAGTAGGGGCCGGCGGGAAGCTCGCGCCGCAATTCCGAATCGATCGCCGCGACGGTGCCGACGATGCGTGGATCGTCGGCGGCCCGGAGGCCGAAGCGCACCAGTGCCAGCGCGTCCGGGCTGAGAAGCAAGTCCGCCTCCACGACTTCATTCCCGTCGTCGCGATTGCGGATCGGGATGAAGTCACGCCTCAGTGACGAGCTGCCGTCCGTGGCCGATGCGATGCGCACATAATAGCCCTCGATGCCGAGGCTGCGCGACAGGTCCGTATCGGTGGCGTAGGTCCATTCCTCGATGCGCTCGTTCCAGCCGTCGGCCACCTCGCGCAGATATTGCGCTGCCGCCAGCCGGCCGGCCGCTTCCACCGCATCGGCGGCCGCGAGAAGCCCGGCGATCTCGACGGCGAGCGTGAAGGGCGAGTAGCCGGCGTCCTCTTCCCAGCGATCTTGCTGGGTGGCGGGACCGTTTTTGACGATATAGGCCGCGGCGGCCTCGATCATCGGTAGGTACCGGCCGCTCTCCGAGGCGTCGATCGCGCCGGCGCGCAGCAGCATGTCGTAGAGCAGGATGGGAAAGGCCGTCTCGTCCATCTGGATGCCGTACCAGTAGGGCCGGCCGTCGAGCCAGGCGTTCTGCACCCAATGGCCGTCCGCCTCCTGAATCGCCGCGAGATAGTCGAGCACGGAGCGTGCATCGGCCTTGGCGCCGGCGGCAAGCAGCGCGCCGGCGGTTTCCACGAGATCGCGTGTCCAGACCAGGTGATAGCCGCCGAGATCATCGTCGCTCTTGTTGAACCCCCACGGGATGGAGAGGCTGGCGATGATGGCACCGGAGGCATCGTCGCGGTGGGTGGCGAGCACGCCGGTACTGACGCGGTATCGGTTTAGCTGGTTGGGATCATGGGGCTCATCGAGGGCAAGCAGGCTTGCCTGCCATTCTCGCCAGCCGCTGCGATAATGCTTCAGCGCCGGCTTGACGCCCTGGTCCAGGCTGAGGACGGCACGAAAGGCGGCTTCCTCCGGCTGCGTACCGAAGCCGATGGCGATCAGCGCGCGCCCCTCGTTTGCCTGGATATCGAGCGTCCCCGACAGCGCGATGTTGCCGCTGGTGGCGCAGCGGTACTCCTCCTTCAGGCTCTCGCCGCGCGACAGCATCTGCCAGCCATCGGAGAAGCCGACATAGCCGACCGAACGCGCCAGCCAGGGCACCGAGGCGGCGACCGCGAGCACCCGGCCGGAACCCTCGGCAAAGAGCATCGGCCTGCCTTTGAAATCGGCGTACCAGCCGGTGTTATCCGAGCCGCCATTGACCAGATGCGGCGCCACGAGGGCATGCAGCCGATAGTCGGAGAGCTGGCCGATGAGCGCCTGAAAGTGGACATTCTGCAGCACCACTTCACGCTCTGGGTCCGAAAATATGGTCTTGGTGATGCGATAACGACCGTCGCGAGCAGTGTTGACGAGGCGAAACGCCGGGACGCCGTCCTCGATTGCCTGCACGCGATGATCGGCGTCGCGCTTCTCCTCGGAAAAATAGCCGTCAGCCGTCACGATGAAACCGAAATCACGGACGCAGGCCATATCGAGCCGCGGCGCGTAGATCTCGTTGAGGATGCCGTGGCTCGCCGTGAACCAGACGCTGCTCGCCGTGCTGACGGCAGTGCCGACCGCACTCTTATCGCTCGAGGTCCAGCGGGGCTCGATGCCCGGGGCACCGGGCGGGACTATGGAACCGGGTGGCAGTGTCGGAAAGGCCAAGTGTCGATCCTCCGTCGTATGCGCTCCTCTTCGGCGGGCCATCCTGGATTGAAATTGAGCGATCCGCAATACGCCTGGGCTTGACAGCCGGCGCCGAACTTGCGCCCGATAGGGGCGGGAGAACGATCGAGGGCATGGCCCGGAGAGGAGCGCTAGACATGGATGACATGACGGAAGCACCCGCAGCGGAGCAGACACGCAGCCATAGCAAGCCGAAGGCGCATGCCGCGCCGGCGAGCCGCATTGTGCTTGCCGTCGATATCGGCGGGTCGCATGTGAAGGTGGAACTCAGCAGCGGCAGCGAGCGACGCGCGGTCGAATCGGGGGCCAAACTGACGGCGGCCAAGATGGTGGAGGCGCTGCGCGACCTCACGGCCGACTGGCACTATGACCTCGTCACCATGGGATACCCCGGACCCGTGATCGCCCACCGCGCCGCCGCCGATCCGTTCAACCTCGGGCCGGGATGGAAGGATTTCGATTTCGAAACAGCCCTCGGCAAGCCCGTGCGGATGGTCAACGACGCGCTGATGCAGGCGATCGGCAGCTACGAGGCGGGCCGCATGCTCTTCCTCGGCCTTGGTACCGGCCTTGGCTCGGCCATGATTGCCGAGAGCGTCTGCATGCCCCTGGAACTGGCGCATATGCCCTACCGCAAGGCGACCTTCGAGGACTATGTCGGCGAACGCGGCCTAGAGCGTCGGGGCAAGGGCAAATGGCGAAAATCAGTCTTCGACGTCGTCGAGCGCTTGGACAAGGCCCTGCTGCCAAACTACATCGTCATCGGCGGCGGCAATGTCGAAAAGCTCAAGGAACTGCCCCCGAAATGCCGACGCGGCAGCAACGACAATGCCTTTCGCGGCGGTTTCCGGGTCTGGTTGGATGAGAGTCTGCGCATCTGAGGGGGAGTGGGGCAGGCGAACGTGATGGCCTCTGCGATGTCTAATTGGGCATCACCCGATACACGCAGGCAGTTCCCTCGACGCCCCGGAGAGGAGCCTCGAAGGCAACCAATCTTTGGCCGGCGAGAAGTTGGCTGACGCCCGGCGCCGAAAACAGTGCTTCGGAAATGCAAATCTCTCCCGCGCCCGCCAGCGACTGGACGCGTGCGGCAACATTGACCGTCTGGCCGAAATAATCGAGGTTTTCGTTCAAACTCACGGCGATCGAGGGGCCGCAATGGGCTCCGATCTTCAGGATGAGGCTAGGGTCGCCATGCTGAGCATTGTAGCGCTCGATGACCCCCAGAATGTGCAGCGCGGCCGAGACGGCATCCGCCGGGCGGGAGAAAGCAGCCATCACGGCGTCGCCGATCGTCTTGACGATCGCGCCCGAATGCTCCTGCACCGTCGCGCCGAGCAATGCGAAATGCTCGCGAACCAGCGCATAGGCATTGAGATCGCCGAGCCGCTCATACATGGCGGTCGATCCCTTGAGATCCGTGAACAGCAGGGTCACCTGACGGATACCCAGACCTTCCTTCTCATCGACATTTTCCGATCGGAATAGGCGCCGAAACGTCTGTCGGGCCAGCAGCATGCCGCCCGACATGTAGGGATCGAAGTCGAGAGCCGGCTTGACCGTCTGCGCCAGGATTTCAGGTGGCCAATTGATCAGCAGCAGCGAGCCGCGTGAGGCGCCGGAATTCTGCACGTCGATGATGACAGGACCCGGCGGCACCGCCGGCAGCGAAGCGGAAAAGCGCTGCCCGTCATATCCGATCCGCAGGTGCGTCGGCACTGTCACGGGCTCGCCTGCGACCGGCAGCGCGAAACTCGCCTGCGTCTGGACATTGATGCCCGCCAGGGCGCCGGGACCGAGCTCCGCCCTTAACGTTGTGATCGAGCCCGGCGGCAGGAAGGAGAGGCCGCGAACCAGACCCTGCAGGACGTCGAGAAAGCGGACCTGTTGGCCGGGCATCCGCGCGTCGCTCAGGAATCGCGCCTTCCAATGAAAATCCTCGACCGACAGCGAGGCGGGATCATGAAACGTCAGCCGGCGGAGGTGCGGCGACACCGTGAAGGTAACCTCGATGAAATCGTCGAGGTTGGTTTCGCCGCTGACATCGCAGAGGCCGCAGACATAGTGGGTCTTCAACGTCCGCAAGGCACCGAAACTGTCGAGCACCATGCCGGATTGGGGACACACCACATCCCAGCTCATTTCGAACAATCCGCTTCGGGTCGCATGGAGAAACAGATCAATGCTTTCCGCCACCGCGATGGCGCGGTCGCGAGCGAAGGCGAGGGGATTGACGCGGAAAAGAGACAAGTCGTCGCCGCTGCGGATCAGCGTTTCGAATTTGGAGATGACCCGCGGACTCCAGGGCCGGGCCTGCTCGATCTCAGCGATCTTGCTTTCAAGGAGCCGTTCCTGAACGTCAGTCATATGGCACCTGCGCTTCAGCTACCGATCAGGTTTGGCCGTGGCTTTGGAGGTGTTTTGGTGGTTTGAGACTATAGCAGAGAATGGAACGTGCGTCCGCGTGGTCAAAAGGAGAACAAGTCGGCCTGAGCAATCGCCGAGCGTTGAACGGCCAGGGTACGGGGAGGAATTTTAGACGCTGAGATGGTGAATTTGTAAGCGCGGACGTAATAATCACGCGAAACGTTCGATGAGTAATATTGGTAGGATGCCGGATGACCACTGCCGCAGAGATAGCTAACTTTAGGCCTTCTTTCCACCGAGTAAGAATCGATCTTGGTCATCATTTGACTACGAACTTTGCTGATGATGATTGGGAGCGAACAGACGCCTCCCGCATTGCTTGCTGGCAATCTGCAAGATCAATGCTTGATCAGAGGGAATTCAATTGTGGTGATTGTACCGTCAATCTCAGCGTTGACTGGGGTCCAGTTATTGCACGACTTCAAAACGATTTTGATGTAATGCAACGATTGGAGAAAGTAAAAGGTACGCCAGAAGCTTCTGAGATTGCTCATCAATTTTCATTGGCTTCCGTAGAGGTCACATTTTTATTTCAGCTTAATGGTGACCGTCTCTCCAAAACACCATCGTTGGTGGCTATTTCCGAGTATTTTCTGCACGATTTCTTTCTTATTGTGAACTTGGCCGCGCCCGGAGCTTGCAACTTCTACGGCACAAAAATTATCCAGCCGGAAGACCGATTTGCTGAGCAAATAAATTTGTCAAATGTTCTCTTCGAGAGTTCGATATTGGATGCCAGAAGCGATAGCTGGCCAAAGGTAGGTTTTCTGAATTTAAGTGAAGTGATCGTGTGGTTTTATTCCATCAGATCGGAAATGAAGTTGCTGCCAAAAAACAGAATGGAAAGAGTTGTTTTTGCAATGCTTCATTTGTGTAAAGCAGGCATCTCACCAACAAACGTGATTTGGATATTCTACGGACTGGAGACGCTTTTTGATACCAAGATCGGCGAAAATTTTAGAACACTTGTTTCGAGAATTCAGCTCTTGTTAGACCTCAGTGAGGCGGAGTTCAAAATTTTAAAGAAAAAGATGCGTGAGTTGTATGACATACGAAGTGCTTTTGTGCATGGCGGCCTTGAGGTAATTCATCCCCTGCAAAATGAAATGCTAGACAAGTCGGTTGATGAAATGACTTCTCGATTCATAGATACTGCTGATTTTGGTTTTCGTATCCTTTTAGCGTCTGTTCAGGAGATCATAAGACGAGGCTGGCGTGAACCAAATTTTAGAGAGGTTCTGGAAGGGATAGCTCGTTGAGTTCGGACGATAATCACCTTCCAGGCCGCCCCGTCTCCCCTTCGTCCACCCCGTCCTTTACTTCTCAGCCACCGCATCCTCATAGGACCCGACACACGGCTTCGCTGGGATAATCGGCTTGTCCGGCACCTTGCCGAGCACCGGCTTCTCCGCCCTGTCGACGGTCATTTCGTCCAGCGTGTTCTTGCGGAAGAGGGCGTATCGGCGTCGACGGGCAGCGCGACAGGAAGCGGCACACGTTCAGATAAGGCGTTTGCCCTGGGCATCGAGAACCTGCTCGCCGTCCTCCTTGGTGAAGGCGCCTTTGTGGGTGTCGGGCAGGATATCCAGAACGATCTCGGAAGGCCGGGAAAGACGGGTACCGATCGGCGTGATGACAAATGGGCGGTTGATCAGGATCGAGTCCTTCAACATGGCATCGAGCAACTGATCGTCGGTCAGGCCCGGATCGTCGAGGCCGAGTTCGGCGTAGGGCGTGCCCTTCTCGCGAATTGCCTCGCGGACACTCAAACCCGCATCCGCAATCATCTTGACGAGCTGTTCGCGGGTCGGCGGATTTTTCAGATAGTCGATGACAGTCGGTTCGATGCCCGCATTCCGGATCATCGCCAGCGTATTGCGCGACGTGCCGCACGCCGGGTTGTGATAGATCGTGACGTCCATGGTCATGGGGCGAGTTCCGTTTCTGTAAGAGTTTGAGGATTGCGGGCTTCCATCAACAGCCAGCTAACGAGCATTAACGCCAGCAATGCGCCCAGGATTTCCGTGCTGCGGGCAAGTTGCGACTGGAAAACTGAAGCCGCCTACTTCCCAGGCCGCCCGGTCTTCCCTTTGGTGCGACCCTTCCGCTGCTTCTCATCCACCGCATCCTCATAGGACCCGACGCCCGGCTTTGCCCGAATGATCGGCTTGTCCGGCATCTTGCMGAGTACAGGCTTCTCCGTCCTGCCGACGGTCATCTCGTCGAGCGTATTTTTGCGGAAGAGGGGCGTGCCGGCGTCGCTGCCGGGCCCCATTTCGTCGAGGTTGGGCTTGGCGAAGTAGGAGCGCTGTGACCCGCCCTCGTGGTTCGAGACGGCCCTGCGGGCCTCCTCACCATGAGGGCTACCTGTTGAGGCCCTCGCGCCGGTTTCGCCAGGATGGTTCGAGGGTCGTTGCACTCCCGCCTCACCATGAGGGCTGCCTCCGGATGCGGCGCTCGCTCCGTCCTCATCCTGAGGTGCGGAGGTTGAAGACCGGAGCCTCGAAGGATTGGGGCGGCCGCTTTTGCCGCCTTCGATGCTCTTCGCCTCTTCGCGCGCCATCGGGTCGTCCATGACGGCGAGTTCGGCGGCCTTGAGGCGTTTGATTTCGTCGCGCAGTCGCGCGGCCTTTTCGAAGTCGAGGTCGGCGGCGGCGTCGCGCATGGCTTTTTCCAGCGCGTTGAGGTGGGTCTGCAGGTTGTTGCCGACGAGGTGGCCGCCATCGGCAAAGCCCTTGCCGGAGACGCCGCCGATGTCAGCGCGGACGTGGTCCTTCTCGTAGACGCTGTCGAGAATATCGGAGATTTTCGCCTTCACGGATTCCGGCGTGATGCCGTTTTCCTCGTTATAGACCATCTGCTTTTCGCGGCGGCGGCTGGTTTCCTCCATTGCGCGGTGCATCGAGCCGGTGACATTGTCGGCATAGAGGATGACCTTGCCGTCGACGTTGCGCGCCGCGCGGCCGATCGTCTGGATCAGCGAGGTTTCCGAGCGCAGGAAGCCTTCCTTGTCGGCATCGAGGATCGCGACGAAGCCGCATTCGGGGATGTCGAGACCTTCGCGCAGCAGGTTGATGCCGACGAGCACGTCGAAAGCACCCAAGCGAAGATCGCGGATGATCTCAATGCGCTCCAGCGTGTCGATGTCGGAGTGCATGTAGCGGACGCGCACGCCCTGTTCATGCAGATATTCGGTCAGGTCCTCGGCCATGCGCTTGGTCAGCACGGTGCAGAGGGTGCGGTAGCCCTTGGCGGCGGTCTCGCGGATTTCGCCGAGCACGTCGTCGACCTGCGTGCGGGCGGAGCGGACCTCCACCGGCGGGTCGATCAGGCCGGTCGGGCGGATGACCTGCTCGGCGAAGACACCGCCGGATTGCTCCATTTCCCAGCCGCCCGGCGTTGCAGACACGGCGATCGTGTCGGGGCGCATGGCGTCCCATTCCTCGAAGCGCAGCGGCCGGTTGTCCATGCAGGAGGGCAGGCGGAAGCCGTATTCGGCCAGTGTCGCCTTGCGCCGGAAGTCGCCGCGATACATGCCGCCGATCTGCGGCACGGTGACGTGGCTTTCGTCGATGAAGATAATGGCGTTGTCGGGGATGTATTCGAACAGCGTCGGCGGCGGCTCGCCGGGGTTGCGGCCGGTGAGGTAGCGCGAATAGTTCTCGATGCCCTGGCAGGAGCCGGTGGCTTCCAGCATCTCGACGTCGTAGCGCGTGCGCTGCTCCAGGCGCTGCGCTTCCAGCAGGCGGCCGGCCTTTTCCAGCTCGGCGAGGCGGAGCCTCAACTCCTCCTTGATCGACTTGATGGCGCCGTTCAGCGTCGGGCGCGGCGTGACATAGTGCGAATTGGCGTAGATCTTCACCGACTTCAGGTCGCCGGTCTTCTGGCCGGTCAGCGGATCGAATTCGGTGATGGCGTCGATCTCGTCGCCGAACATGGAGATGCGCCAGGCGGCATCCTCCAAGTGGGCCGGGAAGATTTCGATCGTATCGCCGCGGACACGGAAGGAGCCGCGGATGAAATCCATGTCGCGGCGCTTGTATTGCTGCGCCACGAGGTCGGCCAGGAGCTGGCGCTGGTCCAGTCGGTCGCCGACATTCATCTGGAAGGTCATGGCCGTGTAGGTCTCGACCGAGCCGATACCATAGATGCAGGAGACCGAGGCGACGATGATGCAGTCGTCGCGCTCCAGCAGCGAACGCGTCGCCGAGTGGCGCATGCGGTCGATCTGCTCGTTGATCGAGGATTCCTTCTCGATATAGGTGTCCGAGCGCGGCACATAGGCTTCCGGCTGGTAGTAGTCGTAGTAGGAGACGAAATATTCGACCGCGTTGTCCGGGAAGAAGTTCTTGAATTCCGAATAGAGCTGCGCCGCCAGCGTTTTGTTCGGCGCCAGGATGACGGCCGGGCGCTGCGTCGCTTCGATCACCTTGGCCATGGTGAAGGTCTTGCCGGAGCCGGTGACGCCGAGCAGCACCTGGCTGCGGTCGCCGTTTTCCAGGCCCTCCACKAGATCGCGGATCGCGGTCGGCTGGTCGCCGGCCGGCTGGTATTCCGAGGCCATGCGGATGCTGATGCCGCCTTCGGATTTTTCCGGCCGGGCAGGGCGGTGCGGTGTCCAGATCTTGCCGTTCTTGTGCAGCGGATTGCCGCTTTCGATCAGCGCCGACAGTGCCTCGACCGTGGCGGTGACGGCCGTGCCGGCATTGACGGCGTCCTCGAGCGTCGTATCCATGCCGGCCACCGGATTGAGCCCGGCGGCGGCTCGTGTTTTGGGGTCGGTGGAACCGCCCATGGAGGTGCCGCGCGCCGATTTCGACGCCGCGATCTCGACCTTCTTCCGATGCTTGCCCGCCTTGGAAGCGATCTCGCGCTGGCTTTCGACGCTGGTGGCCTCGGCCTCCGCTTCGAGCTGCTTGACCCAATCAGCGACGCTGCCGCTGAGCGGCGCACCTTCAAACGAGGCCTGCGGCGCCTCTTCGAAACCGGTCGGGGCGGGGGAGTTTTTCGGTGATTTTGCCATGGGCGGAATATGGAGGGAGTCACCGCCGATGTGAAGGGGGAAAGAGTACAAAAGGGAAACGGATCGTCGATTTTTCGGCTCCTCATCACGCAAAATGTGATGGAACCCAAAGGCGGCCGAGACGTTGGCGGGACGCTGCCCCAGACATCCGCCGGCTCGTTGCGTGAGCGCCGGAGGAAAAGCCCGCCGCAGCGTCAAACCTGCCCGGCGAAATGCCGGGTCCCCCCTTGCTTCGACGGCATCCGGAATTGCCCGCCTCGCCGCCGCCATCCGGTCGGAGGACCATGATGTCAGCATTGGATAGTTTACGCTCTTTGTCTCCACAGCAACGCAACACCGTCATTGCCGCCTATCTCGGCTGGACGCTGGATGCTTTCGATTTCTTCATATTGGTCTTCGTTCTCAAACATATCGCCGATGAGTTCCATACCGACGTTCCGACGGTCTCCGTGGCGATCTTCCTGACGCTTGCCATGCGGCCGATCGGGGCGCTGATCTTCGGGCTAGCCGCCGATCGCTTCGGCCGGCGAATAACGCTGATGGTGGATGTGCTGCTTTATTCGATCTTCGAGTTCCTCACCGGCTTTTCGACCGGGCTGACGATGTTTCTGATATTGCGGGCGCTCTTCGGCATCGCCATGGGCGGTGAATGGGGCGTCGGCGCATCGCTGACGATGGAAACGGTGCCCGAAGACTCGCGCGGCATCATCTCCGGCATTCTGCAGGCCGGCTATCCCTCCGGCTATCTGCTGGCGTCGATCGTGTTCTTCCTGCTGTTCCCGATCATCGGCTGGCGCGGCATGTTCATGGTCGGCGCCCTGCCGGCGCTGCTGGTGCTCTATATCCGCCGCAACGTCGAGGAATCGCCGGCTTTCCTGCAGCGGCAGGGAAAGCCGCAACGGGCGTTCGCCACCGTGCTGCGCGAGAACTTACCGCTGTTCCTGTGGGCGGTGGTTCTGATGACCGCGTTCAATTTCTTCAGCCACGGCACGCAGGATCTCTATCCGACCTTCCTCGAAGTGCAGCGGCAATATAGCAGCTACACAGTCGGTGCCATCGCTATCGTCTACAATATCGGCGCGATCATTGGCGGCTTGTTCTTCGGAGCCCTGTCGCAGCGCATCGGCCGGCGGCGGGCGATCGTCATCGCCGCGGCGTTGGCAATCCCGATTGCCCCGCTATGGGTGTATGCGCCTGGGCCAGTGCTGCTCGCCATCGGCGCCTTCCTGATGCAGTTCTTCGTGCAAGGCGCCTGGGGCATCGTGCCGGTGCATCTCAACGAACTGTCGCCCGACGAAGTGCGGGGCACCTTCCCCGGTTTCGCCTATCAGCTTGGCAACCTGCTCGCATCCGGCAATGCAACGATCCAGGCTGGCCTGGCGGCGCGTTGGAACGGAGACTACGCCTTTGCGTTGATGATCGTGTTGATCATCGTCGCGGTCATCGTGGCGTTGTTCTCCGGGTTTGGTTTCGAGAAGAAGGGTATCCGCTTCGGCGGGAAGGGGACGGAGGAACCCCAGAGCGCGATGCCGATCTGATCGCCGCGCCCTCGTMGGAGCATGGCCGGCGGCTCATCACCGCCGGCCTCCAGCCTAGAGCGGTTCAGCGTTTCACGGAATCGCTTTCCCGCTCTATCTCTTTCCGGACAGAAAACCGCTTCGCACTTTTCCTGGAAGTGCTCTATTTGCCGCAGATCTCGGAAATCTTCGCCTGCGCAAAGCCGCGGGCAAGCTCCTGTATTCCGCCAACGGAGGATATCAGGTCGCCGATCGGCCCGCTGACGCTGACATGTGAATCGGTAATCTTGCAGGCCCCGACGTCGACCGTCACCGAGGCTTCCAACTGCCCTTTGACGGTTGCCTGGACGATGCCGTGCGATTTGCAGGCGAGATCGGCGCGGGCGTTGATCTGCACGCCACTGGCTGCGCTGCAGAGATCAAGAGATTTGACCTCGAATTTCTCCTTGTGATCGACGCCCGGCAGTTTCTTGCAAGGGTCGGCCTCGTTCACCGACTTCTCGATCTGCGGACCGAACTTGCTCTGCAGCAGCGACCAGCAGGAGCCAGGCCCGCTTTGGGCTTGCGCGGATGCCATAGGCAGAGGAGAGAGCGGCAGAACGAAGGCGACGGCCAACAATCCCATGCGAAGCGACGGCGGGAGCGAGGAGGGAAGTGCAGCGGATGTCTTGATCACAGAGGTCGATTCCTTGGCGGATAGGACAGGAGACTATGTGCGCAGTCTTCCATGTCTCCGGCCGACGTAGCAATCCCCACATTCTTGTGAACGCACGACGCTTCCAGCCACCGCCAATTCGCCCCATTTCCCTATTCACCTCACTGCCGCGTTTAGGCGCGGCACTCCGCTCTTGAATTTTCAGGGACTGCCGGGCCATGGTGCGAGCGATTCGTTATGCCCAAAGGATTTGCCATGCCCTCTATTCTCAACCCGGCCGCCATCTGGCCGGTCGTCATGCTGTTTGCTTCCAATATTTTCATGACCTTCGCCTGGTACGGCCATCTCAAGCACAAGAGCACGGCCATCGCGATCGCCGTTCTCGGCAGTTGGGCTATAGCCTTCTTCGAATATTGCCTGGCCGTACCCGCCAACCGCATCGGCTCCGGCTACTATTCGACGGCGCAGTTGAAGACCATTCAGGAGGTGATCACGCTGATCGTGTTCTCGGGCTTCTCGGTCCTCTGGCTGGGCGAGAATCTGACCTGGGGCCACGCCATCGGTTTTGCGCTGATCGCCGTCGGCGCCTCCTTCATTTTCCGGGGATGAAGCGGGCATAAGCCGCTAGGCAGCGCTCGCCATTCATCCTATGATTCGTCTGGCGGTTCGGCCTTCGCGGAACTGCCGGCGAATGGCATGTTTCGGGAGGAAGAGATGTCGGGTTCGTTGCGTTCGGTATTGGATGAAACGGCGCGGGGGCTGGCGCCGCTGGAGGCGAACGGCAAGATCTTGTCGATGGCGCCGGATCGTTTCGGCTATCTCGAACCGACCGACGCCGCGACTGATATTGCGACACTGCGCGAGCAATATCAGCAGCATGGCTATCTCTGGCTCAAGGGATTTCTGAAGCGGCAAGACGTACTCGATTTCCGCGCCTGGGTGTTTGCGCATCTGATGGACACCGGGCTTCTGCAGCCCGGCTCGGACCCGATGGTCGGCCTCGCTGCGGAGGGGGAGGCTGACAAGGCGCAGGCCGACCGGAGGCTAATGGCCTTGGTGCGCTCGGTGGCCTATGAGGGCTTCTGCACCCAGCCGCGGCTGGCTTCGTTCATGGACGAATTCCTGCAGGGCATCTCCTATCTGCACAAGCGCAAGATCATGCGCTTCACCCGGCCGAACACCAGCGTCGTGACCCCTGCGCACTACGATCTCGTCTATCTGCGCGGCGGCACGAGCCGTATCGTCACAGCCTGGATTCCGATCGGCGACACCCCGGTCGATATGGGCGGCCTCGTCTATCTCGAGGGATCGCACCGGATCGGCACCGATATGGAGAAGGAGTTCGCGGCCAAAAGCGCGTCGCTCTCGCCGGAGGAACGCGTCAGCGCCTTCAACAAGAACATGACCGAAGGCGGCTGGGTTTCCAAAGACCTGCCCGACATGGCGGAGCGCTTCAAGACGCGCTGGCTCGCTGCCGACTACGAGGCCGGCGATATCGTGCTGCACAGCCCCTATATGATCCATGCGTCCACGACCAATCGCGATCCGAAGGGCCGCCTGCGCCTCTCGACCGACATCCGCTATCAGAATGTCGAGGACGAAATCGACGCCCGCTGGGGCAATCACTGGAGCTTGGGGGATATGCTCTAGAGCACTTCCAAGAAAAGTGCGCAGCGGTTTTCCGTCCGGAATGCGTCAAAACAAAGGGATAGAGCGGGAAAGCGATTCCGTGAAACGCTGAACCGCTCTAGATGCGAGCGCTCCGGCTCAATTCATCTGATCGAGAATACCCCGTGCCGGCGCATAGCCCTGGGCAGCGGCTTTCTGGAACCAGCCTATCGCCGTGTTACGGTCTCTGGTTACACCATCGCCGCGGAGATAAGCGTAGCCGAGATGGAATTGTGCCTTGGGCAGGCCTTGATTGGCGGCTTTGGTGAACCACGCGATCGCCTGGGTATAGTCCTGCGGCACGCCCTTTCCGAGCGCATAAAGACTGCCGAGGCCATCCTGCGACGCTGCATCGCCTTTGATTGCCAAAGGCTGCCATTGGGCGAGGGCGCTGGCATAGTCGCCCTTGTCAAAGGCGGCTTGCCCGTCTTCGGCATGGGCTTGGAAAGCGATCGAAAGTGCCAGCGTCAGTCCGAGGCCTATCTGTCTGAGCCGCATCCGGCGATCTCCCATCCATGATTCCCGTTCCGGCAAGACCTAAGCATAGCTGCTTGTCAGCGCAAGGCTGGCAGAGACTTCGTTCATCCGGTCATTTCAAATCCGGATGGTCTTTTTCTGCAGCGGCTTTTCCTCATTGTCATCGGGCTCATTGTCGTTGTGACCCATGGTCTTTGCCTTGCGGAACCATTCGAAGGATTTTGCCCAATTCGCCGGCACGCCATCGCCGTCACGATACATGACGCCGAGGTTGTAGGCAGCGTCGGCATAGTTCTGCGCGGCCGCCTTTTCGAACCAGTCGACGGCCTGGAGACCGTCTTTGGCAACGCCTTCGCCGTCGCGATACATCACGCCGAGATTGTACTCAGCTTCGACGTCATTTTGATCCGCCGCCTTGCGGAACCAGGCAAGGGCCTCAACGTCGTCTTCAGCAATTCCGTCGCCATCGGCATACATGGCGCCGAGATTATATTGCGCCTCTGCGTCGCCTTGATCGGCCGCCTTGCGGAACCAAAAGACGGCTTGATTGCCGTTTTTGGGGACGCCTTCACCGTCGCGATACATGACGGCGAGATTGTATTCCGCCTCGATTTTTCCCTGGTCAGCGGACTTGCGGTACCAAGCTAAAGCCTGGGCATCGTCGCGGGGCACCCCGTCGCCCTCGTCGTACATGATGGCAAGATTGTATTGCGCGTCGGCGTTACCCTGGTCGGCGGATTTGCGATACCAGGCGACGGCCTCGCCCTTGTCCTGGTTTACGCCGTCACCGTTGTCGTACATGACGCCGATATTGAACTGTGCATCTGCATCGCCCTGCTTGGCTGCCTTGCTGTACCAGACAAAAGCTTGCGCTCTGTCCTGAGCCGCGCCTTCGCCATTGTCGTACATCAAAGCGAGATTGTATTGCGCATCGCGATAGCCTTGTTCCGCGGCCTTGCGATACCAGACGACGGCCTGGGCGTCGTCCGTTGCGACACCTTCGCCCTCGTCATACATCGTCCCGACGTTGAACTGCGCCTCGGCATTGCCCTGATCGGCAGCCTTGCGATACCAGTTGAGCGCCTGGGTGAGATCCTTCTCGACGCCATCGCCTTCCTCGTACATTTCGCCGAGTTTCAATTGCGCCGCGGCGTCGCCTTTGCTCGCGAGCGGGCGCCAGTAGTCCAGCGCCGCCTTGTAGTCGCCTCGGTTATAGGCGTCCTGTCCTCGATCGGCATGCGCGATGCCGATGGATGCCAGCGCAAAAAGCAATCCGATGGCCGCCCTCTTGAAACGCACGTTAGACTCCTCAACCTGTGATCTCATTTATGTGAATACTAAACAACGCCACGGGCGAGCGCGCAAGGCGCTGCTGCACGCAGGAGTTATAGGACTATGGCAACAGCGTCGTCAGCACCTTGAGAAGGACCCAGCCTGGCTCGTCGCTCTGGCCATTCGTTTTGACGGGCTCTTGACCCTCCGGGCCAACATCCTTGATCAGACCGCCCCCATCGGCTGCCATGTAGCTCAGGCCATGTTGCGCTTCCGGCAGGCCCTGATCTGCTGCCTTGTGGAACCAATCGGAGGCTTGGTTGGTATCCTTCGCCACGCCGTAGCCATTGTAGTACATATATCCCAGGCCATACTGGGCGCGGGCGTCGCCTTGCTCGGCGGCCTTGCGGAAGAGGTCGACGGCCTGGCCGTCGTCTTTGGGAACACCGTCGCCGCTGTGATAGAGGTAGGCAAGGGCATATTGCCCTTCCGAATTGCCCTGGTCGGCCGATTTGCGGTACCAGGCCGCCGCCTCGTTCTTGTCCGAAGCTGTGCCCTGACCGTTGTCATACATATAGCCGAGTGCATATTGCGCATCGGCACGGCCCTGATCGGCGGACTTGCGGTACCATTGCAATGCCTTGCCATAATCCTTGGCGATGCCGCGGCCGCCGGCATGCATGAAGGCGAGAGCGTATTCGCCTTGGGCATCTCCCTGGTCGGCCGCCTTGCGATACCATTCGACCGCGATATCATCATTGACCGGAACGCCCTGACCATTAGCGTAGGAGTAGCCGACGGCATATTGCGCATCGGCACGGCCTTGATCCGCCGATTTGCGGTACCATTGCAGCGCCTGCTTATCGTCCTGGGGAACGCCGAGGCCGTTGGCGAAGCCGTAACCAAGCGCGTATTGCGCGTCCGCGCGGCCCTGCTCGGCGGATTTCCTATACCAGGAATAGGCCTGGGCATCGTCCTGATCGACGCCTCGGCCGTTGGCATAGGCATAGCCGAGCGCATATTCGCCTTGGGAATCGCTCTGATCTGCTGATTTTTGATACCACTCTATCGCCTGGCTTAGGTCGGCGGCCGTGCCAAGGCCGTTATCATACATATAGCCGAGCGCATATTGTGCATCGCCGCGTCCCTGATCGGCCGACTTGCGATACCAGGCGAGCGCCATCGTATCGTCCTCGCGGACGCCGATGCCGTGTGAATACATGTAGCCGAGCGCATACTGGGCCTGCGGTTGGCCGAGCGCGGCGGATTTCTGGTACCAGCCGACCGCCTGTGCGTTGTCGATATCCAAACCGCGGCCGTTGGCGAGGGAATAGCCGAGGGCATATTGCGCGTCTGCATTGCCCTGTTCGGCGGCTCTGCGGTACCAGGCATTTGCCTGTGCCAGATCCTTGTCGGCGCCGCGACCGTTGGAATACATGTAGGCAAGGGCGTATTCAGCCTTGGCGTTGCCCTGCGCTGCCGCCTTTCGATACCAATCGACAGCCTGCGCATCGTCATGCTCGACGCCCTGGCCGTTGGCGTAGAGATAGCCGAGGCCATATTGGGCGGCCGGATTGCCATCTTTTGCGTATTGTACCCAATATTTCAGCGCGATCGTCGTGTCGTCGGGGCTTGGCGCGGGATCATCGGCATAGGCAAAGGGAGCGAGCGAAAGAGCGAGCGCCAATCCAAATGCAAAGCTGTTGATCTTCAAAAGCGCGCCCTCCCGTCCGCAAGCTAATATTCGGCCGCACTGAACAATGCGGGATAGTTCTGGTCAATGGGTGTACAGCATGGAGATGGCAGTCGTTTTACCGATATCGGTCCGGTCGGCACCGTTGCCGTTCTCATGCTTGGAATGCAGCAAAATATGGGTATCGCTCCCTGCATGGCTGGTTGCTTCTATCCCGGGAGCACATCGTACAGCCGAAAAATCCAGCTAATCTGGTAGATCAGCCCGATCGACACGAACACCGCCTGGAAACGGCGATTGGCGGTGATGGCGGCGATAATGCAGAGGACGATGTAAACGACGTTGCGGGTCGGATACTCCCAGCCGAGCGACCGGAAATAGGTCTCGCCCTTCAATAATGTGTCGATGAGGTCGACGGCGTAGGTGACCGCGAGCAGGCCGAAAAACCAGCGGCGACGTGAGATGAAATATTCTTCGAAACCGCCATAATCCTCAATCGAGGGAGGATTCAGCAGCACGCAGAGGAAGTAGAACAGGCAGCAGAAGCAGATCAGGAAAAGATAGACGCCGAAATTGATTTCCGCGACGGACTGCAGCCGATATTCCCACCACCAGAAATGGATGATGAACAGGAACATCGATAGTACCCAGCCGAGATGAACCAGATAGACGCGGTGCTTGCCAGGCGATTGCACGAAACCGGCGAGGCGTGTCAGGAGCTGGGCAAGAGCGAGGCCGATGACCATGCTCATGACCGTCCTGATATAGACGTAGACCTCGGGCGTCCGCGCAGCCTCCATCCATCAGCTCTCCGCGGGAACCGGCTTCGGCGCGCCGTTCTCATCAAGCGCCACCATGATGAACGTACCGGCCGTGACCTTCTCCAGCTTGGCGTAACGCGAGCGATGGGCCCAGGCTTCGACGATGAGCGTGATCGAGGTTCGGCCCACGCGTTCGATATAGGTATAGACGCTCAGCGTATCGCCGATCTTCACCGGCAGTTCGAAAGCCATTTCCTTGACGGCGGCGGTGACGACGCGCCCGCGCGCGCGCTCGGCGGCGCGAATGCCGCTCGCCAAGTCCATCTGCGCCATGACCCAGCCGCCGAAGATGTCGCCGGCAGGATTGGCGTCGGCGGGCATGGCCAGCGTGCGCAAGGTCAATTCGCCTCTTGGCTTGACGCTGTCGTTCATTCATTCGCTCCAATCGACAAAGACTTTGATTCCGGCGTTCAGCCTACGCAATCGAATCTCGATGGGGAAGGCTTCGTCTGCGCTCGACAACAGCTCTTTCGAATGCCTCACGCTTTTTCTGACCATCGCGAATGTCCCGCTTTCGTGGGGCGGTAAGCATTCATTCACCGTTTTTATTTAAGATTCGTAATAGTTGCCGACCGTGGCTGGGGCAGCAGGAGCGGATCTGGAGTATGGCGTATTTGTCCTTTCTACGGCGGGCTGTCCTGCCGCTGCTCATGTCGTCGGCGCTGGTCGCCTGCACGGCTGATAGCCTCGTACCGCCGTCGAACATCGACAGCAGCGCCCGTGTCGGCTCGATCAAGCCACATCGCAGCATGGCGCAGCGGCAGTTCACCTACCAAGGTGACCAAGCTCCGGTTAACTCCGCCTCAGCCAATTACGCCAATACCTACAATCTCTCCGGCAGCCGGCAGAGTGCCGCGAAGATGCCTGCCTCTGCCGCCGCCAAACAGGGCCGCTTGCCGATGGCTGGTGCCAATGAGGCTGTGACGACCACGGACGTCGAACAGGGCTTAGCACAGCAGTCGGATGCGGCCTCTCAGGGCGTCAATATGGATGCGGAACTTGGCGTTGGACCAAGCGAGGAAGCGCAGTCCGGACCGGTCGTTGGACTGGCGCAGGAGGAAGGGCAGAATATTGCTGAGGGCGAAACCGATCAGCCTGTCGTCGACGGGATCGGCTCGGATACGCCCGTGCAGGCCAATCGCTCCATTATTCAACGCCCGAGCGCTCAGGCTGAACTCAATCAGTCGCCGATCCGCCGGCAGCAACCCAACGTGCAGGTCGCCATGTTGCCGCGTGTCGGCAACCCAATGCCACGGATCGAACAGCAGGAGGAAGTGCCGCAATCGTCGCCCGGCGGTGCCATGCCTGCTTCGGAAATCGCCTGCCGGCAGGAATTGCAGCGCATGGGCGTCGTCTACAACGACAAGCCGCCGATTTCCGATGGCCCGGCCTGCCAGGTTCCTTACCCGGTTTCGCTGAGCGGACTTTCTGGCAATATCGCCGTCAAGCCGGCGGTGACATTGAACTGTCAGGTAACGCTTGCCTTTGCAAAATGGGTGAAGAACGAATTGGCCCCGGCGGCCCGTACGCGCTACTGGACGGGTATCGGCACGATCGTGCCACTCGGCGGTTATTCCTGCCGCCGGATGAACAATAGCCGGCAACGCTACAATCCGATGTCGGAACATGCCCATGGCAATGCCATCGACGTCGGCACCTTCGTCCTGAAAAACGGACACGTCATCGATGTCCGCAAGAAGGGGCTGTTCTCCTTCCGTGAGGGCCGGCTTCTGAAGGCGGTGCGCAGCGATAGCTGCAACTATTTCGACACTGTGCTCGGCCCCGGCAGCAACGCCGAACACTGGAACCATTTCCACTTCGATCTGAGGGATCGCAGGGGCGGGCGGCGTTACTGCAGCCTGTGATGCAGATCTTACCTTGCGGGAACTGCAAATAGTGGCAATGCGTTGGTTGGGAGGCTAGTTGTCGCAGAAGCTGTTATCTCGAGCGTGTTTGCCACTACGCCGAGCAGGTCGCCGTTACAAAATCAAGCAATCTTGATAGTTGTCCGTCTATCGATGGAGTGAACGCAATGACTGAGAAGACGTCCATCAGGTCAAAGAAAGTCGCGGAGAAGACGGCCAAGCCGAGCAACGCTGGCGCCACTCTTCTTGCAGGTGGCAATCCGCAGATCGCTAAGGGTGAGGGTGACGCCCCCGTACAGGCCTATATTGCCGCCATGCCGGACTGGAAAAGCGACGTCGGCCGCCGTCTCGATGCGCTCATCGAGCGCACCGTTCCGGGTGTGCAGAAGGCGGTCAAATGGAACTCGCCGCTCTATGGGATGGAAGGCCAAGGCTGGTTCCTCGGTATCCATTGCTTCACGAAATACATTAAAGTTGCCTTCTTCCGTGGCACGTCGCTCGCTCCCGTCCCTCCCGGCGATTCCAAGAGCAACGACACGCGCTATCTCAACATCCACGAGGGCGATCAGCTTGACGAAGCTCAGCTTGCTGCCTGGATAAAGCAAGCCAGCCAATTATCCGGCGAACGAATGTGATGGGCACTGCGGCATAAGCGTGTTGTATGCTCAAATGACAGGGGGACGATATCCATTAAGAAAGCGACGACAAGCATGGCGAAGAGTGATCCGAAGGAAGGAACGGCAGAGGACTCTCCCTCTCTTCTGATAGATGGAAGAATCAAGGAGCTGAGTGATTGGCGGGGCGAAACGCTCGCTCGGGTCCGAACTCTCATTCAGCAAGCGGACCCCGAAGTGGTCGAGGAGTGGAAGTGGAGAGGGGTCCCGGTATGGTCGCATGATGGAATCATCTGCACCGGCGAGACCTACAAGAATGTCGTGAAGATGACCTTCGCTAAGGGCGCCTCGTTGGAGGACCCATCAGGCCTTTTCAACTCCAGCATGGAAGGCAATACTAGGCGTGCCATCGATTTCCACGAGGGCGACAAGATCGATGAAGAGGCATTGAAGGCACTCATTCGCGCGGCGGTGGCACTGAATACGGCGGCGCGTGCCGCTCGTCCGGCCCGCTCTCAGAAAAAATCAAAAAGCGCTTGAGGAGCGTTGCGAGAAAAATCGCAATGGCTCACTGCGGAATCCTGTGGGCAAGAAGTTGCATTTACCTGCATTCTTGTAGTTCCCTATAACCGTGCCAGCCAAAGTGGGGGAGTTGTTTATGGAAGAAGCGCCGAGAAGGAAGAGAGGCCTGGGGAAGGCCTTGGTCGCCGCTCTCATTGCGATCGTTCTTGTCATCGGCGGGCGCTGGTATGCCTATGTTGCCTATGCCAACGATCCGTTCGATGAGGTCGGCATCGGCCTTAACTCGATGATGCCAGGCCCGATACGTGAAAAGGGCTGCGAGATGTTGAAGGCGCGCTTCGAAAACAAGACCCTGCCGCCGGCAGGCTGCGGCGTCAACGGTGCCTGGTAGTTGGTGGGCGCCTGGTAGTTGGGGATCGATCGCCGGCAAAAGAAAAGCCGGCGCAGGGCCGGCTGGAGTGGCGCACAGCAACGACAGGGGATCTTTGCTGGCTCCAGAAAAAGAATTCTATGTCGCAATGGCGCATGCAATATGAATGCTAAGGCAATCAATCTGCAAATATCATCGGCGCCGACGCTGTCGCCAAGAGGCGTTGGGCGGAGTGCGACAGTCGTTGCTCACCTAGGGAAGATATGCCCGAGGAAGGTCACGGTTTAATGACAGCCTGTTGTCTGGTTCTTTCCTTTGGGCGAACACAGTGTTTCATTTCGGCTGGGTGATAAAAGCCTCAGACACGGCTATATAGCGGGCAAACGCCGCAAAACTAACCAGAAAAGCCGGACTTCGCCTCCATCATGGCCCCGATCATTTCCATCCGTAATCTTACCAAAACCTATTCTAATGGGTTTCAGGCACTGAAGGGCGTTGATCTCGACGTCGAGAAAGGCGAGATTCTGGCGCTGCTCGGGCCGAATGGCGCGGGCAAGACGACGATGATCTCCATTGTCTGCGGAATCACCAATCCGAGCGGCGGCACGGTGACCGTCGGCGGTCACGATGTCGTCAAGGAGTTCCGCGCCACGCGCACCATGATCGGCCTTGTGCCGCAGGAGCTGACGACCGATCAGTTCGAAACCGTGTGGAACACAGTCAGCTTTTCACGCGGCCTGCACGGCAAGAAACCGAATCCCGCGCATATCGAGCAGGTGCTGCGTGACCTGTCGCTCTGGGATAAGAGAGACAATATGCTGCGTCAGCTCTCCGGAGGCATGAAGCGGCGCGTCCTGATCGCCAAGGCGCTGTCGCACGAGCCCGAGATCCTTTTCCTGGACGAGCCGACGGCGGGCGTCGATGTGACGCTGCGCAAAGATATGTGGCACGTCGTCGAGCGGCTGCGGGCTTCCGGCGTCACCATCATCCTGACGACGCATTACATCGAGGAAGCCGAGGAGATCGCCGACCGTGTCGGCGTCATCAATGGCGGCAAGCTACTGTTGGTGGAAGAGAAGAAGGCCTTGATGGCCAAGCTCGGCCGCAAACAGCTCATCCTCGATCTCTTGCAGCCACTGGATGCCGTTCCGCATCATCTCGATGGCAATGGCCTGTCGCTGGGGCCGAATGGCACGACGTTGATCTACGACTACGATGCCGAACACGAGCAGTCGAGCATTGCCGCCTTGCTGTCGCGTCTGGCGGCCGCGGGTATTCATTTCAAAGACCTGTCGACGCGGCAGAGCTCGCTCGAAGACATCTTCGTATCGCTGGTGGGAGAAGACAAATGAACTTCGAGGCGATCAAATCCATCTATGCGTTCGAGATGGCCCGCACGCGCCGCACGCTGCTGCAGAGCGTCGTCTCGCCGGTCATTTCCACCTCGCTCTATTTCATCGTCTTCGGCGCCGCGATCGGCTCGCGCATCCAACTGGTGG
This sequence comes from Rhizobium sp. BR 317, assembly GCF_047445835.1. Taxonomy (NCBI): domain Bacteria; kingdom Pseudomonadati; phylum Pseudomonadota; class Alphaproteobacteria; order Hyphomicrobiales; family Rhizobiaceae; genus Rhizobium; species Rhizobium sp. BR 317. The sequence continues at coordinate 102,768 of NZ_JARWLB010000002.1, read as the reverse complement.
AGGGCGTATCCTACGGGGCTTTCATCACACCGGGCCTGATCATGCTGACGCTGCTTAGCCAGTGCATCAGCAACGGTTCCTTCGGCATCTATTTCCCGAAGTTCACCGGCACGATCTACGAGGTTCTTTCCGCACCCGTCGCCATGACGGAAATCGTTCTTGGCTACGTCGGCGCTGCTGCGACCAAGGGGATGCTGATCGGGCTGATCATCCTGCTGACGGCGAACTTCTTTGTGCACATCACCATCGAACATCCATTCATGATGATCCTGTTCTTCGTGCTGACGGCGGTGACCTTCAGCCTGTTCGGCTTCATGATCGGCATTTGGGCGGGGAATTTCGAGCAGCTCAACCTTATTCCCATGCTGGTCGTGCCGCCGCTGACCTTCCTTGGCGGCAGCTTCTATTCCATCAACATGCTGCCGCCCTTCTGGCAGGCCGTCAGTCACCTCAATCCTGTTCTTTATCTCGTCAGTGGTTTCCGTTGGAGCTTCTTTGGCATCGCCGACGTCAACCCGGTGCTGAGCCTTGCGATGATCACGTTTTTCCTCTTGATCTGCCTGGCGACCCTCGGGTGGATTTTCAAAACGGGATATCGGTTAAGGAACTGATTGATAGGCGCTTTCCCGCAAGCACATGGGTTGCAATCGCCATCTCCGCGGTTCATAGATTTGATGTCCACGTCACTGGCGAAACAAGATGGCAAGCCGCGCGCCTGGGCGACCAATGCGAGCCTTGCTGCAGGTGTTCCATGCCCACAATCCCCCAGCCCCGTTCACTATCTGATGTCCTCTCGCGCCTCGATCTGCTGACCAATTGGGAGCGTAAGCCGCGCGGAGAGATGCGTGTCGGTCTCGACCCGATCCTCGATCTCATGCAGAGGCTAGGTAACCCCCACAAAAGTTTCCGCGCCATTCATGTCGGCGGGACCAAAGGCAAGGGGTCCGTTTCTGCACTCATCGAGGCTGCCTTGCTGCATGTAGGATGGAAGGTCGGTCGTTATGGCTCGCCGCATGTCGACCGTGTGAACGAGCGGATCAGCGTTTTGGGCCGAGCGGTCGAAGACGATGCGCTGGCGAGCGCAGTGGAACAGACGCTGGATTGCTACGAGTCTGCAAAGCGGGAAGCGACGGCCGGCGAAGACGCCACATGGTTCGACGTGATCACGGCTGCCGCCTTTCTTGCATTCCGAGACGCCGGTCTGGATTGGGTGGTTGTGGAAGTCGGGCTTGGCGGCCGGCTGGACTCCACCAATATCGTCTTTGGCGAGGTCGCCGTCGTCACCAATATCGAGCTCGAGCATACGGAGATCCTCGGCAGCACACGCGAGGCGATCGCCCGCGAGAAGGTGGGTATATTGAAGCCCGGCGCGGCGCTCGCGACGACACTTCCTGTCTCCGATGCTGCGGGCCAGGTTGTGCAGCAGCGCGCAGACGAGCTTGGTTGTCCCGTATTGCGCACTGATTTTCCCGATGATGCAACGATAGAGGACCGGAATGCTGCATTGGCCGGCCTAGTTCTGGATTATTTGGGACAGCGTGGTGAATGCGTGCGCGACGGTGCTCAACCAGACATTCCAGTCAGTGCACGGCTGCTTGATCAGGCGGTCAGGGATAGCGCGCATCTGCCGGGACGAATGGAGCGGTTTGCCTTCGAACTGCCCGCAGCTCCGAACGCGGCTCCGCGAACGGTACCGATGGTGATGGATGGCGCGCATGTTCCATTCAATATCGAGGCCGTTTTGCGGGATATCAGCCGCGATAGCGAGTTCAGCGGCGGGTGTATCGCTATTGTTGCGCTGGGGTCCGACAAGGATGCCACTGGGTTCTTGACCGTGCTGTCTCGCTACGCTGCCTATGCACTGTTCACGGAAGCGGGTGGGGCCGGCCGGTTTCATCCGGCCAATGAGCTGGAGGCAGTGGCAACCTCCATGGGAATGGCGTGCGACTCCGAGCCTGATGTGCGAAAGGCGTTGGACCGCGCCGCGGCGATGGCGGCGCAGAATAACGGCTGGGTTCTCGTGACCGGGTCGCTCTATCTTGTGGGAGCGCTGCGAAGCGTCTTATTGAAAGGCGGCTGATCGAGGATGGACGTCAATATTCGATCGGCTCTTCCCGAAGATGCGGCAGCGATGGCCAATCTGCATGTCACCGTATGGCGAGAAACCTATCGGACGTTGGCATCCCCCGAGGCTTTTCGCAGGCTCGATGAGGCCCATCGGCAAGCCAGATGGGCGGCGACATTGGCCGAGCCCGGCCGTGATCAATTGGTGCTGCTTGCAGAGCAAGGCGATCGGCTGGTTGGCATCGGCGCGGTTGGTGCACCGTCGTATGTCTTCTTCGAAGGGCGCGGGGAAATACGATCTCTCTACATCGATCCCTCCCTGAAACGTCAGGGCCTCGGCCGTCGTTTGATGCGGGAACTGGCGCGGCATCTTGCCGATCTCCACTATCCCGGCGCCGCCCTGGGCGTCGTTGCCGGCAACGAACCGGCAATCGCGTTTTACTGGTCGCTGGGCGGACGGATGGCAGGACGCTATATCGATCCCGGCCCGATTTGGCGCTCGGACAACATCATCTTCGTTTGGGACGATTTGTCGTTGTTGATCTAGCTTCGAGCCGGCCCGTTCATCCCTGCGCGGCTTTCCTTAGGGGTGTCATCGTCATGGCCATTACGCCGATGATGACGCAGACCAGCCCGATGCCGGCGGTCGGGGTCAAGGGCTCGCCGACGCGCAGGTAGGCTTGCGCCGTCGTGCCGATCGAACCAAGGGTCTGGATCAGCCGGAAATAGATCGAGAAGGCAAGGGCAGTCGACAGGATCGCAAGCGCGAAGAGAGCGGCGATCGACGCCGTCGAAGGCGCAAGCGTCCATGGCTGATCCACAACGAGGCTGATCGGAATAAGGATGACGGCGCCGCAAAGAAGCGAGCCGACTGCAGGCATCATCGGATCGAGGCCCTTGAAATTGCGGCCGAACAGAGCGGCACCGCCATAGCAAATCGATGCCGCGATCACGGCAAGTTGTGCCGGCAATTGCTGGCCGAAACCGTTCAACGCGTCGACGCCGATGATGAAGCAGATGCCCGTCAATCCGACCGCGATACCAAAGAGCTTGCGTGCGGTGACGCGCTCATTGCGCAGCAGGGTCGCCGCCAGCAGGAAGGTGAAGATCGGTGTGGTGGAATTCAGTATGGTCGCCAGACCGGCATCCACCGTTCGCTCGGCCCAGGCGATCAGGGTGAAGGGAATGACGCTGTTCAAACAGGCCTGAATGAGGAAGCGCCGCCATGTGGCGGGATCGTGCGGAAGCTCTAACCCGCGCCAGAGCACGATTGCAAACAGTACGCAGCCGGCGATGAGCGTGCGCGCGGCGATCAGGGTGATCGGCGGAATCGTCGCTACGCCGATCCTGATGAAAGTATAGGAGGCGCCCCACAAGGTCGCGAGCAGGAGCAGGAGCAAAAGCTCCGTCGTCGTGTTGGTTTTGGTTGGCGACATGACGGTCGAACTTTCGAGATCTGTGATGGCATATGCATCATGCCTAGCGTTCAATGGGTGCGTGATGCTTCGGGCCTCGTCGAAGTATGCCGCGCAAGCCCTCAAAGCCCTCAATCCCGCAACCGCAGCTCGTCCGTCTGCATCTGCATAGAGCCCAGTGTTTCCAGGAAGCTCATGCCGAGCAGACTCTGGTCGAGCTTGCCCTCTTCGGCGACGGTCGCTTGGACATCGCGGCGCTGGATCGGGCCGATGGCGACGGAGCCGAGTTGGACGGGAGCAGCTCTGGCCCGGCCGTTGGCCGTGATGACCGTCATTGAATAGGTAAGGTTTTCGGGGATGATGCCGACGCGCTCGGCGTCCTTCTGTGACAATGCGATGGCGCTGGCGCCGGTATCGACGAGCATGTCGATCGGCTGGCCGTTGATCATCACTTGCGCCTCGAAATGACCGTTCATCAGCTTGTGGAGAATGACTTCCTGACCGCCTTCGCTGGTCGTGACGACGACTGCGTGTCCGGGCACAAGGCCGGCCATCAGCCGGTCACCGACCTGCTGCGCATCGCGGCGGTAAATATAGGCGGTCGCCAGCGCCATGATGATGACCAGCCAGATCAGCAGATTGCGTAGCGACTGGCTGGCCGTATGGCGGCTCGCCCAAATGCCTGCGCCCATGACTAGGGCAAGCGGCACTAGGTAGACGACGCCGGCAAAGTCGTCATTGTTCATGCCGAAGGTCGTGCCGCTGCTATTGTTGAAGACGAGAAGCGCGAGACCGATGCCAATGATGGCGAGGGCAACGTTCAGCCGGTTCATACGGGGTTGCGCTCCCGCGCCAACCGCTGGCGACGGGTTTCCCGACGCGGCTTGCGTTCGACGGTTGCGAGGCGTTCCGGCAGGACCTGCATGATCTCTCGTCGCTGATCGTCGCTGTAGTTCATCCATGCGCCGATTTCTTCGCGCGTGCGTCCGCAGCCGAAGCAAAAGCCGGTGTTCATATCGATGGAGCAGACAAGAATGCAGGGTGTTAGCATAGTGGCATATATCGATGCTTCAAACGCACATGGCAAGGGTACAGAAGGCGGCGATCTCGCAAATCTGCTGCGTCGCACCGATGGTGTCGCCGGTGTGGCCGGAAAGCCTTTCACGCACGCGGCGGGTGAGTAGAAATGTCGCGGCTGCGGCGACCAAAAGGTACAGGATGAAGGCGGGAAGCCTGAGGCCCGGCCAGAGCAGAAAAGCCGAAAGTACCAGCGCGGTGATGAGTGCCACCTGCATTGCGCCGTAGTCCGGTTTGCCGGCCGAGGCGGCAATTCCATCCGGCTTGGCGGCAGGCAGAATATACCAATGCCAGACCATGGCGCCCCGGCTGAGCGCGGCGGTGGCCGGCAGAACAGGGGCTGCGGCAAAGGGTGTAAGGCCGCGAGCGATGGCGGCAAGGGCTGCTGCGCGCAGTCCGAAAGAGAGAATCAGCGCTACCGCGCCATAAGTGCCGATCCGGCTATCCTTCATGATGGCGAGCGCCTTGTCGCGATCCTTGCCGCCGCCAAGACCATCCGCCATGTCGCTCAGGCCATCCTCATGCAGAGCGCCTGTCGTCATCGTCTGAACTGTAAGCGCCAGCAGCGCCGCCATCAGCGGATCGGCGTGGAAAGCAAGCAGGGTGCCGAAGACTATTGCTGCGGGCAGGGCAATCAGCAGGCCGGCGAGGGGAAAGGTCCGCGAGACGCGGGTAAGCTTGCCGTCATAGTTCTCAAAGAAAGACGGCGGCACGGGAATACGGCTCAAAAAAGCGACGGCGCGCGCGGTATCGCCTGTGTATTCCCGAATATTCATCCTCTCCCCGCTATTCCTGCGACAGCATCGGACGTTTTTGGAGTTGTTCGCGCCGGTGCCGAAGACTAATAGAGTCGCACGCAAAGAACCTGATTTGAGACCAAAAGACAAGGAACGGCATTCATGAGCGTTACCGGCCTGCCATTCGACGATTTCCGCACGCTGCTGCGCGACCTTCCGGGTCCGGATTCCCGGGCGCTTGTCGCTGCGCGCGAGCGTGACGCACAGCTCACCAAGCCGCCGGGTGCTCTTGGCCGTCTGGAAGAGATTGCTTTTTGGCTCGCTGCCTGGACCGGCCGTGCGCCGGCCGTCAACCGGCCGCTCGTGGCGATCTTTGCCGGCAATCATGGCGTCACCAAGCAGGGCATCACGCCGTTTCCGCCAGCCGTAACACGGCAGATGGTGGAGAATTTCGCCGCTGGCGGCGCAGCCATCAACCAGATCTGTGTGGCCTATGATCTCGGCCTGAAGGTCTTCGATCTGGCACTGGATTTCCCGACCGCCGACATTACCGAAGAGCCGGCTCTCAGCGAACGCGATTGCGCCGCGACCATGGCCTTCGGCATGGAGGCGATTGCCGGCGGCACGGATCTGCTCTGCGTCGGCGAAATGGGCATCGGCAACACGACGATCGCGGCTGCCATCCACTATGCGCTCTACGGCGGCTCGGCGGCGGAATGGGTTGGACCCGGAACGGGTTCGGAAGGCGAGATGCTGAAGCGCAAGGTCGACGCCGTCGAACGGGCTGTGGCGCTGCACCGCGACCATCTTTCCGATCCGTTGGAAGTGCTGCGCCGCCTCGGCGGCCGCGAGATCGCTGCCATGGCTGGCGCCATCCTCGCCGCCCGCATGGAGCGTATCCCCGTCATTATCGATGGCTATGTCGCAACTGCTGCTGCTTCGATCCTCAAGGCCGCCAATCCGTCGGCTCTCGACCATTGCTTGATCGGCCACGTTTCGGCCGAACCGGGGCACATCAAAGCCATCGACAAGCTCGGCAAGACGCCGCTGCTGGCGCTTGGCATGCKGCTTGGCGAAGGCACGGGTGCAGCGCTTGCCGCCGGCATCGTCAAGGCTGCCGCTGCCTGCCATTCCGGCATGGCGACCTTCGAAAGCGCCGGCGTCGCCAACAAGCACTGACGAACGAAAACGGCGGAACGCGTAATTAAGCGTTCCGCCTCCAAAATTCCGACCGACTTTCGATCTATGTCATAAAACTGTAATGATTTTTCTGGCCGAGTCGGTTGCCGGCTTGCCTTGGGAATGGCGAGACGGTATTCGCAAGGCTGCTAAATTGCGGTTTGGACATTGCAGCGGGGCAGGGATGGCCGAGTTTTCGAAATCAGCGGTAACCAAGGAAACGGGTATCCGGCATTTCTTTGCCGCTGCCGGTTATTCCTGGGGTGGCTTTCAGCGCCTGCTGCAGGAATCGGCCTTCCGGCAGGAACTGCTGTTCGCAGCCGTTGGATTGATCCTGCTCGTCGCGGTTGGCGCAACGCTTGCGGAACTCATGATTGCCGTCGTGCTGTTTCTCGGCGTTTTTGCCGTAGAGGCGATGAATACGGCAGTGGAAGAAGTCATCGACCGGATTTCACCGGAGATTTCCAACGTCGGCAAGCATGCCAAAGATCTCGGCTCCTTTGCCGTCCTCTGCATGCTGGTMGCTTCCGGCCTCTATCTTCTCTATACGATCGCCAGCCATCTGTTTTTCCGCTAGCAAATTTATGGGCTGAGCGTCACGCGAAGCTCTTCTTGCGGCGTTCGACCAAGGGCGCGTCCTCGACGGCTGGCAGGCTTTGCAGCACTCGTTTGGCTGGCAGAATGGCGATGACCTCCGTGCCTTCGCGCAGCTTGGACTTCAGCATGAACTGGCCGTCATGTTTGGCGAGGATCGCCTGAACGATCGGCAAGCCGAGGCCGGTGCCTTGTTCGGCGCTTTTGATGGCGATCGAGCCCTGGCCGAAAGCGGAAAGAACCACCGGTATCTCTTCTTCGGGAATGCCCGGACCGTTGTCCCTGATCGCCACATATTGACCGCCGCCGGCAGTCCAACCGACTTTGACGCTGATCTCTCCGCCTTGCGGGGTGAATTTTACCGCATTCGAGAGAAGATTGAGGATCACCTGGCGCATGGATTTCTCATCCGCCCAGACCGAGGGAAGTTGCGGCTCGAACTGCGACGCGATGGAGATGTTCTTGCCACGCGCGCGCAACTGCACCATGCCGATGCAATCCTCCGCCACATCCAGCAGCGAAATTGCTTCCTCGTTCAGCTCATATTTGCCGGCCTCGATGCGGGAGAGGTCGAGGATCTCATTGATCAGGTTGAGAAGGTGCTGCCCGGAGCGATGGATGTCAGTGGTGTATTCGCGATAGGTGGCGTTGTTCAGCGGTCCCATCACCTCCGCCGACATGACTTCGGAGAAGCCGAGGATGGCGTTGAGCGGTGTTCTGAGTTCATGCGACATCGAGGCCAGGAAGCGCGATTTAGCGAGGTTTGCCTCTTCTGCGCGCCGACGTGCTTCATCCGACATGGATTTCGCGACTTCCAGCTCGGCAATCAGATCGTCCTTTTCCGACTGGAAGGAGAGGATCTTGAGGTTCGACTGAAACATGCGGTTGGTAATGAAGGTGAAGAAGATGACGGCGACGGCGACGGCGGCGGTGAGGGCAACATCGATCGGATTGCGCGTCAGCACCGCTCTGACGGCAAGCACCACGATGGCCGGCCCGAAGGAGAAGGGCACGGCGCGCGGCAGCATGAAATTCGCCATCGCCGTGACGCAGATCCCCACCAGCAGCGTCGCGCCTTTATAGAGCGCAAAACCGTCGCCGCCGCAGGTCGGGCAGGTCTGCATGGCGAAGTATGCCCAGCAAAAGCCGATGAGGAGTTGGCCGAGCAATAGCAATTGGCGCCATTTTCTGGCACTCTCGGCGGTCATTTCGCGTTTTTTTGCGCGCCGGCCGAGCAGCATGTTGACGGCATGTGCCGAGAGGGTCGGGATGGCCCAGATAAAGATATGCGCGTCGCCTGCGAGATAGACGCCGATCGCGGCGACGAGGACGACGAAGATCGGCATGACCGAGGCACCCTGCAGGAGGGTGTCGACATGCATCATCATGACTTCTCGGTCGAAGCTGCTGCTGTGGCCGGATTGCAGGCGCTCGCGCGTCTGCCGCACCGCTTTCGATACAGCCCGGTTACGGTGACTGCGCGATCGGTCGACGATGATTTTATCTGTCGATGTGCTGACGCCGGTGCTCATAGCTACGTTGAAGTTTGGCCTGCCAAGGGTTACAGACTAGCGGCCAAACCTTAAGAAGATGCTGCTCAGAAATGATTTGTTTGCCATCTTTGCCAAGGGTTTGTTCTTTAAGGAGGCAAAAGCGTGACGCGGTCTGGCCGGCTTTTTCGTGACGGCGTGACCACATTCGCGTTGCTGGCACTGCTCGGTTTGCTGGCGTTGAAGATGAACAATCGCCCGGAACTCATTCAAACTGGAAGTTTTTATGTCGTTGATGGCGATACGCTCGCCCGCGATGGTGATCGTTTTCGTCTGCTCGGTATCGATGCGCCGGAATATCGGCAGCAATGTCAGCGCGCCGACGTGAATTGGGCCTGCGGTGAAGAGGCTCGCAAGGCGCTTGATAAATTAATGAAGACGGGCGCGGCAGAATGTCGGGGAAGCGAACATGATCGGTACGGCCGGCCGCTGGTGACCTGTAAAGCCGGCGACGTCGACATCAATGGCGCGATGGTGCGCAGCGGCATGGCGGTTTCGTACGGCGGTTATGCTGCCGAGGAAGCTGAGGCGCGGCAGGCGAAGGCGGGGCTGTGGGCCGGCGATTTCGAGCGGCCGCGCGACTATCGGCGCGAGGAGCGGATGGCGGGCGGCGGTGATCCGCTGGCCGGGTTGGGCGACTATTTTCGACGATTTATTGGATGGGATCGCTGATGGCGCGGCAGGAAGAGTTGCAGGCGCTGGACAAGGCCATCGCCGCTTGCCGCGTCTGCCGGGACACGCCACTGCGCGGGGAGGCCGACCGATTGCCGCATGAGCCGAGGCCGGTTGCCGTATTGTCGGCGACCGCGCGTATTCTGATTGCCGGGCAGGCACCGGGGCTGCGGGTGCATGAGAGCGGCTTGCCATTTAATGACGCTTCCGGCGACCGGCTGCGGCAATGGTTGGGCGTCGATCGCGATAGTTTCTACAATCCTGATCATTTCGCCATTGTGCCGATGGGGTTCTGCTTTCCCGGCTACGACGATGCAGGCAGCGATTTGCCGCCGCGCAAGGAATGCGCGCCGCTCTGGCGTCAAAAGACTATCGACGCGATGCCGCAAATCGAGCTCGTCCTTACGATCGGCCAATATGCCCAGGCATGGCATCTCGGCCCGGCGCGAATGGCGTCGATGACGGAAACCGTTTCGGAGTGGCGGCGTTATCTCCTCACCAACCAATCGCCGGCCGTTTTGCCATTGCCGCATCCGAGTTGGCGCAACAGCGGCTGGCTAAAACGCAATCCTTGGTTCGAAGCGGAGCTGCTGCCCGTTTTGCGAGAACGTGTGAAAATCCTTGTTTTGTGAAACAAGTTTCTTTTCCTCTGGCAAAAATGCGCTATAGAGAGAATATAATTCGAAAGGGCACTCGAAATGGACCGTCTTGACCGCAAAATCCTGCGCCTGCTGCAGGAGGATTCCACTCTGGCCGTGGCCGATCTCGCCAAAAAGGTCGGACTGTCGACGACACCATGCTGGCGCCGTATCCAGAAGATGGAAGAGGATGGCGTCATCCGCCGTCGCGTCGCTCTGCTGGACCCCGAAAAGGTCAACACCAAGGTCACCGTTTTCGTCTCGATCCGCACCAACAGTCACTCGATCGAGTGGCTGAAGCGCTTTTCCGAAGTGATCGCCGACTTCCCGGAAGTGGTGGAATTCTATCGCATGAGCGGCGATGTCGATTATCTGCTGCGCGTCGTCGTGCCGGATATTGCCGCCTATGACGCGTTCTACAAGCGCATGATCGCCAAGATCGAAATTCGCGACGTATCCTCGGCATTCGCCATGGAACAGATCAAGTATTCGACGGAACTGCCGCTGGATTACATGCTCCTGGAGAACGCGAAGTCGAGCGACGATTAAGTTCGGCTGGTAGCATAGCGCGGAAGCGATATTTCCCGGTTGGTATCATCGCTTCCGACGCCAAGTCGTTTCACTTCTTATCCAAGCGTGCCAGCAGCGACGACGTGTCCCAGCGGTTGCCGCCCATGGCCTGGACGTCGCCGTAGAACTGATCGACCAGGGCGGTCAGCGGCAGTTTGGCCTTGTTGCGGCGCGCTTCCGCCAGCACAATGTCGAGGTCCTTGCGCATCCAGTCGACGGCAAAGCCGAAGTCGTATTTGCCGACATTCATCGTCTTGTGACGGTTTTCCATCTGCCAGGAACCGGCCGCGCCCTTGGAGATGACCTCCACCACCTTTTCGATATCCAGGCCCGCCTGCTTGCCGAAATGGATGCCTTCGGCGAGGCCCTGAACGATGCCGGCGATGCAGATCTGGTTGATCATCTTGGTGAGCTGGCCTGCGCCGACGGCACCCATGAGGCCGACCATGCGGGCATAGGCGTCAATCACGGGCTTTGCTCTTTCGAAGACCGCCTCATCGCCACCGCACATGACGGTCAGCACGCCGTTTTCCGCGCCGGCCTGACCGCCGGAGACGGGGGCGTCGATGAAGTCCACGCCTTTTTCCTTGGCTGCGGCATAGAGTTCGCGGGCGACTTCGGCGCTTGCCGTCGTATTGTCGATCAGGACGGCGCCCGCCTTCATACCGGAGAGAACGCCATCCTTGCCGATCGTTACCGAACGCAGGTCCTCGTCATTGCCGACGCAGGTGAATACGAAATCCGCGCCTTCGGCCGCAGCAGCAGGTGTCGAGGCAAACTTGCCGTCGAATTGTTTGGCCCAGGCCTCCGCCTTGGCGACGGTACGGTTATAGACGGTGACGTCATGACCGCCCTTGACCTTCAGATGCCCCGCCATGGGATAGCCCATGACGCCCATGCCGATAAAAGCGACCTTTGCCATTCGCGAAGACTCCTTCCAAAAATTTTGCCTGAAGGCTTAGCGGAAAGGCGAAGGGGGCGAAAGGCCGATTTGTCACCGACATGGCTCGCGGCCGAAACGTGATGGAGTGGGCAGCGCCGGGAAAAATATTCCGCCAAGCCGACCATAAATGAAAATCCATATTGTCGATATAATCGGTAGTCTATGCCAATATTCCGATACAGGCCTCCGCAGGTGGGCTCCCGATCAAACGCGTCCAGGAGACACGACATATCATGACCGCAACCGCCAAACCCATCGACTTCCTGTGGTTCATTCCGACCTCGGGCGACGGCACCTATCTCGGCTCGAACGATCTCAATCGTGGGCCGGAAATTGGCTATTTGACGCAGATCGCCCAGGCGGTCGATCGGCTCGGCTTTTCCGGCGTGTTGCTGCCGACCGGCGTCTCCTGCGAGGAGTCCTTCGTCACCGCGGCGGCCCTGTCTGCGCACACACAGAAGCTGAAGTTCCTGGTCGCCATCCGTCCGGGCACGGCGTCGCCGGCCTATTATGCTCGTCTCGCCTCGACGCTCGATCGCGTTTCCAACGGTCGCGTGCTGCTCAACATCGTGGTTGGCGGCAGCCCCGCCGAATTGGCCGGTGACGGTATCCATCTCGAGCATGATGAGCGCTATGCCCATGCCGACGAGTTCTTTACCGTGTGGGAAGAGCTGCTGGAGAAGGGTAGCTCGACGTTCGATGGCAAGTATATCAAGGCGACCAACGCAAGGCTGGGATTGCCGCCGGTACAGGCGCCGCGTCCGCCACTTTATTTCGGCGGCTCCTCGGATGCCGGCATCGAATTTTCGGTCGGCCGCGTCGACAAATATCTGACTTGGGGCGAGCCGCCGGCGCAAGTGGCCGAGAAAGTGAAGAAGGTACGCGCCGCCGCCGCCCGTAAGGGTCGTGAAGTCAGCTTCGGTATCCGCCTGCACTTCATTGTCCGCGAGACGGACGAGGAGGCGTGGGCGGCCGCCGACCGACTGATCTCCAAGCTCGACGATGAGACGATCCGGGAAGCGCAGGAGCAATTCGTCAATCAATCCGACTCCGTTGGTCAGAGGCGCATGGCGGCTCTTCATAGCGGCCGCCGCKACAAGCTGGAGGTTTCGCCAAACCTTTGGGCGGGCGTCGGCCTCGTGCGCGCCGGTGCCGGCACGGCCCTGGTCGGGTCGCCGAAGACCGTGGCGGCAAGGCTGCGCGAGTATCAGGATATCGGCATCGAAACCGTGATCGGCTCCGGCTATCCGCATCTGGAAGAGGCCTATCGCGTCGCTGAACTGCTGTTTCCGGAGCTTGGGTTATCCCGCGAGGAACAGCGAGCCGGCTTCCGCAATGAATTCGGGGCGAAGCATATTTTTGCCGGCGGCAGCCATGGCGGCAATCTGAAGGTCGTTTCCGGCTCGTAACGCGACCAAGCAATCGGCACGGTGATCCGGCGCTGGCCGAGGTGAAGGCCAGTTGCCGGCGACGATCCTGGGGGATGCGCGAGCAGGCTAGTTCGGCCTGCTTTCATCACCCTCGACATAGAGTCGAAGGTTGTCAAAGCCGATTTCCGTACCCATCAGCCGCGAGCCATTGTCGCCGTAGCCATCGAGAAAAACCACCTGCTCGGTGAACAGCATTATCGTGCTGCCGGGCGCCGGAGCGAAGGTAACAGTGGCCAGCGACACCGAGATGCGCTTGTCGTCGAGCATCATGTCAAAGACGTAGATAATGCGTTCGTTCGGTACGATATCGATGTAGCGGCCCTGATAGGCGTGTATCACGCCGTCCGTCGAAGCCACGCGGTTGCTTTCATTGCCGCCGGGACGGAAGTCGAGCTGGAATTCCAGTGGTGTCCAATCCCCATGGCAAGCGAACCACTGGCGCTTGTTCTCAGCCACCGCCCATGCGCCGAAGACGCGTGACAGCGGCGCCTTGAAGTGGCGCTCTATGGTCAGTGTCGTATGTTCCGTCGTTCTCCCGGTCATTTCACCGCTGTCTCCTCGGAATTGTCGGCTAGGAATTGGTCGAGCCGGTCGAAGGTCCTGTTCCATCCCGCTTTGCGCTCGGCGATCCAGCGCTCGACCGAATCCAACGCCTCCTTCCGGAGTTGGTAGGTCCGCACCCGGCCGATCTTTTCCGAATGCACCAGACCGCTCGTCTCCAATACGTGCAGATGTTTCATCACGGTCGGCAGTGCCATGGCGAACGGCTGGGCTAATTCCATTACCGAGGCGGGACCGCGGCCGAGACGGTCGATCATGCCGCGCCGGCTTTGATCCGATAGGGCCTGGAACATGCGATCGAGCGCAAGAGGATCGTCAAGCATGCGGCTGTTCCGGACGGAAACGGGCGGGCAGCTTTTGGCTATAGGGATAGAAATGGAAGTAGGGTATCGCCTCTTCGAGCACGCGCGCGAAAGACGGACGATCGAGTAGGCGTTGGTAATATTGCTGCAGCCGGACCTGCTGGTCGTCGAAGGGGACGAGTGTTTCGGCGTAGAACAATGCCGGGGCCGCGGCGCAATCCGCCATTGTCAACGCGTCACCCGCGATCCAACGTTTTTCGCCCAGTTGCTGCTCGATCATACCGTAGGCGGTGCGCAACAACGCCTGCGCCTGCGCGACGGCTCTGGGATCCCGCTCCTCTTCCGGACGACGAATATCGGCGACGATCGCCTGCATTGGTTCCTGCACATAGAGATCGAAGAAACGATCCCAGAGGCGGACGCAGAGCGCATCCGTCGGATCGAGCGGCAATAGTGGCGTCGGGCCGGGATAGTGTCGGTCGAGATATTCGATGATGATACTGGTTTCAGGAATGGTGCTGTCGAGCGCCTCGTCGCGCAGCACAGGGAATTTGCCGATCGGCCAGAGGCGCAGCAGCGATGCGCGCGACTCCTCGTTGGCGAGATCGATGATCTGGCTCTCGAAGGGCGTACCGTTCTCATAAAGCGCGATCAAGACCTTATGGCAGAAGGAGGCGAGGGGATGCTGATAGAGGATGAGAGACATGCAACGACCTTTCCTGCATCGGGGCTTATGCTGAAACTTACCTAAATGGCTAAGTAACAGATCGCGCGATCGAGTGCAATGAATAGTTATCCAATTGGATAACTATTCGGGCCGGTTTCAATAAGTCAGATCACGCCGCAACGAGACGCGCAATCACCAGATGGCCCGGCGTCGGGTGGCCGTCTTCCATGCGGACATTGATGTCGGTGATTTCGATCAGTTCGAAGCCGGTCGCGGTTAGCCGTTCGCGCACGTAGCTTTCCGCATGGGCAAAGCGCTGATGCGGACCGACCATGTAAGGGCGGCCTGCCATTGCGCTCTCGGGCAGGGTTTCCGATGAAAAGATGAAGAGGCCGCCCTGTGTCATGTTTTCGGCGGCGCCGAAGAACAGAGGCTCCAACGCGCCGAGATAGGGCAGCACATCGGTGGCGGTGATCAGATCGAACGCCTCCTCGTCATTGTCGTCGAGGAAATCCTCGACTTCGGCGACGATTAGCGTCTCATAGAGATCCTTCTCATGGGCGACTTCGACCATGTTTTCGGAAATATCGATGCCGGTGATGTCCTCGACGATGTCGCGTAGCGTGCCGCCGGTCAGGCCGGTGCCGCAGCCGAGATCGAGCATGCGCTTGAAGGGGCCGAGGCCGAGTGCCTGCAGCCGCTGCCGCACGAGAACGGGAACATGGTAGCCAAGCTGCTCGACAAGCACGTCCTCAAAGACTTCAGCATGCTGATCGAAGAGGGTTTCGACATAAGCATCCGGCGCTTTCACCGGCGTTTCGCCGCGGCCCATCGAGGCGATGCGCACGGCTGCGCCGCCGTGGTCCTCGGGATCGATCGCCAGCACATCCTCATAGGCCTTGACCGCAGCGTCGATATCGCCGGCTTTTTCGAGCGCAAGGGCGCGGTTGTAGGCTTCCGCCAGCGCATCTTCGTCGATCTTTTTCTTTGCCATGAGTGTTCGGTCCTTCATTCGTTAGGGAGGCATTAAGGTGCTTGAAAGGCTTTTGCAATGGCCGCGTTGAAGGAGCAAAATATTCGTTCGCAGCAGGGTCGGGCCATAAGGCCGTTGCGCGAAAGAAGAAAAAAGGAGGAAAAAACCATGGCCACCGAGCTCACCACGCCCCATCTCATGGACAGTGCCACGGATCGGAAATCGCCGCCCATGCCGACGACGACGGGAGAGATCACCAACACGTTGACCCATTATTACCGTGGCGAGCTTGGGCGGATGACGAGTTGGCGCGACCGCATCGACCGGACCTCGAATTGGGCAATTACCGTCGTCGCGGCTTTGCTTTCCGTATCGCTCTCATCGCCGACGTCGCATCATGGCGTGCTGTTGTTCGGCATGATGCTGATCACATTGCTGCTGATGATCGAGGCGCGGCGCTATCGCTTCTTCGATGTCTACCGGGCGCGGATACGGCAACTGGAGCGGAGCTATTTTGCGCAGATCCTGGCGCCCGAAGCCGAGCTCAATCCCGATTGGGCACTGTCGATTGCCAAAAGCCTGCGTGCACCACGGTTTCTGCTCAGCTATTTCGAAGCAATGCAGCGGCGCCTGCGGCGGAATTATTGCTGGATGTATGCGATTCTGCTGTTGGCGTGGGTATTGAAGATTTCGACGCCCAAGCTACAGGCGGAAGGTGTGCCGCAAGATTTTGTGCATTCGTGGAGCTATATTGCCGACAACGCCGCGCTTGGACCGATCCCCGGTTGGCCGGTGATCGCAATCGTCGCTGTGTTCTACGCCGTCATTCTCTATGGCACATTACGCCGCGGGCCGGATGACGGCGATTTCACCCATGGCGAAGCACATGTCTGATCGTTGGCAAAGCCCAGACTAATGCAGGATGAACTCTCCCTTCACCGCCCGCCACTCGGTCGCCGAGATCAGCCGGCGGTGAACGTAGCGCACCGAATGTAACGGCCCGTCGAGCTTCTCCTGCCAGAATTTCAGGAAGCCGCGCATTTCCGGGAAATTCGGAGCGAGATCATAGTCCTGCCAGATGTAGGTCTGTAGAAATTGCGGATGATCGGGCAGGCGATAGAGGATCTGCGCCGTGGTCAGCCCATAGCCTTGCAACTGCTTTTGCATGTCGTTGTGCATGAGGTCTCTCTTTCTGTTCCCACTGTTCTTCGTGACTCGGAGGTCACAGGAAAATGGAAACACCTCATGGTAAACCCAAGCTTTACAAAAGTGTTGCAAAAAAGAAATTTTGTCACGAAGATCAATATGATAGCAGCCTTATCAGGTGAGTGCTGCCAAGCGCAGACGGCGAAAGGGTGACGCCGTCCGGGTGAGGATCAACGTCTTAGATGGCGCGTCAGATAGGCTTCTATGTGCGCCCAACCGTTGCGCATCAGCTCGACGATGGAAAGATAGAAGATCGCCGCCCAGAGATAGGTCTGGTAGTCGTAGGTTTGTGAGAAGGCATAGCGTGTCTCGCCCATCAGATCGTAGACGGTGATGATCGAGACGGTCGCGGAGCTCTTGATCAGGAGGATGATCTCGTTGCCGTAAGGGCGCAACGCCACGATCAACGCCTGCGGCAAGATGATCTTGTAGAAGGTGACGAGCTTGTGAAGGCCGAGCGACGCCGCAGCCTCGCTTTGGCCGTGATGGACGCTCTGGATGGCGCCACGGACAATTTCGGTCTGATAGGCCGCCGTGTTCAGCGTCATGGCAAACAGACCGCAATTGAAGGGATCGCGGAAGAACCACCAGAGACCGATGCTGTCAATGAAGCCGCGCGCCTGCGGAAAGCCGTAATAGACCATGAAGATCTGCGCCAGCAGCGGCGTGCCGCGGAAGAGATAGACATAGCAATAGGTCAGGCCTTTGAGAATCCTGTTCTTCGACATTCTCGCGAAGGCGAGCGGAATGGAGAGGATCGCACCGAGGATGAAGGAAAGGCCGACGAGCTTCACTGTAATCCAGAGGCCGTGAAGAAAGCGCGGACCGAACTTGAAGAATTTCGCGTTGTCCCAATTGGTGATCATCATCGTGATGAGCGCGATGCCGAGCAGTGCCCAGAGCGCCAGGAAGAAATAACCGGCGAGGCGGGCCTTGGAGAGGCGCTTCATCGTCTCCGGTGGCGCCGGGCGCGCCGGGATCAAGACTTCAGCATAGCTCATCGGCGAAACTCCGCGCGTTTGGCCCAGCGATCGAGATAAAGCAACCCGGCCGAAGAGATGATGGCGAGCACCAGATAAAGGCCGCAGGCAACCAGGTAGAAGAAGAACGGTTCCTTGGTCGCGCGTACGGCAAGGCCCGTCTGGCGGATGATGTCAGCGAGTCCGATGACGGAAACGTAGGATGTGTCCTTCAGCAGGTTCATCCAGAGGTTTCCAAGATTGGGAAGCGAGATGCGGATCAATTGCGGCAGGATGATAAGACGCATCGTGCGGGCGCGGTGAAAGCCGAGAGCATCGCCCGCTTCATACTGTCCCTTGGGAATCGCTCTAAAGGCTGACAGCAGAACTTCCGAACAATAGGCGGAAAAGACGATCGAAAGCGCGACCATGCCGGCGACGAAGGCATTGATTTCGACCTGCCCGGTGTAGCCGACGTAGGCGAGTGCCGTTTGCAGCAGAATCTGGATGCCGTAATAGATGATGAAGAGCGTCAGAAGCTCCGGCAGGCCGCGGAAGATGGTGGTGAATACGCCGGCAGCGAGCCGCAGGGACTTTTCTTCGGATTGCTGCGCGAGCGCCACCAGGAAGCCGACGATCAAGCCGAGCGGCAATGTCAGGACGGCCACCGTTATCGTGATTTTGAGGCCGCCCGCGATCTCGTCGCCCCAGCCGGTGTCTCCGCAGGCGATAACAGTGTTCTGGCCGAACAGGGTGAATAGCCCCACGGGGCCGCACAGTGGATCGAAGGCGTCACTCATCCAGGTCCACAAGGAACCAAACGCGGAAAACAATCCGCCCATACCGTATTTCCCCTCGCAGCTTTTGCCGCGTCTCTCTTATAATTCTATTAGTTGTCAAACAAAAACGGCGGAAGAGCAAGCTTCCGCCGTCGTCTTTTCCCAAGGAATCGACGGCGATCACTCGCCGTAGACGTCGAAGTCGAAATACTTGTCCTGGATCTTCTTGTAGGTGCCGTCAGCGCGGATCGCAGCGATCGCAGCGTTGAGCTTGTCCTTCAGCGCGGTGTCGCCCTTGCGGAGGCCGATGCCGGCGCCAACGCCGTTGATTTGCGGATCGGTCTTCAGCGTGCCGAGCATCTTGCAGCAATTGCCGGAGTCGGACTTAACCCATTCGGAAAGAACCACGACGTCGTCGATGACAGCGTCGATACGGCCGTTGGCGAGGTCGAGCTTGTATTCGTCCGGCGACGGATAGAGCTTCAGCTCGGCATCCTTCAGATGTGCGGTGGCGTAGTTTGCGTGCGTGGTCGAGGACTGCGCGCCGATGGTCTTGCCCTTCAGGGCCTCATCGGTTGCGGCGGTCACGGTCGAATCCTTCGG
Organism: Rhizobium sp. BR 317; assembly: GCF_047445835.1. Taxonomy (NCBI): domain Bacteria; kingdom Pseudomonadati; phylum Pseudomonadota; class Alphaproteobacteria; order Hyphomicrobiales; family Rhizobiaceae; genus Rhizobium; species Rhizobium sp. BR 317. The sequence goes on along the minus strand of NZ_JARWLB010000002.1, from coordinate 83,849 downwards.
CACGGCGATCGCCGGTGGGGTGTTGTAGTATTTGTTGGTGAAGTCGATCGTCTTTTCACGCTCCGGCGTGATCGACATGGACGATACGATGGCGTCGAACTTCTTGGCCTGCAGGGCCGGGATGATGCCGTCGAAATCCTGGTTCACGAAGGTACATTTGACCTTCATCTGATCGCAAAGCGCATTGGCTATATCGATGTCGAAGCCGACGAATTTGCCGGCTGAGTCGAGGGATTCGAACGGCGGATAGGTGGCATCGGTGCCGATAACGATCGAATCGCCGTCAGCGAGTGCTGCCCCGGCGAAAAGCGACATCGCGGCAAGCGACGCAGCGGCGAAAAGACGAGTGGAGATGCGCATTTTGATCCTCTCTGTTGACGACCGGCGGCTATTTTTCTTCATTGGCGACCGGCCAGAATGGAGCGGGTGCGTGGCCCGCCTGCTGCGGATATTCGTACTTTTTTTTCACAAATTGCAACTGGAATTACAAAGCCGCATTGCGTCGCACACACGATCTCCAAAGCGCTTGCGTGATCCCGCAAAGCTGAACGGAAGCCTTCCGGCGCGTTCAGGCGGGGTTAATTTTGCGTGCCTAATTGTTCGGAACATATCACTGCCTGCCGCGATTCAGCCCTATGGGCACCGAAAATTGGCCGGGATCATCGGGCATCAGCTCCATGGGCTGGGATCCGCACCTCGGCGGATAATGATAATAAAAGGAGACCCCAACTATGGGAAAGCGATCCAGACTATTTGCCAGTGCAGCATTTCCGCTGCTGTCCTTAACACTGGCATTTGAGCCCGCCGCCGCCACAGCGCTGCGCGAACAGCCCATCGCACCGTTGAGCAATGATGCCGCCAAATCGGCGGCCATCGACGGCAATGCAAGTTTCGAAGTTGCCCAGGAGCAGCCGGCTCCGGACGGACAATCCGAGGAAGAACTGCGCAAGCACAAGAAGCCAGGTGCTGCCGAGCAGGGAGAACCGCAAGGCCAGAAGCCGGCACAGCAGGGCGGGGCAGAGCCGCAACACAAGATGAAAGAAGCGCAGCCCGAAGCTCAGCCTGAACAGGCGAAGCCGGGCAAGCAGCAGCAACAGGAAACGCAGCAGCCCAAGGCGGCCGCACCGGAAACCCAGCAGGCTCAGCCGGAGCAAAAGAAGCCTAAGCAGAATGCGGAGCAACAGCCAGCGGTGCAGCCGGAGGCAACGCCGCAGACGAAGGCCGCTCAGCAACAGGCTGCCCCTGAAGCGCAACCGCAAGCCCAGCCCGAACTGAAGAAGCATCAGAAGTCGCAGGGGCAGGCGGCTGAACCGGCACAGCAGCCGGCGGAAAAGCAGGCGGCACCCGCTCAGCAGCCGGCAGAAAAGCCGGCGGTGCCTGCTCAGCAACCAGCGGAAAAGCAGGCCGCGCCCGCACAGCAACCGGCCCCGGCCACGCAACAGTCTCAGAGCCAACAGGCTCAGCCGGAGACACAAGGCCAGCCCGAGCCAAAGAAGCATCAGAAGAAGCAAGATCAATCGGCAGCGCCGGCACAGCAACCGGCCGAACAGCAGGCAACGCCAGCCCCGAAGCAGGCTCCTTCCACTGAGCAGCAGGCAGCGCCAGCCCTGAAACAAGCTCCTTCCGCAGCGCAGGCCCAGCCGAATACCCAGGCTCAGCCGGGAACGCAGGTCGAGCCCGGCACGCAGCAGGGACAGAAGCCGGGCCACAAGCTGCCGCTGAATGAGCAGCAGACCGGACAGCAGCCTGCTGCCGCTCCCGAACAGCAGCCGGTTCAGAAAAGCCAGGGACTGCAGGCTCAGCCGCAGAATCAGGCCGCTCCGCAGACTGGCAAACAAGCGCAGCCGAACGTCGAAACCGGTGCTCCCGCCCAGGGTAACGCCGCGCAGGCACCGGCCAATGGTGCCGTACAGCAGGGCGCCCAGACAGCAGCTCCCGCCGCCGCACCGGTCTCGCCTCAGGAACTCGAGCGCCGAAAGAAGATCGCGGAAAATCCTGCGGCCACCAACGAAACCGTCATTCTGCCGGTGCAGAACGGCGCTGCCGTGCTGGATAGCGATAAGGACACGGCACGGCGCGGCCTTCGTCAGGGTGGCCAAGCCGCCGGCGGTCAGGCGGGTCAGGCGCCGGTTCAAGGTCAGGCCCAGCCTCAGACGCAACAAGGGCAGAACGCCCCGGTGCAACCGCAGCCGGCCTATGCCAAGCCACCGACCTCCGATGCCGAAGCGCAACGCGCGCTCGGCGGACAGCAGCAACAGCCTGTGAGGATCGAAGCCATTACCAGCGAGCAGGGCCGACGGCTTGATCGCCGGCCGGATTTCGCGGCGCCGGAAGGTGTCGCCGTTCAGCCGAATGGCACTCAGGACAATCGCGTCATCCTGAATATCGACAACAACTTTGTGGTCCGTCACGATGACAGCGAGCGCTTCGTTCGCGACGGCGAACGTCCGACCTATGAGCAGCTTCCGCGCGACCGTTATCGCGAAACGATCGACCGGCCGGATGGCGATCGCATTATCACGGTGCGCAATCGCTATGGCGACGTCATTCAGCGCTCGCGCATCGACGCGCGCGGCCGCGAATATGTGCTGTTCTATTCGCCGGAACTGGAGGATCAGCCGGACCAGGACGACTACTTCCGCGATCCCGGTGACGAATTGCCGCCGATGCGCCTGCGCATTCCGGTGAACCAGTACATCATCGATACTGGCACGGACCGCCAGGCGGACTATTACGGCTTCTTGCGCGAACCGCCGGTCGAGCCGGTCGAGCGGGTCTATTCGCTGAACGAAGTGCGTTATTCCGCCCGCATCCGCGACAAGGTGCGCCGTATCGACCTCGATACGATCACCTTTGCGACGGGTAGTGCGGAAATCCCGATGTCGCAGGCAAGTTCGCTGCGCGGCGTTGCCGACGCCATGGGCAAGATCGTCAAGAAGGACCCAACCGAGACCTTCCTGATCGAAGGTCATACGGATGCCGTCGGCACTGCGCAAAGCAACCTGGTTCTTTCCGACCAGCGTGCCGAATCCGTCGCCAACGTCCTCAGCGATGTCTACGGCATTCCGCCGGAAAACCTGGTGACCCAGGGTTACGGCGAGCAATATCTCAAGGTGAATACGCAGGGGCCCGAGCAGGAAAACCGTCGCGTTACCATCCGCCGTGTTACGGCGCTGGTACGTCCGGTCGCTTCAACTCAGTAAGCTTTTCCTGTCTCAAACGCGTGAGGCCGTCGGATCTTTGTCCGGCGGCCTTTTCATTTTGCCGGTTCGCTGAGGCCAACCGTCGCGGCGATGAAATCGGCGATCGCAAGCGTATCGTCGAGATCGAAAACGGTCAGCGCGCCAGTGTCTTCCACTGGATGATCAGCGGCTATGGCGACGATATGCGGATCCTGCGGCGCCAAGGGCGCTCGGTTGGCGGCCTCCAGGCGACGGGCTTCGATCTTGGGGATCGGCTCGCGCTTGTAGCCTTCGATCAGGACGAGGTCGCAAGGGGCGAGCCGCGCCAGGATTTCCTCGAAGCTTGGTTCCGGCTCGCCGCGCAGTTCGTGCATGATGGCGTAGCGCGTGCCGGAGACGATGGTGACTTCATGCGCTCCGGCTTCGCGATGACGAAAGCTGTCGGCGCCGACCTTGTCGATGTCGAAGTCGTGGTGAGCATGTTTGATCGTCGAAATCTTGTAGCCGCGGCGGGTGAACTCGGTGACAAGCCGCACCGCAAGGCCGGTCTTGCCGGAGTTCTTCCAGCCGGCGATGCCGAAGATTTTGGGTCGCATCGTTGTCATGGTGTCTGCTCCAATGCCGCGAGCCATGTTTCTGCGGCGATCAGGTCATCGGGCGTGTTGACGTTGAAGAATGGATCGAGGGGACCGATCGGCGTTTGGATCATAGCAAAGTCGACCTTTCGGACAATATGGCGGGCGAGAAAATCCCTGACGCGCCGCTTATCATCACCAAGAATCCAGGTTTCGAGATCGTCGGCAATCGAGACGGGCCATAGGCCGAACACGGGATGATCGCGGCCCGACGACGCAGCTATCGCGATTTCGTCTCGGCCTTCAATCGTTTTGGCCAGCCGCGCGACGAGATCGCTCGGAAAGAATGGGCTGTCGATCGGCACGGTGGCGATATGCGAAGCCTGCGGGTGCTTTTTCGCCGCATCACGCATGGCGGTGAGCACGCCGGCAAGCGGGCCGAGCTTGCCGGGGAGGGTATCGGGAAGAAGCGGCAGCCCTACCGTATCCGACCAATCGGCATCAGCATTGAGCACGATCGATTTTCTCTGCTGCTGTCCAATGCGAGTCGCTATGCGCGCCAGAAGGCTTTCGCCGCCGAGAAGGACAAGCGCCTTATTCGCGCCCATGCGGCTGGAGCGGCCGCCGGCGAGCAGATAGGGCGGGATATCGGCGGGATTTGTGATGAAGCCGGGCATGCTGGCGACCTCAGGCGGGCACACGCGGCTCGGATTCCTGGGCGACACGCTCGGCCGCTTGCCGTTTGCTCTCCCGATAGAATGTATAGAGACCCGAGGCGATGACAATGGCGGAGCCGATCATGGTCCAGGCATCCGGCGTCTCGCCGAAGAACAGCAAGCCGAGCAATGCGGACCAAATGAGGCTTAGATAACGGAACGGTGCGACGAAGGAGATCTCGCCCGTGCGCATCGCCTGGATCACCGATTGATAGCCGACGAGCACCAGGATCGACGCGAGCAGGATGTGCGAGAACGGCGTGAAGCTGATTGGCTGCCAGCCGCCGAGCGGGGTGATCGACAAAGCGCCGAAGATGGAGATCGAAATCGCGGTTATGACCGTCACCATCAGCGACGGCACATCCTTGCTGACGCAACGCGTCGCCAGATCGCGGGCGGCGGTGGCGAACATGCTGGCGACAACGAGCAGGGCAGCCGTCGTGAAGCCATCGGGGCCGGGGCGAATGATGATGAGCACGCCGACAAAGCCGACGGTGATCGCCGTCCAGCGCCGCCAGCCGACCGGCTCCTTCAGGAACAGGGCCGCGCCTAGGGTGACGGCGAGCGGCAGGGCCTGCAGGATGGCGGAGGCGTTGGCAATCGGCATCATGCCGAGCGCGGTGATGTAGGTTATGGCCGCGATCGCTTCGCAGACGACGCGCAGCGCGATCATCGGCTGCAGAATAACTTTCCAGGAGCGCAAGGCGCCCATCTGCCATGCGAGTAGATAGACGAAGACGCTGGTAAAAAGCCCGCGGAGAAACATGATCTCACCGGCGTTCATCACCACGATGACTGATTTGGAAAGTGCGTCGCTGCAGGAAAAACCGGCCATTGCTGCGGCCATGTATAGCGCGCCCTGCGTATTCTTCGTCAGCGGCATAAAAGCGATTCCCTAGATATATGAGCTCGCTCTACTGCGGTTTTCCGCAAATGGGAATCGTTCACGGTGTAGGGGATGATCAAATTCGATGGTGCGTTGCAATGAAAATGTGAGCTGACCGCGCCAACCATTATGCCGAAATCGCGAAAATGGGACAGAATTGCTGATTTTTGGCAGATGGTACAATCTTTTAGGTTCGCGATTAATCCTTATTCAATCTAATTTCCGGACGCTCGGCTCAGTTTTGCATGAGGCAGAAGCATCTACCGCAGCGCAGCAGGGAATGACTGTCCCGCCTACGCCGGATACCAACCAATTTCATTGGGGCGTGGCATGTTCTTCATTGATCGTCTTCTGCAAAGCCGCCGTATCGTGACCAAGGTTCTTATCTTCGTCATACCGCTGGTGGTGCTGATCGCCGGTATCGGCCTGGTCGGCTATCACACGGCCAATATCCTCAACGGCCATATGACCGTGACTCGGGCGACGATCGAAAACATCAGCGATTTCGAGAATTTGCAGGCTGCTCTGCAGGAGTTCACCACGTCGCCATCCGATGAGACGCGTAAGGCGCTGACTGACAAGATCGATGCGCAGGCCGCGGGCGTGCAGCGCCTGGGTGGCCTGCTCAGCAATAATCAGCGCGCCAAGATTTCCGCCGTCAGCGCTCTGGCCGACCAGATGCGCAATCAGACGACCGCTCTCTGGAATATCAAGCAAAAGCAGGACAGCGATGTCGATGCGATCCAGAAGGCCGTGTCGGGCATCGATGCCAGCGGCAAGGCAGCCGGAAAACAGATCGACATCATCCGCAAGGAATTTGGCGACAAGGAAACCTTTGCCAAGGAACTGCTTTATGATGCCGCGGCCTTCAAGGGCCTGTCGGACAAGATGAGCAAGTTGCGCATCCAGGTGCAGATGGCCACCGATTCCAATGAGGAAATCACGGATGCCCGTACCTATACCGATGCGATCCTCAAGCAGGTCGCCACGTCGAAAGCCCTGGTTTCCAAGCGCGGTGCCGCGCTGGTCGACAGCGCGGCCGATGCAGCCAATAAACTCGACGCTGTCCTAAAGGGCAGCGACACGGCCGACCAGAAGGTCGAGGCCATGGGACCGATCCTGCAGAGCTTCGTGAAGATCGAAGGGGATATGACCCTGCAATCGGCCAAGAACAGCGACACGGCTGCGGACCGCTTCGTCAGCCTCGACAAGATCATCGACAGCCAGAAAGAGTTGTTGGATCATGTCGACCAGGCGCTTGTCATGATCGATCACCTGACGCTGCATGCCGCCCGGATGGAGAATGTGCGGGACGGCGCCTCGCGGGATGCCGTTGTCGCCGATTTGAAGGATCTGCACGACGTCGGAGCGAAGATCTCGGCGCTCGGCCCGACCAATGCCACCATGCGCGATTTTGCTAGCCATACTCAGCCTCTGATCGATAGCGTGACCAAGGGTTCGGCGGATCTACTGCAGACCGCGTCCGACTGGAAAAAGACGCGGGTCGATTCCAACACGCTGCTGGCGGATGCGATGACGTCGCTGCGCAGCTTCGTTGCCCAAGCGCAGGAGATCGGCAAGGAAGACAGCGAGCGCTCCGCCAATGTTTCCGTCATTGCCATGATCCTCGGCACGCTGCTGGCCATCGTCGGCGGTCTGATGCTGGTCGAGACGCTGCGTGGACCGCTGAAGCGGGTTACGGAAATCATGACGAGGCTTGCCAGCGGCGACCTGGAAGTGGCGATCGACGGCCGCAATCGTGGCGACGAGATCGGCGATATGGTGCGCTCCGTTACCGTCTTCCGCGATGCCGCCTTGGAAAATGTCCGGCTGGAGCGGGAGGCCGAAAGCGCCCGCGCTTTGTCGGCGGAGGAAAACGCACGGCGCACCGCCGATCGCGCCCGCATTGAAGCTGAACAGAAGCAGGCGCTGAATGCGCTGGCCGATGTTCTTGCCAAGCTTGCCGACGGCAATCTGGAAGAGAGCATGCGCGAGGACCTTTCCGCTGATTTCGTCGAAATGGCCTTCACCTATAATCACGCTGTCGAAGCCCTACGCGAGACGCTGACGGATGTCCGTTACACGGCCGAGGAGATCAAGGGCGGCACAGGTAATCTCGCCGCTTCTGCCKACGATCTCGCACGCCGCACCGAGCAGCAGGCGGCGGCCCTTGAGGAAAGCTCGCGGGCTCTCCACCGTCTGAGCGAGGTCGTGCGCTCCACCGCCGACCGCGCGAAGCAGACGGCGGTCTCGGTCAACGAGACCCAGGCCTATGCAACCCAATCCGGCGAAGTCGTCGCCAAGGCCGTTGGCGCCATGAGTGAGATCAATCGTTCGTCCGAAAAGATTGTTACGATCATCGGCGTCATCGACGAGATCGCGTTCCAGACCAACCTGCTGGCACTGAATGCCGGTGTCGAAGCGGCTCGCGCCGGAGAGGCCGGTCGAGGTTTCGCCGTCGTTGCCCAAGAGGTGCGGGAACTGGCGCAGCGCTGCGCCAACGCGGCGAAGGAGATCAAGGGCCTGATTTCGGCAAGCTCCTCGCAGGTGCAGAATGGCGTCTATCTGGTCGAGCAGACCGGCGCTGCGCTCTGCGAAATCATCGGGCATGTGACCGGCGTCCAGAAGCTTGTGGCCGACATTTCCTCCGCAACGGCCGAGCAGTCGACGGGCATCGAAGAGGTGACGCGGGCGGTCGGCGAGGTCGAGCTGATCACCCAAAGAAATGCGGCGATGGTGGAAGAAAACAACGCCGAAATCCATGGCCTGCGCCAACGCGTCGACATGCTCTCCGACAAGATCGATCGTTTCCGCACCGGCGATGGCGACGGGGCGTATGAAGGCCACCATAACGGCATGGACCGGTATCGCGCCGCCTGAAGTCATATTTGAGACGATAACGATAAACGATTGAAGCGCCGGATGTCCTGTCCGGCGCTTCATCTTTGTATCGGATGGATTCAGCCGCCCGTTACGCTCATATGGCGGGCAACAGCCGGCCTGTTATGGGTGCGGTCGATGATGAAATCGTGACCCTTCGGCTTGCGGGTGATGGCTTCATCGATGGCGGCATAGACAAGCGCATCATCTTCGGTGGCGCGTAGCGCCGTGCGCAGGTCGGCGGCATCGTTCTGGCCGAGGCACATGTAAAGTGTGCCGGTGCAGGTCAGGCGGACACGATTGCAGCTCTCGCAGAAATTATGGGTCAGCGGCGTGATGAAGCCGAGACGGCCGCCGGTTTCGGCAACTTCGACATAACGGGCCGGACCGCCGGTCTTGTAGGGGATATCGGTCAGCGTGAATTGCTGTTCGAGATCGGCGCGCACTTTGGAGAGCGGCAAGTACCGGTCTGTGCGGTCCTCCTCGATCTCGCCCATCGGCATCGTCTCGATGACGGTCAGGTCCATGCCGCGGCCATGGGCGAAACGCAGCAACTCGGGTATCTCCACCTCGTTGAAGTCCTTGAGCGCCACCGCATTGAGCTTGATCTTCAGGCCGGCCTTCTGGGTGGCGTCAATCCCTTCCATCACCTTGGCGAAATCGCCCCAGCGGGTGATGGCGTGGAATTTGTCCGGGTCGAGCGTGTCGAGCGAGACATTGATGCGACGCACGCCGCAATCATAGAGTTCCTCGGCATAGCGGGAGAGCTGCGAACCATTGGTGGTCAGCGTGAGCTCCTCGAGCCCACCGTTTTGAACGCGCTTGCCGAGCTCGCGCACCAGAAACATGATGTTCTTGCGCACCAACGGCTCGCCGCCGGTCAGTCGAATCTTACGGACGCCTTTGGCAATGAAGGCGGAACAGAGCCGGTTCAGCTCCTCCAGCGTCAACAGGTCTTTCTTCGGCAGGAAGGTCATGTGTTCCGCCATGCAATAGGTGCAGCGGAAATCGCAGCGGTCGGTCACGGAGACGCGCAGATAGGTGACCGCCCGCCCGAAGGGGTCGATCATCGGTGACGCATCCGCCACCAGCGGCGATCCGTTGCCTATCGTACCGACAATGCTGTTCACGAAAACCTCCGTTGTCATGTTAATGTGTGCATAGGCGATTGTTGCGTCAAGGGAAATGCATTTTCGAATGCACTTGCGCGTGAGCGACTGGCGGCCTACTTCTCCTGGACGCATTGAAACGCATGGGAAAATCGATGAGCGACGTCTGGCCAACCGAATTGAGAGTGTCGAAGGACCGCCATCACTTGGTGGTGAGCTTCAATGACGGCGCGAGCTTCGATCTGTCGGCGGAAATGTTGCGCGTGCTGTCGCCATCGGCCGAGGTGCAGGGACATGGGCCGGGGCAAAAGATCACCGTGCCCGGCAAACGCAATGTCGGCATCATGTCCATGACGCCGACCGGCAACTATGCCGTCCGCATCGGTTTCGACGATATGCATGACAGCGGCATTTTTACCTGGGCCTATCTTCGCGAACTTGGCGAAAAAGCTTCCGAGCTTTTCGCTGCCTATGAGGCTGAACTGAAGGAAAAGGGCTTGAGCCGCGACGTGGCGGGTAAGCCGCACTAGCACTGTCAGTAGCAAGGGGGCCGGCATGGCAGGTGGGGATCCGGGAAGCTGGTTGCGCGCCAAAGGCAGCAAAAACGAAAGCAGGGTCTCTTTCGTCGAGTTGTTTTTCGATCTGGTCTTCGTCTTCTCCATCTCCCAGCTTTCGCATGCGCTCGGCGATCATTTCACGCCCCTCGGCGCTCTCGAAGCAGGCATGCTGATTTTTGCCGTCTGGTGGGTATGGATATTCACCGTCTGGGTGACGAACTGGCTCGATCCCGATCGTATGCCGGTGCGCATCATGCTTTTCGTGCTGATGTTCGCCGGGCTGGTTCTCTCAGCTTCTATTCCGGATGCCTTTGGTGAGAAGGCCGTTTTCTTCGTCGGCGCCTATGTGTTCATGCAGGTTGGCCGCTCGCTGTTTACCGTCTATGCCCTCAAGGACGTCAGCCCTGCCAATCATCGGAATTTCGTCCGTATCACCTGCTGGCTGATACTGTCTGGCATCTTCTGGGTTTCCGGCGCCGTAACGGAAGGCGAGACGCGGGTGGCGCTATGGCTCGCAGCACTCGCGATCGAATATGCCGCACCCGCCTTCGGCTTCGCCGTGCCTGGCCTTGGCAAGTCGACCGCTGCGGATTGGGATGTTTCCGGTGCACATCTCGCCGAGCGCTGTGCGCTCTTCATCATCATCTGCCTCGGCGAGGCGATCCTGCAGGCGGGCAAGACATTTGCCGAACAGCCGCTTTCGCCGCTGATCGTTGCGGTATTCGTCACCGTCTTCGTCGGCACGGTCGCCATGTGGTGGATCTATTTCCGATTCGGCCATGAACGCGCCGCCCAGCGTATCGAACGGGATGAGACACCCGGCAGCCTGGCGCGACAGGCTTTTACCTATGCGCATATTCCAATTCTGGCCGGCATCATTCTGAGCGTCGTCGGCCATGAGTTCTTATTCTCCCATCCCCATGACCCGGCCGACATGAATGCGGGAGCGGCGATCCTTGGCGGGCCGGCGGTGTTCCTGATCGGTAATCTCTGGTTCAAAGGGGCGACGACCGGCCGACCTCCGCTGTCGCACATTGCCGGTCTTGCGGGGCTAGCGCTACTGGTTCTCGCGCTCTCCCAGATCGATGTCTACCAACTCGGCATCCTCGCCACGGCCGTACTTCTCGTCGTGGCAATATGGGAATTCGCCTCGCTGAACCGTACAGTGCCGTTGGGCCGCCGGTCAAGCAATCACTGATCGCCGATTGTTTCCAGCGGCTCGCGCTCGTCCTGCAGCAACAGGCTGACGATCCGCTCCATGTGCGCCGTCATGATTTCGCATTCGTTGAGCGGCGCGTCCGAGAGCATGCGGTCGATGAGGTCGGTCTGGATGGCCATCGCTTCTTCTGTCACGCGCCGGCCTTCGCCGGTCAGATAAAGCCGCAATACGCGCTTGTCGTGCTTGTCGCCCCGACGTTCGATCAGGCCGCGTTTCTCCATTTGCGGCAATAGCATGCTCATGTTGGAGCGGCCGACCAGCAGCTTGCGGGCCAATTCCTGTTGCGAGATGCCTTCGAAGCGGAAGAGATTGACGAGAATGTCGAGATGCGGCGGCTTGATATCGAGATGGGCGAGCGCCCGACCGAGCGACTGCTGCATGAGCTGGCAGGCGCGGGCAACGGCAATCCAGCTACGAAAACGCGGATGGTCCCAGGGCAGGGATTGATTTTTATTCATCGTTGTACTTTATTGTTCATGATTGAACATTATTGGATTCCCACTATGCCATCCTTTGCGCTTAAGGTCACCCGGCTGGGCCTATCCAGCCTTGGCAGGATTTCGCCGCGACTTGCCGGCAAGGCCGCTTTCAAGCTTTTCTGCCTGACGGCGTCGCGCCGGCCGCAAGGCGCCAAGGCGGAGGCTGCGCACGCACAGGGCAGAGCGCGTCTGAATTCCGCCGAGCAGATCATGCTGTCTTTCCAAGGCGGACAGGCGATGAGCCATCGCTTAAACGGTGGTGCCAAGGGCGAGCGTAAGCGCTTTCTTGTGGTCCATGGCTGGGGATCGAGCAGCGAATACATGTCGGAACTCGCCGTCTTTCTCGCAAATACCGGTGCCGAAGTGATCTCGCTCGATCTGCCGGGCCATGGCCGCTCGCCAGGGCGCTTCCTCAATGTACGCCTCGCCGTTTCGGCTATCGCTGCGGCGGCGGAGCGATTTGGCGCCTTCGATGCCATGATCGGCCATTCCTTCGGCGGAGCTTCTATCGCACTGGCCGCGGCCGGCTTTCTGCCGGGCATCGCCCCGGTTCTGCCGGGTCGCCTAGTGCTGATCGGCGCACCGAGCGCGATGGGCTGGCTGTTCACGGATTTCGGCGGGATGATGAAGCTTGATGCCGCGGCACAGGCAGCGCTTGAGGCGGAGGTCGGTCGCGTCACCGGCAGGCCGCTCGGGGATTATGCCGCCGGACGCAGCGTTCACGATCTCGGCAGGCCCGTGCTGATCATCCATGCGGAAGACGACAAGGAAGTCAGCGCCGATCATGCCCGCGCCTATGCCACCGCGGGCGATCATGTTCGCCTTTTCTGGGCAAACGGCTTCGGTCATCGCCGTATCGTCAGCGCCGCTCCCGTGCTGGCCGCGATCGGCGAGTTCCTGGCGGAAGCGCCGGCGTCACTTCAAGAAAATGCGTTCGAAACCGACGGTGAAACGGTTATATCCTTACTTCGGACCTCGGTGAGGCGCGTGTCATAGCAGCGTCACGCCTTGCGTCTAACCCGCCGGTATCCGGATCAAAATGACGTGAGGTAACATGCGGATCATCACTTCCGTTGAAGAATTGAATGAGCTCTATGGCGGCACGAGCGAAGCATCGATCGCCAAGGTGACCACTGCGTTGACGCCACTTTATCGCCGGATGATCGAAGCATCGCCCTTCATGGCGCTGGCGACGGTAGGCACGGAAGGGTTGGATTGCTCACCGCGCGGTGACTTGGGCGGTGTCGTGCGCGTGCAGGATGACAAGACGCTTTTGCTTCCCGACTGGCGCGGCAACAATCGTGTCGATTCACTGGCCAATATCGTCAGGGATCCCCGCATAGCGCTGATGTTCCTGATTCCCAGCTCGAACACCACGATGCGCCTCAATGGCCGTGCGGTCGTCTCCATCGAGGAAAGCCTGCTGGCGAGCTTCGAGATGGAGGGCAAGCATCCGCGCAGCGTCGTGGTGATCACCATCGACGAGGTCTATTTCCAATGCGCGCGGGCCGTGATGCGTGCCGAACTCTGGAAGACGGAGACATTTATCGATCCGGCGAGCCTGCCGACGCCCGGCATGTTGCTGAAGGCGGCGAAGGGCGATTTCGATCAAGAGACCTATGACCGCGAATGGCCGGCGCGAGCCGCCAAAAGCATGTGGTAATAAAAATCCGCCGGCGCGCCAGGAAGAGCGGCGCCGGCGGATTGGCTCTAGTTCTGATTTCAGCTCTAGCTTTTGTAGATTAGCCAGCTTTTCGTGAAGTCTTTCTGCATACCGTCTTGGTAGATACTGCTACAGTTACGGCCGGCGTTCTTGGCGCTATAGAGCGCAATGTCGGTCTTGCTGTAGAGTTCGCCGGGATCTCCGGCTTCCGAGGCCATGCAGATGCCGAGCGAAAGAGTGATCGGCCCGTAGTTGACTCCGGTGCGGGAGTTCTTGAACGGCGTTGCCTCGAGTGCACGGCGGATACGTTCGCAGACCGCCATGACCTCTTCCCGCGTGCCTTCCAGGATCAGCGCGAATTCCTCGCCGCCGGTACGGGCGACGAAGGCGTCGCGGCGGACATTGGCACGGATGAGAGAGGCGACGGTCGCGAGGATCTTGTCGCCGACCGGATGACCGTAGGTGTCGTTGATCTTCTTGAAGTAATCGATATCGGCCAGCACTAGCGCAGTGACGGGGCGGGCCATCTGATTGTCGAAGATGGTGGCCAGGCGATCATCGAAGGCGCGGCGATTGGAGAGTCGCGTCAGAGAGTCGGTATTGGCGATACGCTTGTATTCGTCCAACTCCTTGCGCACCTGGTCCATTTCGTGGCTGCGCTGGGCGACATTCTCGACGGTCTTTTCGCCGTGCGCCATGGTGTCGCCGGTCGCTTCCGCCAGCATGTCGATGGCGCTGCGTAGCAGGTCGACGCTGTTGTTGTTCTTGGACGTGATACGTTCGCACGTTTCGCCCAGCAGCCGATTGTAGCTTTCGAGTGAAGTCTGTTCTTGCCGCAGCGTGCGCAGTACAGCATCGAGCTCCGTGATCAGGCGGGTGTGAGCGTCGTCGAAAATCCGGCCGGCATGGTGGGCGAAGTGCTGGGCGCCGAGTGCGTCCAATTCTTCCTGCGTGGCGTTGCTGCCAAGCGCGGCAAGCTCGCGGGTCAAGGCAGGATTGGAACCAATATAGGCTTCATAGAAAAGTTCGTAATTGCGCGGGATCGGCGCGACCCCCATGGATCGCATGGCATAGGTAATCTGTCCTGCCACGTCGGGAACTTGCGCCTTGGGCGCAACCACCGTACTCATCGGCGAACTCCATTAAATGATTTCATGAAAGCACTGTTTTTACTTAGCCTAAGATTCTTTGAAAAAGATTAAGGCAATGAATATAAAATCTTACATGAAATCGGACAGAGAAATAACTTTACTGTGAAGAAGAAATGCTTGCAAAAAGAAGGCGCCAAGATGGCGCCTTCTTTTATGTGATTAGTGATAAAGGTCAGCCGAGATTGAGTTCTTGGAAGAAATCGTTGCCCTTGTTATCGATAACTATAAAGGCCGGGAAGTCTTCAACTTCGATTTTCCAGACTGCTTCCATGCCGAGCTCGGGATATTCCAACACCTCGACCTTTTTGATGCAGTCCTGAGCGAGACGGGCGGCCGGGCCACCGATCGAGCCGAGATAGAAACCGCCATGTGCCTTGCAGGCCTCGCGCACGGCGCGCGAGCGGTTACCCTTGGCGAGCATTACCATGGAGCCGCCGAAGGACTGGAACTGGTCCACGTAGCTGTCCATACGCCCGGCCGTCGTCGGGCCGAAGGAACCGGAGGCGTAGCCGGCGGGCGTCTTGGCAGGGCCAGCGTAGTAAACCGGGTGATTCTTCAGATAGTCCGGCATGCCCTGACCCTTTTCCAGGCGCTCGCGGATCTTTGCGTGCGCAAGGTCGCGGGCGACGATGATCGTGCCGGTCAGCGAGAGGCGGGTCTTGACCGGATGCTGCGACAGTTCCGCCAGGATCTCGGCCATCGGCTTGTTGAGGTCGATGCGGACCATCGATTCGGAAAGCTTGGCCTCGTCGATTTCGGGCATGTATTTCGACGGATCGGTTTCGAGCTGCTCGATGAAGATACCGTCGCGCGTGATCTTGCCCTTGGCCTGACGATCGGCGGAACAGGAGACGCCAAGGCCGATCGGCAGAGAAGCGCCATGACGGGGCAGGCGGATGACGCGGACGTCGTGGCAGAAATATTTGCCGCCGAACTGCGCACCGACGCCGAGGCTCTGCGTCAGCTTATGGATTTCCTTTTCCATTTCGATATCCCGGAAGGCGTGCCCGCTTTCGGAGCCTTCCGCGGGAAGACAGTCGAGATAGCGCGTCGAGGCAAGCTTGACCGTTTTGAGGTTCATCTCCGCCGACGTGCCGCCGATGACGATCGCCAGATGGTAGGGGGGACAGGCAGCCGTGCCGAGCGTCAGGATCTTTTCCTTGAGGAAATCCAGCATGCGATCGTGGGTGAGCAGCGACGGCGTGCCCTGATAGAGGAAGGTTTTGTTGGCCGAGCCGCCGCCCTTGGCGACGAAGAGGAATTCGTAGGCGTCGGTGCCTTCTTCGTAGATGTCGATCTGGGCGGGGAGATTGTTCTTGGTGTTCTTTTCCTCGAACATCTTGATGGGCGCGAGCTGCGAATAGCGCAGGTTCTTCTTCTCGTAGGCGTCGAGCACGCCCTTTGCCAGAGCCGCGCTGTMGCCGCCTTCGGTCCAGACGCGACGGCCTTTCTTGCCCATGATGATCGCGGTGCCGGTGTCCTGGCACATGGGCAGCACACCGCCGGCGGCGATATTGGCGTTTTTCAGCAGATCATAGGCAACGAAGCGGTCGTTATCGGTGGCTTCGGGGTCTTCTAGGATCGAGGCCAACTGCTTCAGGTGACCGGGGCGCAGCAGGTGATTGATATCCGCGAAAGCCGTCTCGGCGAGCAGGCGGATGCCTTCCGGGTCCACAGTCAGGATTTCCTGGCCCTTGAACGTGTCTACGGAGACGTAGTCGCCGGAAATCTTGCGATAGGGAGTGGCGTCGTCGCCGAGGGGAAAGAGATCGTCAGCCATGCGGGGGACCTTTCAATGCCTTGATGTGGCGGAGGAGACGTTTGCGAACGGTCTAAATCCGGCAAGGGTCAAATGCAATTGGTTGGATGCTATCTCGAAATTTCAAAAGGGAGGTTGTCATAGGGCATACGCGGGTCGGGTGGATTTTCCGGTGGGGAAATCTTGTGCCGGCCCCCTCACCCTAGCCCTCTGCCCGCATGCGGGCAGAGGGGACGGCCGTGCAAGACAATGGCGTTGGGAAATTCATAGTTTAACGAGGTAAACTCCCTCGCCCCGCATGAGCGGGATAGGGTTGGGGTGAGGGGGCCGGCAGACCATTGCGTCAGCCGGAAACCTGCCTGACGATCAATAAACGGGGAATTCACTTCGGCCCAATCATCGTTTCCGGACGAACAATTGCATCATAATCTTCTGCCGAGACCAGACCGCTCGCCAAAGCCTCCTCCTTCAACGTCGTACCATTCTTATGGGCCGTCTTGGCAATCTTGGCGGCATTGTCGTAGCCGATTTTCGGAGCGAGCGCTGTCACCAGCATCAGTGAACGCTCCAGGCCGGCCTTGATATTGTCCTCGCGCGCCTCGATGCCGACGACGCAATTGTCGGTGAAGGAAACGGCGGCGTCGCCGAGCAGTTGGACCGACTGCAGGAAGTTATAGGCCATCATCGGATTGTAGACGTTCAGCTCGAAATGACCCTGGCTGTCGGCAAAGGTCAGCGCGGTATTGTTGCCGAAGATGTGAATGCAGACCTGCGTTAGCGCCTCGCACTGCGTTGGATTGACTTTGCCCGGCATGATCGACGAGCCAGGCTCGTTTTCCGGCAAAGCCAGCTCGCCAAGGCCGGAGCGGGGGCCGGAGCCGAGCAGGCGGATATCGTTGGCGATCTTGAAGAGAGCGGCGGCAGCGGCATTGATGGCGCCATGGCTGAAGACCATCGAATCATGGGCGGCTAAGGCCTCGAACTTGTTCGGCGCGGTGACAAAGGGCAGGCCGGTGATCTCGGCGATCTCGTTCGCCACCTTTTCCGCAAAGCCGATCGGCGCGTTGAGGCCCGTTCCGACGGCCGTGCCGCCCTGTGCGAGTTCGCAAAGGCCCGGCAGTGTCAGTTCGATCCGCTTGATCGAAGACGCAACCTGGGCGGCATAGCCGGAAAACTCCTGGCCAAGCGTCAGTGGCGTGGCGTCCTGCGTGTGGGTGCGGCCGATCTTGATGATGTGGGCGAAGTCCGAAACCTTCTTTTCCAAGGCGGCATGCAGATGCCGCAGAGCCGGCAGCAGATGATGGACGATCTGCTCGGCGCAGGCGATATGCATCGCTGTCGGGTAGGTGTCGTTCGACGACTGGCTCATATTGACGTGATCGTTCGGATGCACCGGCTTCTTCGAGCCCATGACGCCGCCCAGCATTTCAATCGCGCGGTTCGAGATCACCTCATTGGCATTCATGTTCGACTGCGTGCCGGAGCCTGTTTGCCAGACGACCAGCGGGAAATGCTCGTTGAGCTTGCCGTCGATCACTTCCTGCGCCGCCTCGGCGATCACTTTACCGAGAGCGGGATCCAACTGGCTAAGCTCCACATTGGCGCGGGCGGCGGCCTGCTTCACAATACCGAGGGCACGTACGATCGACAGAGGCTGCTTCTCCCAGCCGATCTTGAAGTTGCCGAGCGAGCGCTGTGCCTGCGCGCCCCAATAGCGGTCGCTTGCCACTTCGATCGGGCCAAAAGTGTCGGTTTCGGTGCGGGTGGAGGTCATTGTCCCTGGTCCTGCTTTTCCGTTGAAAAGGATAGCTGTCATATAGGTCCGAACAATGCGCAAGGAAACAGCGGAAGGAGATTTTATGAGTGTTTCTATCATGTTTTTGACACGATAAGGAAGGCCGTGTTCTTTTTAACACGCTCGATAGATATTCTTCAGAGCGTCTTTATTGCCACTCAAAAACCGCGCGAAAATTCAATAAAAAATTAACTAATAATTTCATAATTTTGTGTGAACTAAACCGCGAAGTTCGCTTTCGCTTTTTCACACAAAGTTGAGGCATTGAACGAAAGACGGGGTCTGGCCGTTTTAATTCTAATGGTTAAACGGTGTTTGGAACATCGCGGCCGAGTTGATTGGAAAACAGCACCATCTGTCTCGAAACTACCGCTTGATACAGGGACTGATTAGAGAATGAAACTTGTCACCAAAGCCGCAGCATCCGTTCTGGCTCTTTCCTGCTGCATCGCCGCCGGCGCGACGTCCGCAAATGCAATGTCTCTCATGGACTTCATTCGCGGCGG
Organism: Rhizobium sp. BR 317; assembly: GCF_047445835.1. Classification (NCBI taxonomy): domain Bacteria; kingdom Pseudomonadati; phylum Pseudomonadota; class Alphaproteobacteria; order Hyphomicrobiales; family Rhizobiaceae; genus Rhizobium; species Rhizobium sp. BR 317. Next base: position 65,372 of record NZ_JARWLB010000002.1, on the reverse strand, counting down.
GCAGGGACGCCAGCAGAGCACGCAAATCTCCGCCCCGGTCACGGCCAATCAGGCACCGACTGGTCTTGGCGCCGATGCGCCAGTACAGGCAAAAGAGCCGCTGCCCAGCGTCAGTGCGCCTAAATATTATACCTACAAACCCGATCCCATGCGCCTCGTGGCATCGAACCGCTTTGCCGATCCGGTGGTAACTGGCGCGGTCGCCGACGCATCCGCTACGCCGGTTGCGGTCGACACCAGCGCTTCGCAGCGTCGCTATCTGACCGAAGCTCGCGTGATGGCGACGAATGACGTCGCCAAGGCGCTCGAGGCTTACTATGCCGATCAGAGCAAGCCGCTCGTTTGGGTTGCCGACAACGCAGTCGGTGACAAGGCGAAGGCTGCCATGGCTGTTCTGGCCGATGCCGGCTCCGTTGGCCTTGATCCTGCCGACTATGCTGTCCAAGCGCCGAGCTTCGATCCGGCAAGCGTCGATCCGACGATGCGTGACCGCGCGTTGATGCAATTCGAACTTGCACTTTCCGGCAAGGTGCTGATGTTCGTTCAGGACACGATCCGCGGCCGTCTCGACCCGAACAAGATCTCCGGTTATCACGATTTCAAGCGCAAGGACGTCAATCTGACGCCGGTTCTCGGCCTGCTGCGTGCAAGCCCGGATGTCGCCGCCTATCTCAACAGCCGTAGCCCTTCGAACCAGGAGTTCGGGGAGCTGAAGGCTGAGCTTGCCAAGCTTCGCGCCGAAAGCGGCAATGACAGCACGCACATCTCCATCTCGTTGAGCGGCACCCTAAAGCCGGGCGGCAGTTCGCCGGAAATGGCCAACATCGTCAAGGCTATCCAGCATCGCGGCTCGGATGCGCTGAAGGTCAAGAACGCCGTGACGCTCGCTGCCTACAAGGGCACGCCGGACTATACGCCGGAGCTCGTCACGCTCGTCGAAGACTTCCAGAAGGAAAAGGGCCTGACGTCTGATGGCGTCATCGGCCAGTCTTCCGTTCGCGCCATGGTTGGCGAAAACAACGACTCGAAGATCCAGAAACTGGTCATCGCCATGGAGCAGTTGCGTTGGCTGCCGACTGAACTCGGCCCGCGCTACGTCTTCATCAACCAGCCGGCCTTCATGGTCTACTACCACAACAACAATCACGAACAACTGTCGATGCGCGTCGTCGTGGGCGGCAAGGAGCATCAGACCTTCTTCTTCGAAGATCAGGTCCAGACGGTCGAGTTCAACCCGTTCTGGGGCGTTCCGCAGTCGATCATCATCAACGAAATGCTGCCGAAGCTGCGCGCCGATCCGAACTATCTCGATCGCATGGGTTACCAGGTCGAAGTTGGTGGCCATGCCGTCGCGTCCACCAGCGTTGACTGGTATGGCTCGACGAAGAACGTCTCCGTCCGCCAGCCGCCGAGCAGCGACAATGCGCTGGGCGAGCTGAAGATCCTTTTCCCGAATTCGCATGCGATCTACATGCATGACACACCGCAGAAGAGCTTCTTCAAGAAGGATATGCGCGCGCTCAGCCACGGCTGCGTCCGTCTTGCAGATCCGCGTGCCATGGCTGCTGCCGTGCTGAACACGACGGTCGATGATATCGCAAAGCAGATCGCCACCGGCCAGAACAAAGCCGTGCCCGTGCCGCAGAAGTTCCCGATCTACATCGCCTACTTCACGGCTTGGCCGAACAAGGATGGCGTCGTGCAGTATTTCAACGACGTCTACGATCGCGATGCGGCAACGCAGAAGGCGCTCGACGCGACGACCAAGGCGCGCACCGCACAGATTTGATTGCGGATGAACTTTAAGAATACCGAGAGGCGGTCCATTGGACCGCCTTTTGTCATTTAAGTGCTTGGACCTGCAATCCTCGCGTGGATGCACGCGAAGAGGTTTCGTGTAAAGCCGAGGTAAATAAAAAAAAGGCTGGCTGGCGCTATTCCTTTGTTTCGATCCGCCATTCATGGGCGCCGAAGGTGACGTCAAAGCGCGAGAGGAACGAACGGCCGAGCAGACCGTCGATGGCACCGCCAAGTGCCATATCGTCGTTGAAGACGACGGTGGCGACGTCATTAGCCTCGACGCGTCCAATTTTCACCAGAGCCGCAGACGTTCGCGTGCCTTGCGATACGCCGTTGGCCGTCTGCAGCAAGATGTCGTTGGCGGAATCGACTTGCAGGTTGGCGCGGGACGCGAACGCCTTGGTGACGCTGACGAATCCGGCGCCGGTGTCGACTATGAAATTGCCACTGACGCCATTGATCGACACTTTGGCAACGATGACGTTCTTGCCCTGCGTTGGGAAACGATCGCTGCCTGTCGCATAGGTGGACGTACATTTTCCTTGTGCGGCATAGTTCTTGATGATGCCACGCACGACAGGGGTGTCGTTCCGATCAGGGTTGATCGAGATCCAGCTCTCCAGCGGAGTGATCGCCGCGCAATAGTCGCCGAGCGCACGGTAGCTGTCGGAAATGCCCTCATAGGTGAGGCTGTTCAGGTTTGCCACGTTCTCTGTGAGGCCGATAACTGAATAGTAGTCGCCGATGGCGTCGCGATATTTCTTTGCTCTTTGCCGGATTTGCGCTCGCAGGAAATGGTAATCCGGCACGCCCGGCGTCATCGTGATCAAGTCATTGGCGACCTTCAGCGCTTGGTCGAATTCGCTCAGATTAAGAAGAATGCTCGCCGCACTCTGAAGGGCAACATTGGAGGGGGTGCACTTATTGGAAAACGCCACAAGCACGATCGCAGCCTCGTGGCGATAACCCTGTGCCTGTAATTCCGTGCCGAATTGGTAGAGCGCGTTCCAATCACATGGCTCGCGACGCAGCATGTCAAGATAGGTGGACATCGGGTTACGACCGGCAACGACATTCGGCAGCGGATCGATATCGTACTGCTTATAGACGGCCAGCAACGCCGGATCCGGCTTCGCTGCTACCACCTTCTCGGCGTAACCAATAATGCGATCGCCATAGATGTAAGATGCAATGCCGGCGCAGAGCGCGATGCAAATTAGAACGGTGCGGAAGATGGGTGCGAAAGGCCCTTTGCGAGAGGGCAGTCTACCGGCATTGCGGTCTTCTGGGTCTGCTATGAGCAAGCGTGCGCTCCGCTGTCGAGATGCGTTGTACACTTCATCTTCGACGCACACCAAGCCGGATCATCTGTTGCAAAACCGGCCGATCGTTTCGTTTGAGCTGAGGCGTGAATGAGTTGTGGCGCAGGAGCGCGAATTACGCAAGACCCGCTACAACTCTAAGAAAAAAGACAGCGCTGGCGATTTTACGATCTGACGTTTCGCTGCTCTATGCAGCCAGCAGTCCGCGAACGAGGTCGGGTGTCAATTCGTCGTAATGCGTGATGACCCGGCTCGGTCCCAATGTTTCGACGCCGACATCGGAATAGCCGAAGGGCACGGCGATCGAAGGCACACCGGCATTGTGGGCGACCAATATGTCGTTGGCGCTGTCGCCGACCATGACTGTGCGGGAAAGTGTTCCGCCGGCGCGCTCGATGGTGCCGATCAGATGCTGTGCATCCGGCTTGCGGACGGTGAAGGTGTCGCCGCCGGTGATGACGTCGAAATAATGCGTCAGGTTCAGCCGCTCGATCAGCGTCACCGCCAGTTTTTCCAGCTTGTTCGTGCAGACCGCCAGACCAAAGCCTGCGGCCTTCAGCGCATCCATGGCGTTGACGATGCCGGGGAAAGGCTTGCTGTCGCCGGGCATGGTGTCGGTATAAAAAGCGATGAAGCGCTGCAGCAGCGGCGGCAGATCGCCGGATTCGAGCGGATGGCCGCGCAGGCGGCAGGCCCGTTCGATCATGGCTTGCGCGCCGTGCCCGACGAGATGCGTCAGGTTTTCGTAATTGACTGGAGCGAGATCGAGGCTGGCGATCGTATGGTTGAGGCTCGCGATGAGATCGGGCGCGGTGTCGATCAATGTGCCGTCGAGATCGAATACGACAAGGGGAGATTTCACGAGCAATCAGCCTTTGGGTAAGAAGAAGCAGGTCTTTTCGAGTTAAAAGATCAGGCTGGCAATTGCAACCAAAGCCTCTTTAAGCCCTGCCGAATATGGTCGCGGATTTCTATGAGGCGCCGTTATTTTGGCTTTCGTTTGCGGGGAGAGCCGTGTAAACAGCACTCCAACGTAACAATCGGGAGCAGGTGGCGCATGGACGCCCGCCAATTGAAGATCGAAGCTGCTAGAGCGGCTCTGGCCCATGTCGAAAGCGGCATGCGGCTCGGGATTGGCACGGGCAGCACGGCGGAAGAATTCGTTCGGTTGCTTGCCGAGAAGGTTGAGGCTGGCCTCGTGATCGAGGGCGTTCCGACCTCCGAGCGTACGGCAAAGCTCTGCGTCGAACTCGGCGTGCCGCTGAAGTCGCTCGATGAGCTTCCCGAGCTTGACCTTACCATCGACGGTGCCGATGAACTGGACGGCGCGCTGCGGCTGATCAAGGGCGGCGGCGGTGCTTTGCTGCGGGAAAAAATCGTCGCAGCTTCATCGGCCCGGATGATCGTCATTGCCGACCAGAGCAAGGTCGTCGAGACGCTTGGCGCGTTTCCGCTGCCGATCGAGGTCAATCCGTTCGGCCTCGTTTCCACGCGTATCAAGATMGAGAAGGCGGCATCCCGCCTTGGCCTCTCCGGGGCGCTCAGCCTGCGCCAGTCGGGCGATGGTAACTTCCTTACCGACGGTGGGCATTTCATTATCGACGCATCTTTTGGCCGCATTCCTGATGCAGAGGCGCTGTCGATTGAGCTGCATTCGATTCCCGGTGTTGTCGAACACGGGCTCTTCATCAACATGGCGACACTTGCGATCATTGCCGGTCCTGCCGGCGCACGCACGTTGCAGGCGAACAATACATAGGAGCACTGAACTCATGATCAAAATAGCGGGTCTTGGCCGTTTTGCCGCTGCGACCATCGTTCTTTCGGGAATCGCGCTCGGTTCCGCCAGCGCTCAGGAAGTCTCGGAAGAGCAGATCAAGGCCGCGCGGGCGGCAATCACCGCGCTCGGCATCACGAACCAGTTCGACAACATCCTGCCGAATCTCGCCGAGCAATTGAAGAGCACGATGATCCAGGCGAACCCGAACTTCGGTGACGCCATCAATTCGTCCGTCGATGCAACCGCACTTGCTCTGGCGCCGCGCCGCGCCGATCTCGAGCGGGAAGCTGCCGTGACCTATGCGAAGGCTTTTAGCACCGACGAACTGAAAGCGATTGCCGATTTCTACAACTCGCCGGCTGGCAAGAAGCTTCTCAAGGACGGCCCGATCGCAACGCGCGCGCTTTACAAGGCTGCCGATATCTGGGGGCAGGGCATCTCGCGGGATCTCGCCAACCAAAGCAGTGACGCTCTGCAGAAGGTTGTGAAGGCCCCGATCGCTCCCGTGCCGACGGACGCCACCGACAACGCTCAGCAGGCACCGGCGACGGCTCCAGCACAGAAGCCGGCAGCGAAGCAGAAGTAAGCTTGATCCTTTCCACGATCTCCACATTTTTCGGGATCGCGGACTAGACCTTCGAATTTCAAAGCCCGGATATCGTTCCGGGCTTTTCTTTTTGCCCTTCGAAATCCTATATCAGTGCCGATCCTTTGTCGGTGCGTTGCGTGCCGTTTCATTTCTGCAGGAGTATTCGAATGTCTTCCTTCGATTTCGATCTTTTCGTCATTGGCGGCGGTTCCGGCGGCGTGCGCGGCGCACGCGTTGCCGCGTCCCTCGGAAAGAAGGTCGGCATCGCCGAGGAATACCGCTATGGCGGCACCTGCGTTATCCGCGGCTGCGTTCCGAAGAAGCTCTTCGTCTACGCTTCGCAATATAGCGAGCATTTTGAGGACGCAGCCGGTTTCGGCTGGACGGTGGGCGAAAGCACATTCGACTGGAAGAAGCTGATCGAAGCGAAGGACAAGGAAATCGCCCGCCTGGAAGGGCTCTATCGCAAGGGGCTCGACAATGCCAAGGCCGAGATCTTCGATACGCGCGCCGAGCTGGTCGATGCCCATACGATCCGCCTGCTGAAGACTGGCAAAACCGTCACGGCCGAAACGATCGTCGTTGCCACCGGTGGTACGCCGAACCTGCATCTGGCGCTTCCCGGCCACGAGCTCTGCATCTCTTCCAATGAGGCGTTCCATCTGGAAGAGCTGCCGAAATCGATCCTGATTGCCGGCGGCGGCTATATCGCCGTGGAATTCGCCAACATCTTCCACGGGCTCGGTGTCGAGACGACATTGATCTATCGCGGCGCCGAGATCCTATCCCGCTTCGATCAGGACCTGCGCAAGGGCCTGCATGAGGCGATGGAGGCCAAGGGCATCCGTATCCTCTGCCACGACATCATCGAGCGGGTGACGAAGACGGAAGATGGCCTGAGCGTTCTGACGAAGAACGATAAGCGGCTGACGGTGGACACGGTGATGCTGGCGCTCGGCCGCACGCCGAACACCAAGAATATCGGGCTTGAGGCTGCCGGCGTCGCGGTCAACGAACTCGGTGCCATCATCGTCGATGAATATTCGCGGACATCGGTGCCGAACATCTACGCGCTTGGCGATGTCACAGATCGGGTACAACTGACCCCCGTGGCGATCCATGAGGCCATGTGCTTCATCGAAACCGTCTACAAGAACAATCCGACCCGCCCGGATCATGAACTGATCCCGACCGCCGTCTTCTCGCAGCCGGAGATCGGCACGGTCGGCCTGACCGAAGAGGACGCCGCGAAGCGGTTTCGGGACCTCGAAATTTATCGTGCCCAGTTCCGGCCGATGAAGGCAACATTGTCGGGCCGCAGCGAGAAGATAATCATGAAGCTGATCGTCAATGCCGCCGACCGCAAAGTGATCGGCGCGCATATTCTCGGCCATGACGCCGGCGAGATGGCGCAGTTGCTCGGCATTCCCGTGAAGGCCGGTTGCACCAAGGAAGATTTCGACCGCACCATGGCCGTTCACCCGACGGCGTCCGAAGAGTTGGTKACGATGTATACGCCGAGCTATCGCATCCGTAACGGCGAGCGCGTATAAAGAATTAGGCAGCAATTCCAACCGCGCACAAAAGACCATCTTGAATAGATGGTTCGCCTTTGCAAGCAGCCGGCAAAGGTTTATAAGCGCGCGTTATTTATGACGGCGAGACACTTGGCAAAGACCGAGTGCGAAAACAGGTGAGTGAGATGGCACAGAATTGGACACCGAATAGTTGGCGGCAAAAACCGATCCAGCAGGTGCCGGAATATCCGGATCAGGCAGCGCTGGCGGCTACCGAAGCGCAGCTTGCAAGCTATCCTCCGCTCGTTTTTGCCGGTGAAGCTCGTCGTTTAAAGGCGCATCTTGCCAATGTCGCCGAAGGCAACGGTTTTCTGCTTCAGGGTGGCGACTGTGCCGAAAGCTTCGCCGAGCATGGTGCCGACACCATCCGCGACTTCTTCCGCGCCTTCCTGCAGATGGCCGTCGTCCTGACCTTTGGTGCGCAACTGCCCGTCGTGAAGGTCGGCCGTATTGCCGGTCAGTTCGCCAAGCCGCGGTCTTCGAACATCGAAACGCAGAATGGCGTGTCGCTGCCGAGCTATCGCGGCGACATCATCAACGGCATCGAGTTCACCGAAGAAGCACGCATTCCCAATCCGGACCGTCAGATGATGGCTTACCGCCAGTCTGCCGCGACGCTGAACCTGCTGCGCGCCTTCGCCATGGGCGGCTACGCCAATCTCGAAAACGTGCAGAAGTGGATGCTCGGCTTCGTCAAGGACAGCCCGCAGGGCGAGCGCTACCGCAAGCTTGCCGATCGCATCGGCGAGACCATGGATTTCATGCGCGCGATTGGCATCACTGCCGAGAGCAATGCGAGTCTGCGCGAGACCGATTTCTTCACCAGCCACGAGGCGCTGCTGCTCGGCTATGAAGAAGCCTTCACCCGCGTCGATTCCACCACCGGCGACTGGTATGCCACCTCCGGGCACATGCTCTGGATCGGCGACCGCACGCGTCAGGCCGATCACGCCCATGTCGAATATTTCCGCGGCATCAAGAACCCGATCGGTCTGAAGTGCGGTCCTTCGCTGCAGGCGGACGATCTCATCAACCTGATCGATATTCTGAACCCGGAGAATGAAGCAGGTCGCCTGACGCTGATCTGCCGCTTCGGCCATGACAAGGTCGCCGACAATCTGCCGCGTCTCATTCGCGCTGTCGAGCGCGAAGGCCGCAAGGTCGTCTGGTCCTGCGATCCGATGCATGGCAACACGATCACGCTCAACAACTACAAGACCCGGCCGTTCGAGCGGATTTTGTCGGAAGTCGAAAGCTTCTTCCAGATTCACCGCGCCGAGGGCACGCATCCTGGCGGCATCCACATCGAGATGACCGGCAAGGATGTGACCGAATGCACAGGCGGCGCTCGCGCCGTCGGTGCAGAGGATCTGCAGGATCGCTACCATACCCATTGCGATCCGCGCTTGAATGCCGACCAGGCGCTGGAGCTTGCTTTCCTGCTCGCCGAACGCATGAAGGGCGGCCGGGACGAGAAGCGTATGCGCGCGCACGGCTGATCGAAAGCTGTCATCATCATTTGCAAACGGGCCGGCTCATACCGGCCCGTTTTTTGTGCAAATCAATCCTGCTGAAGCGTCCTTCACTTCTTTGCATTTGACGCGACGGACATCGTCGTCGAAGTTGTCGCGAAAAGAGAGGGGATCAGCATGAATGACGATCACACCGGCGCTTGCCTCTGCGGCAGCGTGCGTTTCAAAACACGTGGCCCATTGCGGGAGGTGGTCGCCTGTCACTGCTCGCAGTGCCGCAAGCAGACGGGGCTCTACTACGCCGCGACCAATGTTCCCCTCGACAACATCACGATCGAAGGCGAAGACGCGATCACCTGGTATCGCGCCAGCTCCTTTGCCCGTCGGGGCTTCTGCCGAACCTGCGGTTCGGCACTTTTCTGGGTCGCCGACGACGCCGGGGAAATCTCGATCATGGCTGGCCTCTTCGATAATCCAAGTGACCTAAAGCTGGCCTACCATATCTATTGTGCCGACAAGGGCGATTTTTACGAGATCGGCGATGGATTGCCGCAATACAAGCAAGGGCGGCCGGGATTGCTGACGGCAGGGCCTTCGGACCGACCAGAGGGTGAGCAGTCAATTTATTCGGAACCCTCGAAATCGAAATCATCATCGATCGCGAGACCCGGAGGTCTTTGATGGCCATGGCGAATAGCTCTGATCTCTATCAGATCACCAGCGACTTCGTAGTCGACCAGATAATCTCCCATAGTGAATCTCAGAACGCCGGGGATCGGTAATTCGTCGCTCTGAAAGCCCATTAACGGGAAAAGAAGCAGGTTGGTTTTGAGCCGATTCAGGTCGTCGAGAAAACGGAGAGCTGCAGCCGGACTTCTATCCTTCAGATATTGCGCCTCCGACCTGATGTATGCTCTGGCGCCAGCCGAAAGGCGAACTCGTTTCAAGCGGCCGCCCCTTTGACGACCTTCGCCACTTCACTGATGACATCGTCGAGATCGTATGCTTCGCCATTCGCCATCTCCCGGCGAGCCTTGGCGATCTCCAATACTTCACGACCTTCGGATGCGAGATATGATTTAAGCGCGCGGACAAAAACCCAACTGCGCGTCCGCTCGCAAACCTCAGCGATCTCCTCAATCTCTGCAAGAATGTCAGCGGGAACCCGCAAGGTGATGGGGTCGGAAAGCTCTCTTTGATTTTTCATCTATTTCACCTCCGTTTGTATTACAAAATAGAAGAAGATCGCTGAAAGTCAATTTCCGATCCTGAGTATGGCCTTTGACATCAAATCCCGTTCTTCTGTGCGACGAGCCTGTTCAGTTTCGCTATTTCCTCTCGCACCGCCGACAGCTCTGTCAGGACATGCAAGTCGATCTTCTGATGCAGGGACAGCACTTCCAATTCCGCCTTGAGATTGACTTCGTAATCCTTCGCAGCTTCGAAGCGGTCGCGTTCGGCCTGGCGGTTCTGCGACATCATGATGATCGGGGCCTGGATGGCGGCGAGCATGGAGAGGACGAGGTTGAGGAAGATGAAGGGGTAGGGGTCGAAGGCGCGGGTCATGAGCACGATGGTGTTGACGACGCACCAGACGACGAGGAAGGCGAGGAACGCCAGAATGAAGGACCAGGAGCCGCCCACGCGTGCAATACCGTCTGCGAGGCGTTCGCCGGTGGATGCCTCGGCTGAAAAGGCGGCGTTGATATCGGTGGAAACGATTTTCCGCTCATGCGCCTTTTTCAATACGCGTTTTTCGATCTCGCCGAGCTCCTCGGCCGTCTTGTCGAAATGCTGATGAACGAAATTGGGTAGATTATACATGGGAACACTCCGAAGACTTGGTCAATTTGGCCGCAAGTATTCGACTGCCCGCAGGAAATGCAATGCAAAAAGGGTCGCAGTCTAGCTGCTTTGGTCTGCCAGCAAGACATGCGACGGGAAGAACCGGTCGAGCCCATATTCGTGTCCGAACATCGCGTCATGCTGTAGATAGCGATACTCGCGCATCAGCGGATCGAGATTTTGCTCCTTGCGAGCCCAATCCGGAAAAGCCTGATTGTCGCGCGTCGCCAATTGGTAACGGTCGACGATGGTGTATTTCTTCTGCAGGCGGCCGAGAAAGCCGGTGTAGAACGGGTGCTCGTAGCCGGCGGTCTTGAGGATGTGATAGGGCAGTTGCGACGGGCTGATCGTCCCGACATCCTTGCGCACGCCCTTTTTGCTCGACCAGATGACCAGTGGCGTTTCGTGCTCACGCTTCATGATGTCGAGTGGCGCTTTTCGGGTCGCCACCTGCTCGGGCATGTAATTCGTATCCGGATAGACCGTGCCAAGCGGCGGCAGGTGATCGCCCCAGAGGACGATGATGGTCTCACGGTCGCGCTTAGACGCCCAATCCATCAGCATTTTCAAGCTCTGGTCGGCTTCCCGCACGCCTTGCGTATAGGTCGCAAGCGTGTCTCGATCGGCGTCGCTCAGATCGCCTTTGATATCGACCGTGTTTTCCGCATAGCGATGCGGTTCGTACGGGCCGTGGCCCTGTAGTGTGACGGCGAAGAAGAAGAACGGCCGCTCCATGGCATCGCCCTCGCGCATGATCTCCTTCATCAGCGAGTCGTCGGAGGCGAAAAGGCCGCGCTTCTCCATGGGTGGCATGGTCTCCTCGGTGCGGAACTCCTCGAAACCGAAAGCCTTGTAGACTTCGTTGCGGTTCCAGAACCAGCCGCTGAATGGATGGATGGAACGCGCGGCATAGCCTTCGCCGCGAAAGAAGGTGGCCAGCGACGGCATCGGCCGGCGGACATATTGCTGATAGGGGATGCTGCCATAGGGCAGGAAAGCGTTGGAGAAGCCGGTCAGAGCTTCGAACTCGACATTGGCGGTMATGCCGCCGAATTCGGGGGAGAAGACATAGCCCGACTGCGCCACGCGGATGTTCGGCATGGGGTCGGGCGTAAAGGTCAGACCGGAAAGCCTGGTCGGGTCCCAGAAAGACTCGCTCATCAGCATGATGATGTCAGGTTTTTCGCGTGGGCCGGAAAGATAGCCATAGTTGCGGGCAGGTATGGCATCGATCACATTTTGCCCATAGCCCGCAGGCGCTTTGACGTCGGCCATCGGCAGGTTCAGCGAGAAGGCGATGATGAAGCCGTTGTAACCGTAGTTTTCCTTCTGATCCCAGACGATGGGGATGATGCGCAGCTTTTCCCTGATGAAGGAATTTTGCGTCGGATCCATCTGCGAGACGAAGACGGCCATGAATGGCAGGCAGACGGACAGCCGCGCGATCCTTGCATTGCGCGAAAGCGCTGTCGCATGTCGCCAAGTATAGCGCCAGAGAAGGGCGAGTCCGACGATCGAGGCGATAATCCCGAGAGCGACGGCAACCGCCGTCCACGGCCGCTCGCGCACGATCACCGGCATGAGTTCCAGGATCTGATGCGCAAAAAGGAAGTCCGAAGGATAGAGCGGATCGGAAAGATAATGCTGCTTCTGATTGGAGATAAAGGCCGGAACCAGGACGAGGGGCACAACCAACAAGATCGATTGGTGCGCCCGGCCGAACATGGCGTCAAGCACCAGCATCAGCAACATGACGATGCCGACCGTGGTGAAGCCGGGATGGATCGGCGACATGAAATAGTCGGGGAGATCCGTCAGCTCACCGCGCGCGACCCATTCGACCACGACGATGGTGGAAAGTGCGAGCAGGAAGGTCAGAATAAGGCTGAGAAGCTGACGTAAAGCCGTCTGTTGTCGGCTCGCGGCACCAAGCTTTTGTAGAGGGGCAAATCTGCCTGCCAACGCAGAACTGGGGACCAGCGCGACCAAAGGTCTCTCCAATTTAATAAAACCTTTATATAATTGTCACCTCTCTGTCATGAACGGCAGGTGAACCGCAAGGCTCCCTTAGTATTTTTCGGTGGTAAAATACGTCCTTTGCGAGCACCGCGATCTTTGACACATGGAGAGGGCGGAAGGCGGTTGCGGAACGGGGTTGCGCTCGCTAAATATATGGCATGACAGAACAAAGCCCCATCACCCAGACCATCCGCATCGCTGTCGCCCAGCTTAACCCGACGGTCGGCGATGTCTCCGGCAACCTTGCAAAAGCGCGGGAAGCGCGGGCTGAGGCGGCGCGCGAGGGCGCTCAGCTTGTGCTGCTGACGGAGCTGTTCATCTCCGGTTATCCGCCGGAGGATCTGGTGTTGAAACCGGCCTTTATCCGCGCCTGCCGGAAGGCTGTGGAGAGCCTTGCGGCCGATACCGCCGATGGCGGGCCGGGCGTCGTCATCGGCTTTCCGCGTCAGGACGAGACCGGTCGCTACAATTCGGTGGCCGTGCTCGATGGCGGCAAGATTATCTTCGTCAGGGACAAGGTTGATCTGCCGAACTATGGCGAGTTCGATGAGAAGCGGGTCTTCGACGAAGGGACCATTGCGGGACCGGTTAATTTTCGCGGCGTTCGCATCGGTATTCCCATTTGCGAGGAGATCTGGAACGATCTCGGCATCTGCGAAACGCTGGCTGAAAGCGGAGCGGAAATTCTTCTCGTTCCGAATGGCTCTCCCTATTATCGCGGCAAGGTCGATGTCCGTCATCAGGTTGCGCTACGGCAGGTGATCGAGTCAGGCCTGCCGCTCATCTTTGCCGCCCAGGTTGGCGGTCAAGACGAACTGGTTTTCGACGGCGCAAGCTTCGGCTTCAACGCTGACAAGTCCTTGGCCTTCCAGATGAGCCAGTTCGAAACCGCATTGGCGGTGACGACCTGGAAGAAGAACGGCAATGGCTGGCACTGCGCCGAAGGCCCGATGGCCCATATTCCGGAGGGTGAGGAGGCGGATTACCGCGCCTGCCTGCTGGGCTTCCGCGACTACGTGAACAAGAACGGCTTCAAATCGGTCGTGCTTGGCCTTTCCGGCGGCATCGACTCGGCGATCTGCGCCGCCATCGCCGTCGACGCACTCGGCGAAGAGCGGGTGCGCACCGTTATGCTGCCTTACCGTTATACCTCGCAGGATTCGCTGAAGGATGCGGCCGATTGTGCCAAGGCGCTCGGCTGCCGCTACGACATCGTGCCGATCGAGGAGCCGGTGACCGGCTTCACCTCAGCGCTTTCGGATCTGTTCGAAGGCACCGACAGCGGCATCACCGAGGAAAATCTGCAGAGCCGTGCCCGCGGCACCATTCTCATGGCGATTTCCAACAAGTTCGGCTCGATGGTGGTGACCACGGGCAACAAGTCGGAAATGTCGGTCGGCTATGCCACGCTCTATGGCGACATGAACGGCGGCTTCAATCCGATCAAGGACCTCTACAAGATGCAGGTCTATGCGCTGTCGCGCTGGCGCAATCTGCATGTGCCGCCGGGCGCGCTTGGCCCATCGGGTGAGGTGATCCCGTTCAACATCATCGACAAGGCGCCGTCCGCCGAGCTGCGGCCTAACCAGACGGACCAGGATTCGCTGCCACCCTATCCGGTGCTCGACGATATTCTGGAATGCCTGGTGGAAAAGGAGATGGCGGTCGAGGAGATCGTTGCGCGTGGGCATGATGTTGCCACTGTCCATCGCGTCGAGCATCTGCTCTATCTCGCCGAATACAAGCGCCGCCAGTCGGCGCCAGGCGTGAAGATTACCAAGAAGAATTTCGGTCGCGATCGACGCTATCCGATCACCAACCGGTTCCGCGATCGTTGATCGCTACGCCCCGCGGCAAGTGGAGAGCCAATGCGCAGTTCGGTCGAGATCTACAACATCCGTACCGGTGAAAGCCGGGTCGTCTGGCAGACTGAGCGGCTGGTCGAGGCGCCGAATTTTTCGCCGGATGGGCGCTATCTGCTGCTGAATGGCGATGGCCTGCTTTATCGGCTCGCGCTCGATGGCAAGGCCGAGGCCGTTCAAGTCGATACCGGTTTTGCGACGCTCTGCAACAACGACCATGGCATATCGCCCGACGGTTCGCTGATCGCCATTTCCGACAAGACGGAACATGGCAAGTCCTGCATCTATGTCCTGCCCGCCGAGGATGGCACGCCACGGCAAGTGACGCGCAATCTGCCCTCTTATTGGCATGGCTGGTCGCCCGATGGGCAGCGGTTTTCCTATTGCGGCATTCGCGACGATGTCTTCGATATCTACACGATCTCTATCGATGGCGGCGAAGAGACGCGGCTGACGCATGGCGAAGGCCGCAATGACGGGCCTGACTATTCCGCCGATGGGCAATGGATCTATTTCAACTCCAGCCGCACCGGCCTGATGCAGATCTGGCGCATCCATCCCGATGGTACCGGGCTGCAGCAGATAACCAACGACAATTACGGCAACTGGTTCGCCCATCCGTCGCCGAAGAACGACAAGGTCGTGCTGATCTCCTACGACCCCGATGTCTTCGACCATCCGCGCGATCTCCATGTCCGGCTGCGGCTGATGGATATGGATGGCGGCAATCTCACAACGCTGTTCGAGCTTTTCGGCGGACAGGGGACGATCAATGTGCCGAACTGGTCACCGGATGGTGACGAGTTCGCCTATGTCCGCTACGAGCCGGCCTGATCTCTCTGGACAGGTCAGATGGCTCGCTATAAGTTCCGGATCGTTCGCAGGGCGCATCCGATCCGCGGGAAGGGCAAGGCCCACCTGATGCATAGAACGTAAGACTGCCACACCTCTTTTCAGTCTGTGGGCGCGGATACCGGACGTGAATGAAAGGAGGTCTTTCGTGACCACGCGCTCTCTGGCGGGCAATGCCACCGTCGATTCCCTGAAAAAACAGGCCAAGGCCTTTCTGAAAGCCGTTCATTCCGGCGAGGCAGCGGCACGCAGTCGTGTCCAGCCGTATTTCGCCAATGCCGCCGAAGTCGGGCTTCAGGAGATCCAGCTTGTTCTTGCCCGCGAGTATGGCTTCTCAAGCTGGACAAAACTCAAAGCGCATCTGGAAAGCGCCAATCGCGAGCAAACGCCTCGCGATCAGCTCGCCAACCAATTCCTGTCGCTGGCGACGGTTTCCTACTTCCCTCATATCCCGGCTGATCCGGTACGCTTCGATGAGGCGCGGCAATTGCTGGAGGGTAACCCTGAGCTTGCCGAGGACAGTATCTACATTGCCGCGGCACTTGGCGACGCCGCCGGTGTGGCGCGCTGGCTCGATCGGCAGCCGCAGCTTCTTGATCGGAAAGGCGGGCCTTACGATTGGTCGCCCTTGCTCTATGCCACCTATGCTCGCCTGCCTGGCCACTCCAGCTTGCCGGCGGCGCGGGTCCTGATAGAGCGTGGAGCGGATCCCAACGCCTTCTTCCTCGACGGCGGTCAATATCGCTTCACGGCATTGACCGGTGTTTTCGGAGAGGGAGAAGCCGGCAAGGTCAGGCAGCCGCCGCATCCCGACTGCGAGGCTTTCGCGCGCCTTTTGCTCGACGCCGGCGCGGAGGTGAATGACAGCCAGGCGCTCTATAACCGGATGTTCGAGCCCGACAATTCCTGCCTGGAATTGCTGCTTGAGTACGGGCTTTCCGCTGTCGACAAGAACAATTGGCTGGTGCGCGAAGACGGTCTGATGGTGGCGAATTCGCAGACGGTGTTCGACTATCAACTGGCTTGGGCCTGCGAGAAACGCATTGGCGCGCGCGTCAGGCTGCTGGTCGAGCATGGGGCTGACGTTAACAAGCCGGTCAATGGCCGAACGCCTTTTGAATGGGCACGGATCGGTGGCGACAAGGATCTTGCGCTGTACCTTGTGCAAAAGGGCGCTGTTGCCGTTCGGCTCAAGACGGAGGACTGGGTTTATATCCAGATTATGACCGGTAATATGCCCGTCGATCTCGGGATATTTGCAGATCACATAAAGAGAATAGCGCGTGAGCTCGACATTCCCGAAGCGATGCAGCGGATTTACCCCGCGATGCTGCACGAAGCGGCGGGGGACAATGCCTTCGAGCCGGTCCGCCGGATGCTTGCTCTCGGCTTCGACGTCAACGCCATGACCAGCCGCACGCCGCTGCATGAGGCTGCCCTGCATGGCTATATCGACATGGCGAAGCTGCTGATCGAACATGGGGCCGACACCACCATCCGCGATCCCTATTACTATTCACCGCCGATCGATTGGGCGGAATACAACGGCAAGGAGGAGATGGTCGAATTCCTGAAGACGAAGCCGCTCGATGTCTTTGCGGCTGCCGCCTTTGGCCAAGTTGAGCAATTGGCCGCGCGTCTAAAAAAACATCCTCATCAGATCAACGTCCGCTTCGGCGATTTTCGTCCACACGGGCAGGCGAGCGCAGACCGCGACTGGTTGACGCCGCTCGGCTTTGCCATCCTCAATGCTCAGGTCGATGCGATGCGCTTTCTGCTGGAGCGCGGCGCCGATCGTTCGGTGAGAGATGCATCCGGCCTCTCGTACCGGGATCTGGCGCGGGAAACGGGCGATGAGGCGATCGTCTCGCTGCTCAAAGCGGCTATTGTGCCGGCTGCGGACCGGCCGCTTTCGGATGTTTGAGATCGATGCCACCTTGGTCGGTCGCGAGGAATTGCGGTCCGACCTGGCGCACCTTGTTTGCCGAGGGATCGTAAGGCCGGTCCGCCGGCATTTGTCTGGGTTGAATCTGGGTGACTGCCGGCGCCGAGGTCGTCGGCATCTGCCGTTGCGGCAACGTCGCGTCCGGCTGGGGCTTCCGCGTCTCGATTGACGTGACCGAGCTTTCGGGTTGCGCCAGCGACTGCTCTTCAGGTGTGTAAGGCTCCTGCTTCAACCGGGTGTTGATAACAGTGTCCGGCTCGGCTGACGCGGGAGCGTTGCAGCCATTGCGTTGCATGGTAGCGAGCAATTGGCGGCGTTGTGCCCCTTCGGCGTCGACGCGGGTCAAGCTCAACTCGCGCTCATCCATCAGTGAACCAAGGTCCTGCTGCATCCGGTCCAGCGACGTCTGCATCTCATCGCAGGCGCCACTATCCCCGGAGCCGGAACCGAAGATCACCACGCTGCTGTCGGAAGCACAGCCCTGATTGCGCATATCGCTCTTTAGCTGCCGGATCATGAGATTCTGTTGGGCGATAGCGCGCGAAAGCTGCCGTGTCTCGGCGCTGGCACCGACAACCTGCGTGATATTGGCAAACCGGCCGTGCAGTTCGTCGCAGAGCGTATTCGTCTGCGCCGAAGCCGGCGATGCAACCAAGAGGGACAACAAAAGACAGGAGAAGGAATTTCTGCCGCGGTTCACGATTTTGCTCTTCGAAAGCGGTTCGACTTTGAGAAAGAATACAGCGTGGAGCTTAACAACGTCCCTATCAGAAATACACTTCTGGTAGGAGGATTCCTGCGAAATGATCAAAGACGGAGCATGGCTTCGCCTCTTGTCGCCGTTTGGTGACTTTGCCAGGCAAATTTTCGACACAATCGGAAACCGACCGCCATGAGCCCGTCGGACCGCCTCAGAAGACGGTCCGACAAGGTTGTTGCCTCAATTCGGCTGGGAAGCCTCGACCACAGCAAGGGCCGCCATATTGACGACGCCGCGCGACGTGACGGACGGCGACAGGATGTGGGCGGGGAGCGCCGTGCCGAGAAGGATCGGGCCGACATGCAGGCCGTCGGTCATGGTCTTGACCACGCCGAGGGTGATGTTGGCGGCGTCGAGATTTGGGAAGACCAGCAGGTTTGCTTCGCCGGTAAGCGTGCTGTCCGGCATGACGTGACGGCGCAGGCTTTCGGAGATGGCGCTGTCGCCATGCATTTCGCCGTCGACTTCCAGCTCCGGTGCCATTTCGCGGACAAGCGCCAGGGCATTGCGCATCTTGGTCGCGCTTTCCGATTCCCGCGACCCGAAATTCGAATGCGAAACGAGAGCGGCCCGCGGCGAAATGCCGAAGCGTTTGATTTCTTCGGCTGCCAGCACCGCCGACTCGGCGATCTCCTCGGCATTCGGATTAAAGGTGACATAGGTGTCGGTGTAGAAGGTCGCGCCGCGCTGCGAGATCAGCAGGCTGAGCGCCGAGAAATCGCGAACATCGGGGCGTTTGCCGATGATCTGGCGTACGACGCGCAGATGGCGTTCGTAACGGCCTTCGAGGCCGCAGATCAGCGCATCGGCCTCGCCGCGCTTCAGCGCCAGGGCGCCGATGACGGTGGTGTTGGTGCGCACGATCGTTCGCGCTGCTTCCGGAATGACACCGCTGCGGCCGACCAGCGAGAAATAGAGCTCGACATATTCGCGGAAGCGCGGATCGTCTTCCGGATTGATGACGGCGAAATCGGTATTCGGCCGGATCTTCAAGCCATAGCGCTTCAGGCGGGTCTCGATAACGGACGGACGTCCGATCAGGATCGGAACCGCAGTGCCTTCTTCAAGAAGAACCTGGGCAGCGCGCAGCACGCGCTCATCCTCGCCTTCGGAGAAGACGACGCGCTTGCGCTCCGCGGTTTTGGCTGCGGCGAAAATCGGCTTCATGATGAAGCCGGAGCGGAAGACGAAGCGGTTGAGTTCGTCCATATAGGCGTCGAAATCGGCAATCGGGCGCAGGGCCACACCGCTTTCGGCCGCGGCTCTCGCAACGGCGGGCGCAATGCGCAGGATCAGACGCGGGTCGAAGGGCGAGGGGATCAGGTAATTCGGCCCGAAGACCGGCGTTTCGCCGGTATAGGCGCGTGCGGCAACATCGGACGGCTCCTCGCGGGCAAGCGACGCGATGGCGCGCACTGCGGCCATCTTCATTTCCTCGTTGATCGTCTTGGCGCCGCAGTCGAGCGCGCCCCGGAAGATATAGGGGAAACAGAGGACGTTGTTGACCTGGTTCGGAAAGTCCGAACGGCCGGTGCAGATCATCGCGTCCGGTCGGGCGGCACGGGCGAGATCCGGCATGATTTCTGGTGTCGGATTGGCGAGCGCCATGATCAGCGGCTTCTCCGCCATCTGCTCCAACAGCTCAGGCTTCAATACGCCGGCGGCAGAGAGGCCGAGAAAAACATCGGCGCCGGGGATCGACTCGGCAAGCACGCGCTTATCGCTCTTCTGGGCATAAACGGACTTCCATTCGTCCATCAGCTCGGTACGGCCTTCATAGACGAGGCCTTCGATATCGTGGACCCAGATGTTTTCACGCTTGGCGCCGAGGATGACCAGCAGGTTGAGGCAGGCAAGCGCCGCCGCGCCGGCGCCCGAAGCAACGATCTTGACGTCTTCGATCTTCTTGCCGGCCAATTCAAGCCCGTTGAGAATAGCGGCGGCAACGATGATGGCGGTACCGTGCTGATCGTCGTGGAATACCGGGATCTCCATCTTTTCGCGCAGACGACGTTCGACGTCGAAGCACTCGGGCGCCTTGATGTCTTCCAGATTGATGCCGCCGAAGGTCGGCTCCAGCGCGGAAATCGCGCTGACCATCTCATCGACGGTGGGTGCGGCAACTTCGATGTCGAAGACATCGATGCCGGCGAATTTCTTGAAGAGTACAGCCTTGCCTTCCATTACGGGCTTGGAGGCAAGCGGACCGATATTGCCGAGACCGAGGACGGCCGAACCGTTGGAGATGACCGCGACGAGATTGCCGCGCGAGGTGTAGTCGAAGGCCGTTTCCGKATTGTCGCGGATGGCAAGGCAGGGCGCGGCAACGCCGGGAGAATAGGCAAGCGCCAGGTCGCGTTGGTTGCCGAGCGGCTTCGTCGCCTGGATTTCCAGCTTGCCGGGACGGGGATAGCGATGAAAGAAGAGAGCCTGGTCGTCGAGATTGCCACTCGCCATGTTCTTGGCTGCCTTCGATGTGTCGTGCGTATCCATTACGCTCCTCCATTCCTGCTTGCGCGCTCGCGTTTGATTCCCCCTGCATACATCAATCACCCAGGGTGCACAGTATGCAATTGACGCGGACAGAAGGTTTTTTGTCGCGTCGTTTTCAGAATTGTTTTTCCGGTCCGCAAACGCTGACTTCCGGACCCGATGGTAAGCGAAGGGCGAAAATGCGTCACATGGGGGTCACGGCGCTGGCCTATGAGGGCAAAAACGGAGGAACGCTCATGACCCTCATCGCTTCCCACCGCGGCGGTACGCATCTGTGGCCTGAAAACACCCGGCTCGCCTTTTCCGAAACCGCCAAGCTCGATGTCGATCTCGTCGAATTCGATGTGCACCAGACGCGTGACAACAAGCTTGTCATCCATCACGACGCGTTGATCGACCGCATGACGGATGGCAAGGGCGCGATCGCCGATTTCAGCTATGACGAACTGATGCGCCATATCGTCATCGGCAGTGGCGGCGAGACCATTCCGACACTTGCCCAGACCATCGATATCTTCGGGCCGTCCGCGGTCGACCTTCGCTTGGAGATCAAGGCGAGGCCGGACGGAAAACCCTATGAAGGCATGGAAGGCCGTATTGCGGACGAGCTGTTGGCGACCGACATGCTGCAGCGGACAATGGTGACCAGTTTCGCGCTCCCGCGCCTGGAGGTTTTCAGCGTCGCGCTGGAGGAGCGTGGCCTGAATGCCGGCGAACTTCTGGGCCTTATCTTTCTCTGTTCGCCCTTGATGGTCGCGCAAATCGGCTGGAGAGGCGTCATTGCCGCACTCGGCCGGTTTGGCGTCCGCGAGATTGCCTTGCGGGCCGAGTCCATCGATGCCGAAGTAACGGAGTTCTTTCGGAAAAACGGCGTGACGGTGCACGGCTGGGCGGCTCACACCAGCGAGGCAGCAAAGGCGATGTTTCGCCTCGGTGTCGCAAGTTTCACAACCGATCGCCCAGATCTCGCCATAGCTGCAAAGCGCGGCTGATCTTGCGCGATAGTCCTATCGCACAGGATTTGTCATCATCCTGAAACACGAGTCTGGTTTTGGAATAGCCAACGTAGGATAGGGCACGGACATAGAGTTCGTGAATGAAAACATGAATGTCAGGCGGTTTCGAACGCTATTCATTTCTGACGTGCACCTCGGCTCGAAAGCAGCCAAGGCGGACTATCTGATCGATTTTCTGCGCCATCACGAAGCGGACACCATCTTTCTTGTCGGCGACATCGTCGACGGCTGGCGGCTGAAGCGCACCTGGTACTGGCCGCAGGATTGCAACGACGTGGTGCAGAAGCTGCTGCGTAAAGCGCGCAAGGGCACCCGCATCGTCTATATCCCCGGCAATCACGACGAATTCCTGCGCGATTTCCCCGGCATGCATTTCGGCGGCATCGAAGTGGCGCAGCGGGCGATCCACGAGACCGCTGACGGCAAGAAATACCTCGTCCTGCACGGCGACGAATTCGACGTCGTCGTCCGCAACGCGCGTCTGCTCGCCTATCTCGGCGATTGGGCTTACGATATGGCGATCCTCATCAATGTCGGCCTCGCCGCGGTTCGCCGCCGCCTGAACATGCCCTATTGGTCGTTCTCGGCCTGGGCGAAGCTTCAGGTCAAGCATGCGGTCAACTTCATCGGCGAGTTCCAGCGCGTTGTGGTCGAAGAGGCCAAGCGCAACGATGCCGACGGCGTCATCTGCGGCCACATCCATCACGCCATCATCGAGGATTTCGATGGCATCCGGTATATCAACACCGGCGACTGGGTCGAAAGCTGCACGGCGATCGCCGAGCATGAAGACGGCACTTTCGAGCTGATCACCTGGCAGACGATCACCGAGGTACAGCCGGTCGGCGCCGCCATCGAGGATCTGTCGGAAACCCTTGGGGTGCGGGCGGCATAATATGCGCCGCTCACGCATCCGATAACGCGCCGTCACATTTTTTGATCGTCGTTATCTGATTGCAGCCTCATATTTTCCCTGAAACGTTTCGATCGGGCTATTTCTCGCCATAGTCGTATTCACGATGGAGTGATAGGGAGCAATCAGTTTCCCTTCAGGTCTGTCATGATTCCCGCGACAAAATCTCTCCAGGGCGAGGGCGCTCCTCCGCATTTTCGTTTGCGCACCGCCTTGTCCTATTGTGCTCCGTTGCTCGTCAACGGGATCGCCTTGCCGTTTTTCCCCGTCTGGCTGGCGGGACTGAATTTCGGTGACCGCGAGATCGGTCTCATCCTCGCTGTACCGATGGTGGTTCGCGTTCTTGTCGTGCCCATTGTCGGCATCCTGGCCGATCGCGTCGAGGAACGTGCGAATGTGTTGTTCTGGTCGGGCGCACTGTCGCTGCTGACGGCGATCGCGCTTTACTGGACAAGCGATTTCTGGCCGGTTCTGCTGGTCTACGGCATTCAGGGGGCGACATACGCGCCTTACTTACCCGTCGTGGAATCGATCGCCATTTCCGGCGTGCGGCGCTGGCGTTTCGATTATGGCTCGATGCGCGTATGGGGATCGATTGCTTTCATCTTCTCGACCCTTATCGGCGGTCAGATGATCCAGAAATGGGGTGGCAGCATGGTTCTGCCCAGCATGGTCGGCGGCTTTTTCCTGACGACGGTGATGGCCTTCTTCTGTCCGCGCATTGGACCGACACGCCGGCGCAATCAGCCGATCAACCTGCAGGCGCCGACCGGCGGCGGGCTGCGCTCACCGCAGTTGTTGATCACCATGATCGGTGTGTCGGTGCAGCAGTCCAGCCATGCCGTGCTGTATACCTTCGCGTCGATCTATTGGCGGACGCTCGGTTTTTCCGGCACGCAGATCGCCGTCCTCTGGAGCATAGGGGTCGCGGCGGAGGTCATGGTCTTCTTCATGTCGAAGATGCTGAGCCGTCGTTTCAGCGCCTGGACGCTGATTTTCTTCGGCTCAAGCATGTGTGTCCTGCGCTGGATATTGTTTCCGATCAACTTCGGTTTCATCGGCTATTTCGTGCTGCAGTGCTTTCATTCCTGCACCTATGCCTGCGTCCATACCGGCATTCAGCGCCGTATCGTCGCCTCGGTGCAGGAAGCCCAGGAGGCTTCCGCCCAGGGCTCTTATTTCTTTTATAACGGCATGTTTCTCGGGCTTATGACGCTTGCTTCCGGCTATCTCTACGCGTGGCTCGGTGTTTCCAGCTATTATGTCATGGCCGGTGTTGCAGCTTTCGGCCTCGCCATGGTGGTGCTTGCCCGCAATCTTCAGCCCCACAGTTCCGGGTTTGGCGAAAGGGCGGGCGAGGCCTCCTGAAGGCGGGCAAAACGAATTCATTTGGATATCAAAATGCTATGGCATATTTTGACATCGGCGCGGCATGGAAATCGCCTATGCACTCGGATATTAACCATTACCGTCGAGCTGGGATTCCTGAGTCGGCGATTGTGACGCAAGATCTGAAAGACGCATGAGTTTGAAAGCAGCCGAACAAAGCCCCGATGCACCGAGGATCGATGACGAGCCTGATGGCAACGGGCATCGCTATCGGCTGGAAGGCAATTGGCGTAGTGCCAATGTGCACGGCGTGTTGCGGCAGATCGATCAGCTTACGAAACAGCATGGCGGCGATCATGTGGTGATCGATCTCTCTGATCTCTCCGATGTCGACACCGCGGGGGCGCTGCTGATCCGTCGCCTGAAGGAGAGCCAGGAAGCGCACGGCGTTACGGTCAGCATCGACGGCTCCAATCCCCATATCGATGAGCTGCTTACCGCCTTTACCGAAGACCCGAACCAGGAGGCGGCGGAGCCCAAGCCAAAGAAATCGCTCGCGGAACGGATTTTCGCACCGATCGGCGAAAGCGTTTACGAGATATGGGGCAATCTCGTCGCGGCCATGTACATACTCGGTTCGGCGGTGCGCGGCGCGCAGCTCAAGTTCGGGCGCGGCAGCGGTGTTTCGCCGGCTTCGATCGTCAATCAGATCGACCATATGGCGGTGCGCGCCGTGCCGATCATCCTGCTGATGTCCTTTCTGATCGGTGCGATCATCGCGCAGCAAGGCGCATTCCAGCTTCGCTATTTCGGCGCCGAAATCTTCGTCGTCGATCTCGTCGGTATCCTGCAATTGCGCGAAATCGGCGTGCTGCTGACCGCCATCATGATCGCCGGCCGTTCAGGCAGCGCCATTACTGCCGAAATCGGCTCGATGAAGATGCGCGAAGAGGTCGACGCCCTGAAGGTCATGGGTCTGAACCCGGTCGGCGTTCTGATCTTCCCCCGGCTGGTGGCATTGACCGTCGCGTTGCCGCTGTTGACCATCCTTGCCAATTTCGCCTCGCTTGGCGGCGCGGCTGTGGTCGCCTGGGCCTATTCCGGCATCACCTTCGCCACTTTCGTTTCGCGCCTGCACGAGGCGATCAGTCTCTCCACCGTCATCTCGGGCATGATCAAGGCGCCGTTCATGGCGCTGGTCATTGGCATCGTTGCTGCGGTCGAAGGGCTGAAGGTGGGTGGCAGCGCCGAATCGCTTGGCCAGCATGTGACGCAGTCCGTTGTGAAATCGATTTTCGTGGTGATCCTGATGGACGGGCTGTTTGCGATGTTCTACGCAGCGATCGATTTCTGAGGGCCGGCAAGGATGAGCGCGCTTCACTCGGAAATCCCGTTGGACAAGGATGAGCAGGGCAGAGATATCGTACTCTCCGCGCAGGACGTGACCGTCGCTTTCGGATCGAAAGTAGTGCTCGACAAGTTGAACCTCAATATCTATCGCGGCGAAATCCTGGGTTTCGTCGGCGCTTCCGGCGCAGGTAAGTCGGTGCTGCTGCGCACAGTGCTGCGGTTGCTGCCGCGCCGTTCCGGCAAGATCGAGATCCTCGGCGAAGACTATGACAAGCTCTCGGAGCCGGAGCGCAACAGGCTGGATATGCGCCTGGGCGTGCTGTTCCAGCAGGGCGCGCTGTTTTCCTCGCTGACGGTGAAGGAGAACATCCAGGTACCGATGCGGGAATATCTCGATCTGCCGCAGGCCCTGATGGACGAGCTGGCACATCTGAAGATCCGCATGGTTGGCCTGGCCGCCGATGCTGCCGATAAATATCCGTCCGAGCTTTCCGGCGGCATGATCAAACGCGCCGCCCTTGCCAGGGCCCTGGCCCTCGACCCAGATCTCGTTTTCCTGGACGAGCCGACATCCGGCCTTGATCCGATCGGTGCAGCGGAATTCGACGAGCTGATCGCCAAGTTGCGCGACACGCTCGGCCTGACGGTCTATATGGTGACTCACGACCTCGACAGCCTGTTTTCCGTTTGCGACCGTATTGCCGTTCTCGGACAGAAGCGGGTATTGGTGGAGGGAACGGTTGAAGACATGCTGGCCTGCGACGACCCTTGGGTGCAGTCCTATTTCCGGGGCAAACGTGCGCGATCAATCGTGCCGCGGGAGGACATAGGGAATCGCAACGACGACAATGGCGCTGGCGCCAACAGCCGCAAGAAGTAACTGGAACAATGGAAACCAAAGCCAACTACACGATCGTCGGGTTCTTCACGCTGCTGGTCATCGCAGCCGCCTTCGGCTTTGTCTATTGGATGGCGGAATATGGCCGCGGCGGTCCGATGGCCGAGCTGGTCGTTCGCATTCCTGGTTCGGCAAACGGCCTCAGCGTCGGCTCGCCCGTCCGCTTCAATGGCATTCAGGTCGGCTCCGTGCAGGGGCTTTCGATCGATGCCGATGATCCGAACTATTCGCTGGCCTTTACCGAAGTGCGCGCCGACGCGCCGGTCTATACGTCCACCAAGGCCATTCTGGAAATCCAGGGCCTGACGGGTGCGGCCTATATCGAGCTTTCCGGCGGTCGCAATGGCGACGAGAACATCCTCAAGCGGTCGATCGAAACCGGTAAGCGGGCAGTATTGCTCGCCGACCAGTCGAGCGTGACAAACCTGCTTGCTACCGCCGACAAGATCCTGAACCGCGCCAACGACACAATTGGCGACGTCCAGGGCTTCATCTCCGACTCCCGAGGGCCGCTGACCGATACGGTGCGCAACGCGCAGAAGTTCTCAAAGGCGCTGGCTGACAATTCCGACAATATCGACAAGTTCCTCGCCAGCGTCGGACAGCTCTCCGATACCATCAAGAGCGTATCGCCTCGTGTCGAATCGACGCTGGATGCGATCGAGAAGCTGGTGCGCGCCGTCGATGCGAACAAGATCAATGACGTCGTCAACAATGCCGACAAGATCACCGCCAATGTGGCTGACGCGACGACCGATCTGAAGGGGACGATCGCATCCTTCAAGAAGACCGCCGATACCTATACGACCTTCGGCGAGAATGCACAAAAGACCCTGGACCGCGTCGATGCGATCATAGCGCAGATCGATCCCAACAAGGTGAAGGGTTCGATGGACGATATCGCCGAGGTGACCAAGGACGCCAGAAAGGCCGTGATATCTATCCGCGATGTTGCCAATTCGGTTGCGGCTCATCAGCAGGATATCGATCAGACGATTGCCAATGCCAAGGATATTTCCAACAAGCTGAATTCCGCCTCCAACAAGGTCGACGGCATTCTCACCAAGGTCGACTCGCTGCTCGGCTCCGGCGATACGAAGTCGCTGTTTGCGGAGGCAAGGGACACGCTCCAATCCTTCAAGACGATGGCGGACAATCTCAACGCCCGGATCGGGCCGATCGCCGACAACCTGCAGAAGTTCTCGAGCGGCGGCCTGCGCGACGTGCAGTCTCTCGTCAACGATATGCGAGGCACGGTTAATAACCTTAACAATACAATCACTAACTTCGACCGCAATCCGCAGCGCCTGATTTTCGGCGGCGATACCGTCAAGCAATATGACGGCCGGGCGAGGCGTTAATGAAAAGCAATTTTTGGGCTGCAAGGGATAGGCTGACTATGGTTGGTTGCGTTTCGGGTGAGCGTTTTCAAGTGAATCGAAAGGCAGCGATCGTTCTGCCGCTGCTTGCAGCTTTACTTAGCGGTTGCGGTTCAGCCGCCGTCAATGACACGTATGATCTCACGGCCGCGGTCAAGGCGAGCGGCCCGTCGATGAAGCGCCGGCAGATTCTGATCCCGCTGCCGACCGCGCTGCAGCCGCTCGACAGCAATCAGATCGTGATCCGCGTTTCGCCCCGGGAGATTCAGTATCTCGGCAAGTCGCAGTGGAGCGACAAGCTGAGCCGGATAGTGCAGTCGAAGCTGGTCGAAGCCTTCGAAAACACCGGCAAGCTCGGCGGCGTCGGCGTGCCGGGGCAGGGGCTGGCGATCGACTATCAGATCGTCACGGATATCAGGTCCTTTGAGATCGATACGGCGGCGGGCCAGAAATCGGCTGCTGTCGAAATCTCGGTTAAGATTCTCAACGACCGCTCGGGCACGGTCAAGGCGCAGAATGTCTTTCGCAAGGTCGTGCCGGTCAGCGGCGGCAGCAATCCGGATTTCGTTCGAGGGCTCGACACGGCCTTTGCCGGCGTGACGGCCGAACTCGTCGATTGGACGCTGCGCTCGATTTAGAGCAAATCCAGGTAAGGTTCGAAGCAGTTTTCGTACCGAAGTTGCTAAAGGACCGAGCCGTCTATCGCTCCATCAGGGACTTCAACGTGCCAAGGTCCTTCTCGATGTGCGCTGCGTCTGCGGTGAATTGCTCGTCGGTCATTCCCGGCAATCTTAGCAGCGTGAACATGACCTCGCAGCCATCGCCATTCGGCACGACGCGGAGCGCGTTTTGAACCTTCAAGCCGGATTCGATTGTTACCGTATGATCGATGACGCCGAATTCGTTGCGAGGCGCGAAGCTGACGCGGACGGTGCCGAGAATGCCCTTGGCAACCCAATCCTCGCCATCCTGCTCCAAACCCGATGCGAGTCCGGAGGCCCAGAGCGGCATGTTTTCCGGACGGCCGGCAAAGCCGTAAACTTCCTTCCAAGGGCGATCGATGGAGATATGAACGATCTTTGCGGTCATGGTCGACATGGATACCTCCTCCTGTATATTTGTCCTTTGTGAATTACCGAATTGGGCACGGACCGGCTCAATGGAAAGGCCGGTTCTTGAAGAATCCTGGGGCATTCTTGCACGGTCCTGCAATGGAGACGATTCGAGGCCGGCAAAGGCTTGCCGTTTCACGCCCGGAGTGCAACAACATCGGCTAACGCAGAGCCTGAAAATCGGAGTCAGTTTTTTCGGGTTATGTGTCATTTCAAAGTGTTATTGCGTCCTTTGCCCGTGTTCAGGCCGTGCAGCGCAGTACGCAGCCCATTGGAGGATTGTCGTGGAAAAGGCAGAAATCGGACTGATCGGTCTCGCTGTCATGGGATCGAATCTGGCGCTCAACATTGCCGAAAAGGGCAATAAAATCGCGGTGTTCAACCGCACGCCGCAGGTGACGGATGAGTTCTATGCGAACGCCGGTGCGCTGAAAGACAAGATCATTCCCTGCAAGACGATCGAGGAGTTCGTCGAAGCGATCCGTCCGCCGCGGCCGATCATCATCATGATCAAGGCCGGCGAGCCGGTCGACCAGCAGATGGCGGCGTTGCAGCCGTATCTCGACAAGGGCGACATCATGATCGACGCTGGCAACGCCAATTTCCGCGATACGATTTCGCGCTTCGACCGTCTGAAGGATACCGGCCTGACCTTCATCGGCATGGGTGTTTCGGGTGGTGAGGAAGGCGCGCGTCATGGTCCGTCGATCATGGTCGGCGGCACGGAAGAATCCTACAAGCGCGTCGAGAAGGTGCTGACTTCGATCGCCGCGAAGTACAAGGACGATCCGTGCGTCGCCTGGCTGGGCAATGACGGCGCCGGTCATTTCGTCAAGACGATCCATAACGGCATCGAATATGCCGACATGCAGATGATCGCCGAGATCTACGGCATCCTGCGCGACGGCCTCGGCAAGAGCGCCGCAGAGATCAGTGGCATCTTCGGCGAATGGAACAAGGGCCGGCTGAACTCCTACCTGATCGAGATCACCGAGAAGGTTCTGGCCGCCAAGGACCCGGCGACCGGCAATGCCATGCCCGACGTCATCCTCGACAAGGCGGGCCAGAAGGGCACCGGCAAATGGTCTGCCATCGAGGCTCAGAACATGGGCATCCCGGCAACCGCTATCGAAGCCGCTGTCGCAGCTCGTAGCCTGTCGGCCATCAAGGGGCAGCGCGAAGCCGCCCAGGAGATTTTCGGCACGCCGGATTATAAGTTCCCGATCGGCTTTGGTCCCGATTTGCTGAAGGATCTGGAGCTGGCACTCTTTGCCGCCAAGATCGGTGCCTATGCACAGGGCTTTGCCGTGATGGCGGAAGCCTCGAAGGAGTTCAACTGGTCGCTGCCGATGCCGGTCATCGCCAAGATCTGGCGCGCGGGCTGCATCATCCGTTCGCAGTTCCTCGATGAAATCACCAGCGCCTTCACCAAGGCGCCGGATGCCGCCAACCTCATCGTGACGCCGGCCTTCGCCGCCATGGTCAAGGAATCGATCCCGTCGCTGCGCCGCATTGTTTCTGCGGCCACGGCTTCCGGCCTGCCGGTTCCGGCTCTGGCTTCGGCGCTGACCTATTTCGACGCCTACCGCCAAGCTCGCGGCACTGCGAACCTCATTCAGGCGCAACGCGACTTCTTCGGCGCCCATGGTTTTGACCGCGTCGATGGCAAGGACATCCATCACGGCCCGTGGGGCAGCGGCGCGAACGGCTGATCCGCCGCTTCGGATTGAAGAGACTAAAGGAAAGGCCCGCCGGACATTTTCGGCGGGCCTTTTTCTTGTGAAGGTCAGCTTCGTTAGCTCTTTGGCCAGACAGGCGGGCTGATACTTTGCAGCAACTCGGGCTCGACGCCGTCTATGCGCGCAATGACCGCCTTACCCAGTTCCCGACCGGCTTGGCGAAAATCTTCGAGGATCGAGATGATTTCCGGGCGTATCCAGCTCAGCACATCCGTCGATTGCTTGGCGACCATATCGATATCGTGGCCGAGACGGAAACCTGCCGCTTCGAGGCCGGCATTGACGGCGATGGCGCCGGCGCTGCTGGAACAGACGAAGCCGTCAGGCGCATGGGGGGAACGCATCAGTTCCTCGACCGTATCCTTGATTTCGGAAAGCGTCGTGTCGGTACTGGCTCTCAGCGGAACCTCCTGGGCGTTGCATTCGCGCAGTCCCGTTTGAAAGCCGATCTGGGTGTGCAGGTAATAGGTGAGTTTGCCCGGCGGCTGCAAAAGCGCGATCCGCCGCCGCCCCTTGGCGACCAGGGCACGCACCGCCTCGCGCGCAAAAGCCTCGTTGTCGAAGTCGTGAAAAGGGTGGGAAATTCCCATATTCGTGCGCCCATGTGTCGCGAAAGGCATCCCGCGCTCGTGCATGAGTTCCACACGCGGATCGTCCGGCTCCGTGCGTGAGATGATGACGCCATCGGCCGAGCCGGTGTCCAGAATATAGCGCACGGGGACCAGCGGGTCCTTGCTATGCGAGTGCGGCGTAATGACAAGATGATATTGCGTACCGGCCAGAACCTCGGAAATGCCGAAGACCATCTGACTGGTGAAGCCCATGATTTCTTCGTCGATGCTGAGTACCAGGGCGATAACGTTGGTCTTCCCGGTCCTGAGACGCACGCCGGCACGATTGGGCTGATACCCCAATTGCCGGGCGACCATGCGCACGCGCTCCTTGGTCTCGGCGCCGATGTCAGGAGCATCTTTCAAGGCGCGTGAGACGGTGGTTATTCCGAGCCCGGTCATGAAGGCGATCGTCTTGAGCGTCGGTCGCTCGTGGGCGGATTGCGTGCCGCCGCCGGAAATCTTCTTACTGTCCATGTCCTGCAATGCTGCCTCCCGCGACCATCCGCTTATATTGCCTGCCGTAGCGCTGCAAGCATATGCGCGATGTGGTCACTCCTCCCTCGTCTCGAAAATCTGTAACGATACAGTAGAAAAGTCGAGCGCTTTTTCTGACGTCGATAGAGCCGGTATACCCGGCAGTTGAATCCACAGGTCCTGCCGAAAATTTTGCAAGTGCGAAAGGCAATTGAAAGGAGCTGGTGAATGATGATGAAAATAACGAAATATAATCAATAAATTAAATTGCTTCGTCACCCGGAAATGATGAGATGAATAGTCGGGCACTTTGGCTTATTTAGGAGAAGGAATGTAATCTTAAGTGGTATATTTGAGCTTGCTGAAAAATTTTGCGGGCGGGCGGTTGCGCGTTGAAAATGATTAGACTACGTTTTTCCGGTAACGTTTCAGTGAGGGAGGAGAACTCATGAATATTCGTTTGATGGCCGTTGCACTGGCTGCTTCCGTCGCGTTGCCGCTTGGTGCGGCCAAGGCAACTGACCTTGAAGTAACGCATTGGTGGACGTCCGGTGGTGAAGCTGCCGCCGTGGCCGAATTGGCAAAGGCGTTCGACGCGACCGGCAATCACTGGGTCGATGGTGCGATTGCCGGCTCGGGCAGCACTGCGCGTCCGATCATGGTCAGCCGCATCACCGGCGGCGACCCGATGGGTGCCACCCAATTCAACCATGGACGTCAGGCCGAGGAGCTTGTGCAGGCCGGTCTCATGCGCGATCTGACCGATGTCGCAACGCAGGAGCATTGGAAGGACATTATCCGTCCGTCGAGCCTGCTCGATTCCTGCACGATCAACGGCAAGATCTATTGCGCACCGGTCAATATTCACTCCTGGCAGTGGCTCTGGCTTTCGAATGCCGCCTTCAAGAAGGCCGGCGTTCCGGTTCCGAAGAATTGGGATKAATTTGTCGCCGCCGCTCCCGCGCTGGAGAAGGCAGGCATCGTTCCGCTCGCTGTAGGCGGTCAGCCCTGGCAGGCAACCGGTGCCTTCGACGTGCTGATGGTCGCGATCGCCGGCAAGGACACCTACCAGAAAGTATTCGGCGACAGGGATGCCAAAGTAGCGGCCGGTCCGGAAATCGCGAAGGTCTTCAAGGCCGCCGACGACGCCCGCAAGATGTCCAAGGGCTCCAACGTTCAGGATTGGAACCAGGCGACGAACATGGTCATCACCGGCAAGGCCGGCGGCCAGATCATGGGCGACTGGGCGCAGGGCGAATTTGCCCTCGCAGGGCAAAAGGCCGGCACGGACTACACCTGCCTTCCGGGTCTCGGTGTCAACGAAATCATCTCGACGGGCGGTGACGCATTCTACTTCCCGCTGCTGAAGGACGAGGCGAAGTCGAAGGCTCAGGAAGCTCTCGCCAAGACGCTTCTCGATCCGAAGACCCAGGTTGCCTTCAATCTCAAGAAGGGCTCGTTGCCCGTGCGTGGCGATGTGGACCTCGCAGCGGCGAACGACTGCATGAAGAAGGGCCTGGAGATTCTGAAGAAGGGCAATGTGATCCAGGGTACGGACCAACTTCTCTCTGCCGATACGCAGAAGCAGAAAGAAGATCTGTTCTCCGAGTTCTTCGCCAGTCCTTCGATGACGCCGGAAGCGGCGCAGAAGCGCTTCGTCGAGATCATCTCTGCGGCCGATTGATCCCAATCTTCTCGCTGTAGTGATACCGGCCCCTTGTGGGTCGGTATCACGGTCGGGACGCATCATGTTACCCGGCTAATTACAGCGCTTCTTATAGGCGGCCGGCCCACACGGATGTGACGGTCGACCGCCGATGAGGAGGGAGCGGCAGGAGCTGCGGTCATTGACCAGTTCCTGATCACCGAAGCAGTCGCGCTTCAGGAGGAGGCACAATGACGGGTCAAGCGAAAGCCGGCCGGCCAAATCAATATCTGCGCAATCTGAATTCGAAGATTGCATCCATTCCAATGATCCTTACGGCTGTCGTCATCTTTTTGGGCGGCACGATCTGGACGGTCGTTTATTCCTTCACCAATTCGAAGCTGCTGCCACGTCTCAGCTTCGTCGGACTGGATCAATACTACCGCCTGTGGGCAGCACCTCGGTGGGTCGTGTCCATTGAAAATCTCGCGGTTTACGGCATCTTTTCGTTGATCTTCAGTCTCGTCATCGGCTTCGTGCTGGCTGCGCTGATGGACCAGAAGATCCGGTTCGAAAATACCTTCCGCACGATTTTCCTTTATCCCTTCGCCCTCTCCTTCATCGTCACCGGCCTCGTCTGGCAGTGGCTGCTCAATCCCGAATTCGGCATCCAGTCGGTGGTGCGTTCGCTCGGTTGGACCACCTTCACCTTCGATCCGCTCTATACGCCGAGCATCGTCATCTACGGCGTGCTGATCGCTGCGCTCTGGCAGGGAACGGGCCTTGTGATGTGCTTGATGCTCGCCGGCCTGCGCGGCATCGATGAAGACATCTGGAAAGCAGCGCGCGTCGATGGGATCCCCATGTGGAAGACCTATCTGTTCATTGTCATTCCGATGATGCGCCCGGTCTTCATCACCACGCTGGTCATCATCGCCAGCGGTATCGTCAAGGTCTACGACCTTGTCGTCGCGCAAACGAGCGGCGGACCTGGCATCGCTTCGGAAGTCCCGGCGAAATACGTCTACGACTACATGTTCCAGGCGCAGAACCTCGGTCAGGGGTTTGCAGCCTCCACCATGATGCTGGTGACCGTCGCTATCGTCATTATCCCCTGGGCCTATCTGGAATTCGGCGGAGGGCGCAACCGTGTCTGATACAATCACTCTTAAGAATGCGAACAGCGGCGCCGTTGCGACTGACAAGGCGCTCTCGGAACCGCAGGGTGCAAAGCCGCGCCGCGCGATTTCCGGCCGCAACATCATGCTCTACGGCACGCTCTTCGTTGCCGCCACCTACTATCTGCTGCCGCTTTATGTGATGATCGTTACATCCCTGAAGGGCATGCCGGAAATCCGGCTTGGCAACATCTTCGCACCGCCGCTGGAGATCACGTTCGAACCCTGGGTGAAAGCCTGGGCAACGGCTTGCACCGGTCTCAATTGCGACGGTCTTTCCCGCGGGTTCTGGAATTCCGTACGCATCACCGTGCCGTCCACGATCTTTTCGATCGCAGTCGCTTCAGTCAATGGTTATGCGCTTGCCAACTGGCGGTTCAAGGGCGCGGATTTCTTCTTCGCGATCCTCATCGTCGGCGCGTTCATCCCCTATCAGGTGATGATCTATCCGATCGTCATCGTGCTGCGCGAAATCGGGATCTACGGCACGCTCAGCGGACTGATCCTGGTGCACTGCATCTTCGGCATGCCGATCCTGACCTTGCTGTTCCGCAATTATTTCGCATCGCTGCCCGTGGAGCTTTTCAAGGCTGCGCGTATCGACGGGGCGGGTTTCTGGCAGATTTTCCTGCAGATCATGCTGCCCATGTCGCTGCCGATCTTCGTCGTTGCCATGATCCTGCAGATTACGGGCATCTGGAACGACTTCCTGTTCGGCGTCGTCTTCACCAGGCCGGAGTATTACCCGATGACTGTGCAGCTCAACAATATCGTCAATTCTGTCCAGGGTGTGAAGGAATACAACGTCAACATGGCTGCAACGATCCTGACGGGTCTTGTTCCATTGGTCGTTTATTTCGTGTCGGGACGGCTTTTCGTTMGCGGCATTGCCGCCGGCGCCGTGAAGGGGTGATCCATGACCAGCAGCGTTTCCATCAAAGACCTGTCGCTTGATTTCGGCGCGGTCACGGTTCTGAAAAACCTCAACCTCGAGATCAACGACGGCGAATTCCTCGTGCTGCTCGGCTCGTCCGGCTGTGGCAAGTCGACATTGCTCAACTGCATCGCCGGCCTGCTGGACATCACCGAAGGCAAGATCTTCATCAAGGGCAAGAACGTCACCTGGGAAGAGCCCAAGGATCGCGGCATCGGCATGGTGTTCCAATCCTATGCGCTCTATCCGCAGATGACGGTTGAAAAGAACCTTTCCTTTGGGCTGCGCGTCGCCAAGCTGCCGCAGGCGGAGATCGACAAGCGCATCGCGCGGGCCGCTGAGATCTTGCAGATCCAGCCGCTCTTGAAGCGCAAGCCGGCCGAGCTTTCGGGTGGCCAGCGCCAGCGCGTAGCGATCGGCCGTGCCCTGGTGCGCGATGTCGACGTGTTCCTGTTCGATGAGCCCTTGTCGAACCTCGATGCCAAGCTGCGTTCGGAACTGCGCGTCGAAATCAAGCGTCTGCACCAGTCGCTGAAKAACACGATGATCTATGTCACCCACGACCAGATCGAGGCGCTGACGCTTGCCGACCGCATCGCCATCATGAAGAGCGGCATCATCCAGCAGCTCGACGATCCGGCAACGATCTACAACAGGCCGCGCAATCTCTTCGTTGCCGGCTTCATCGGATCGCCGTCGATGAATTTCCTGCATGGCGAGCTGGTGAGCCGCGAGGGCAAGATAGCCTTCGCCACCAATGATGTGATTTTCTCGCTCGCTGGCTATGATGCCGGCGAGGCATTGGAGCCGGGCCGTAAGGTCATTCTCGGGGTTCGGCCCGAGCACATCAAGGTGAACGAGGATCTGGGTCCCGATACGGAGGTGCACAATGCGACCGTCGATATCGAAGAGCCGATGGGTGCCGATAACCTGCTTTGGCTCAAGCACGCTGGCCACACCATGTCGGTGCGTATCAACGGGGCGCGGCGCTTCAGCGCGGGTGCGCGTGTGAAGCTCGGCTTCGATATGTCGCTCGCCTCGCTCTTCGACGCTGAGACAGAGCTCAGAATATAATCACATGAATGGAGGCGGCTTTTGTCGCCTCCATATGCAGCGGTTCTGGAGGTCCGATGTCGTCTTCACTTAATGGCACTTTTTTTGTCGATCTGGCTGGTCAGTGGCGGCTCACCTCGCCGGACAGCGATCATTCCATCTCCATGCCCGTGCCGGGCGACGTCCATACCGCCCTTCATGCCGCAGACGTCATTCCGGATCCCTATTTCGGCCGCAACGAAGAGGTGGTGCAGTGGGTCGCAAAGCAAGATTGGCAAGTCGAACGTAGCTTTACGCTCGATGATGCAGAAGGCGACTGGTATCTCGACATCGACTATCTGGACACGGTCGCGAGCGTTTATGTCAACGATACGCTCGTCCTCGAAGGCGACAATTGCTTCCAGCGCTACCGCCCAGATGTCTCCAAGGCACTGAAGACGGGCCAGAATACCGTCCGCATCGTGCTGCATTCGAGCATCAAGGCGGGTGCGGAACTTCAGGCAAAGCAGCCGTTCTACATTCCCTACAGCACCGCCAATTCGCCAATCCCGAACGGCAACATGCTGCGCAAGCCGCAATGCCATTTCGGCTGGGACTGGAATATCGCTGTCGCACCGCTCGGCCTCTACGGCACGGTTGCGCTGAAGAAGCTCGAGACTGCCCGCATCGAGAATGTAGTGACCCGCCAGGTGCACAATACCGACGGCTCGGTCGACCTGATGGTGACTGTGGCGCTGTTCGCAAGGGGCATCGGCGTAGCCCAAGTCTATTTCTCGCTCGGCGATGAACGTGTGCGGCTCGACATCGGCGTCAATGCCGGCGAGACCTCGGTGACGCATGTCCTCCATATCGACAAGCCAAAGCTCTGGTGGCCGGCTGGCAGCGGCGAACAGGCTCTTTACATGCTCTCCGTCGAGACCAATTCCGAGACGGTGACCCGGCAGATCGGTCTGCGCACCGTCGAGCTGATCACGGACGAGGATGAAGCGGGCAGCCGTTTTGCACTCAAGGTCAACGGACGCGAAATCTTCGCCCGCGGCGCCAACTGGATTCCGGCAGATGCGCTGTTTTCACGTTCAAGCCCTGCTTTGACCGAGGACCTGTTGCAGTCGGCCGCTGCAGCCAACATGAACATCATCCGCATTTGGGGCGGCGGTTTTTACGAACATGACTGGTTCTACGATATCTGCGACCGCCTGGGTCTGATGATCTGGCAGGACTTCATGTTCGCCTGCAATCTTTATCCCTCGACCGGCGATTTCCTGGGGAATGTTGAAGCGGAGGTCGGCTATCAGGTCAAGCGCCTGGCGACGCACCCGTCGATCGTGCTCTGGTGCGGCGACAATGAGCTCGTGGGGGCGCTCACCTGGTTCGAGGAATCCCGCAGGGATCGCGACCGCTATCTTGTTTCCTACGATCGCCTGAATCGGACGATCGAGCAGGCGATGAAGAAAGCTGCGCCGGACGCGATCTGGTGGCCGTCGAGCCCGGCGTCCGGCTATCTCAATTTCGGCGACGCCTGGCATGCCGACGGCTCCGGCGACATGCATTACTGGTCGGTCTGGCACGAGAACAAGTCCTTCGACAATTACCGTTCCGTGCGCCCGCGCTTCTGCTCGGAATTCGGTTTCCAGTCCTACACGTCGCTGCCTGTCATCAAGACCTATGCCGCCGCCAAGGATATGAATATCGCGTCGCCGGTGATGGAACTGCACCAGAAGAATGCCGGCGGCAACGAGCGCATCGCCGGCACGATGTTCCGCTATTTCCGCTTCCCGAAGGACTTTCCGAATTTCGTCTACCTGAGCCAGGTGCAGCAGGGCCTCGCCATCAAGACGGCGGTGGAATATTGGCGGTCGCTCAAGCCGCATTGCATGGGCACCATCTATTGGCAGCTCAATGACACTTGGCCGGTGGCTTCCTGGTCGAGCCTCGATTACGGCGGGCGTTGGAAGGCGATGCATTATCTCGTGCGCCGCTTCTTCCAGCCGGTTTCGGTCGCAGCCATTCCCTCCGAGGACAACCAGACCATCCGCTTCTCGCTCGTCAATGACACCAATGCCGATGTCACCGTCGACATTGCCGTGTCGCTGCTCAAGCTCGATGGCGAGCGCGTGCCGCTGACGAAGGCTCATGCGGTCTGCACGCCGGATGCGGCCGTCACCGCGCTGTCGATCGACGTATCTCAGGTGCCGGCCGATTGCCTGTTGGCGTGGCATTTCACCGCATCGAACGGAATGGGCGGCGAGGGGCACTATGTTCACGGCACCTACAAGGCTTTGGAGCTTCAACCCGCAGGTCTTACCGTGCAACGGGAGGAGATCGAGGAGGACGGCACGTTGCAGCTCACCGTGACGGCGAAGGGATTGGCGCTGTTCGTGATGATCGAAAGCGAGACGGAAGGGCGTTACTCCGACAACGCCTTCGATCTTGCCGCCGGTGAGAGCCGCCGCATCGTCTTCACGCCGGCTAAACCGCTTGCCGGCAGCGTTCCCGACTTCCGCTTCTACGATTTGCAGTCCAGCCAATCGGTGGACTGAGATACCAGCCGCCTTTCGGTGGCGACTTACGGGCCGCAGGCCCAAAACAGACGGCCGCGAGGCCATTGGAGGAAATATCGATGACGAAACTTGGATTCCAGCTTTATAGCGCCCGCAATTTTCAGCCTTATTCGGATATCCTCGCAAAGCTCGGCAAGGCCGGTTATGCGGAAGTCGAAGGTTTTGGCGGCATCTATTCCGATCTGGACGAAGCTGGTTTGAAGAGCCTGCGTGCCGAGCTCGACAAGAACGGCCTGGCCATGGCGAGCGGCCATTTCAGCCCGGATTTCCTTGATGGGCAGGTGCAGAAATCGCTGACCGTTGCCAAGGTCCTCGGCATGGATTCGATCTATGCGCCGCACTTGGCCGCCGATCAGCGCCCGAAGGATGCTGCCGGCTGGCTCGCTTTCGGCAAGCGTCTGCATGAGATGAGCAAGCCCTACAAGGATGCCGGCTTCGAGTTCGGTTGGCACAATCACGACTTCGAATTCGTCAAACAGGCCGATGGCTCGCTGCCGATCGAACAGATCTTCGAAGGCGCTCCGGATATCTCCTGGGAAGCTGATATTGCCTGGGTCGTCCGCGGCGGCGCAGATCCCTTCGCATGGATCGAAAAGCTCGGCTCGCGCATTTCCTCCGTCCACGTCAAGGACATCGCCCCGGCTGGCGAAAACAAGGATGAAGACGGCTGGGCCGACCTCGGTCACGGCACTGTCCCGTGGCCGAAGCTGATTAAGGCGCTCGCCGGCACCAAGGCAAAGCACTATGTGCTCGAGCACGACAATCCGAGCGATATCGATCGCTTGATCACCCGTTCCATCGCATCCTTCAAGACCTACTGAGGCATTCCACATGACTAAGGAACTTGGCGTCGGCATCATCGGATGCGGCAATATCTCAACCACCTATTTCAAGCTTTCTCCGCTCTTCAAGGGCCTGAAAGTGCTCGCCTGCGCTGATATCAACATGGACGCGGCGCGCCTGCGCGCCGAGGAATATCAGGTGAAGGCGCAAACGATCGACGAACTGCTCGCCAATGACGAGCTCGACGTCATCGTCAACCTGACGATCCCGGATGCGCATTTCCCGGTTTCCAAGCGCATCCTGGAGGCCGGAAAGCACGTCTACTCCGAAAAGCCGCTGGTGCTGACGCTGGAGCAGGGCGAAGAGCTGCGCCGTATCGCCAAGGAAAAGGGGCTTGCCGTCGGCTGCGCTMCAGACACCTTCCTCGGCGGCGCCCATCAGCTCGCTCGCAAGTTCATCGACGACGGCGGCATCGGCCGTATTACCTCGGGCGCCTGCTATGTCATGAGCCCGGGCATGGAAATGTGGCATCCGAACCCGGACTTTTTCTTCCTGCCGGGCGGCGGTCCGATCCTTGATCTCGGCCCCTATTACGTCGCCAACCTCATCAACCTGATCGGCCCGGTCAAGCGTGTCGGCGCCATGACGTCGATGGCGTCGGAAACCCGTACCATCACCAGCGAGCCGCGCAGCGGCGAGGTCATCCCGGTGAAGACGCCGACGACGATCCAGGCGCTGCTGGAATTCGTCAGCGGCGCAACGGTGACATTGACGGCAAGCTGGGATGTCTGGTCGCATCGCCATGCCAATATGGAACTCTACGGCACCGAAGGTTCGCTCTACGTGCCCGATCCAAACTTCTTCGGCGGCACGGTCGAAGCCAGCGGCCGCAGCAAGGACATCAAGCCAATCGATGAATGGGCGCATCCTTTCGGCATTATCAATCAGGAGAGCCCGAACGGCGCACGAGCCAACTACCGCACGGCAGGCCTTGCCGACATGGCGGCAGCACTGATCGAGGGCCGCGATGCCCGCTGCTCGCTCGACCGTACGCTGCACGGTGTCGATGTCATGACCTCGATCCTGAAATCGGGTGCGGAGAACCGTTTCATCGATCTGACCACGACCTGCACGCAGCCGGCCGCACTTGGCATCGAAGAGGCGCAGGAGCTCTTGAAGTGAGCGCGGGAAAAGCTAGTTTGCGCGCGGGTAATTAGCCCGCGCGTTTTTCATCACAGAGGAATTGGAACTATGGCTTGGCAACCGGCATCCGATCGCTATGCGAACATGAAATACAACAGAACAGGCCGCTCCGGTCTGAAGCTGCCGGCGGTTTCGCTAGGGCTCTGGCACAATTTCGGCGGTGATACCCCGCATGATCGCAAGGTCGACATGTGCCGCACCGCTTTCGATCTCGGCATCACCCATTTCGACCTCGCCAACAATTACGGTCCGCCTCCCGGCAGCGCCGAAACCGCCTTTGGCGAAATTCTGCGCACCGATTTCGCCGGCCTGCGCGACGAGCTGATCATTTCCTCCAAGGCCGGCTACGACATGTGGCCGGGTCCCTATGGCGAATGGGGCAGCCGCAAATACCTGATCGCTTCCTGCGACCAGAGCCTGAAGCGCATGGGTCTCGACTATGTCGATATCTTCTATTCGCATCGCTTCGATCCGGATACGCCGCTGGAAGAGACCTGCGGTGCGCTCGATCATATCGTTCGTTCGGGCAGGGCGCTTTATGTCGGTATCTCCTCCTACAATTCGCAGCGCACCCGCGAAGCCGCAGCCATTTTGAAGGATCTCGGCACGCCCTGCCTGATCCACCAGCCGAGCTATTCCATGCTCAATCGCTGGGTCGAGGATGACGGCCTTGTGGACGTGCTGGAAGACCTCGGCATCGGCTCGATTGTCTTCTCGCCGCTTGCACAGGGGATGTTGACCACGAAATATCTGGGCGGCATTCCCGAGGACAGCCGCGCTGCCCAGAACCATTTCCTGAAGCGCGACTTCATCCGTCCGTCGATCATCGACAATATCCGCAAGCTCAACGAGATCGCGGAGAAGCGTGGCCAGACGCTGGCGCAAATGGCGATCGCGTGGGTTCTGCGCGGCGGCCGCGTTACCTCCGCACTGATCGGCGCCAGCCGCTCGTCGCAGATCGTCGATTGCGTCAAGGCGCTCGACAATCTCGAATTTACCGCAGGAGAGCTCAAAGAGATCGATGTCTACGCCCGCGAGGCTGACATCAATCTCTGGGCCAAGTCGGCCGAGCGCGAATAAGCATTCAGGACGCCCGGAACCAGCTTCCGGGCGTTTTTCTTTGTCTGCGTCGTGATCGGCAGGCCGTTGCCGGTGGCGTATCCATAGCTGTGCGAACGGCGCATATTGCATGTTCTCTGGAGGAGATGGTTCCATGATCCGCAACCCGATTTTGCCGGGCTTCAACCCCGATCCATCCATCTGCCGCGTGGGCGAGGATTACTACATCGCCACCTCGACCTTCGAATGGTATCCGGGCGTGCAGATCCATCATTCGCGCGATCTGGTGAATTGGACGCTGGTGCGCCGGCCGCTGGAGCGGGCCTCGCAGCTCGACATGCGCGGCGAGCCGGATAGCTGCGGCATCTGGGCGCCATGCCTTTCCTATGCCGATGGCCTGTTCTGGCTGGTCTATACCGACGTCAAACGCTACGATGGCAATTTCAAGGATGCGCATAACTACATCGTGACGTCGCCGACGATCGAGGGCGAATGGTCCGAGCGGTCCTACGTCAACTCATCGGGCTTCGATCCCTCGCTCTTCCATGATGATGACGGCCGCAAATGGTTCGTCAACATGCAGTGGAACCACCGCACCGAGAGCTATGGCGGCTCGCCGAAGACGCCGGCCTTCGACGGTATTCTGCTGCAGGAATGGGATGCGCAGACGAAATCGCTGAAGGGGCCGATCAAGAATATCTTTGCCGGCACCGAACTCGGTTTGGTCGAGGGACCGCATCTCTTCAAGCGGAACGGTTGGTACTATCTGACGACGGCCGAAGGCGGCACGGGCTATGACCATGCCGTCACCATGGCGCGTTCGCGCAATATCGATGGACCCTACGAGCTGCATCCGAACAAGCATCTCATCACCTCGAAGGATCATCCGGAAGCGGCATTGCAGCGGGCAGGGCATGGCCAATATGTCGAAACATCAGATGGCCAGTTCTATCACACGCATCTCTCGGGCCGGCCGCTACCGCCGCATCGCCGCTGCACGCTCGGGCGCGAAACCAGCCTGCAGAAATGCGTCTGGAAGGAAGATGAGTGGCTCTACCTCGAAAACGGCACGGTGGTTCCCGATGTCGAGGTGCAGGGCCTACGCCACGCGCTGCCCATCGAGAAGCCGCGCCGCAGCGGCTACAATTTCGATGGCGCCGAGCTACCGAAGGATTTCCAGTGGTTGCGTACGCCGCAGCCGGAACGCATCTTCAGCCTGACGGAACGGCCCGGTCACCTGCGTCTATTTGCGCGAGAAAGCATCGGCTCCTGGTTCGAACAGGCACTCGTTGCCCGCCGGCAGGAGCATCACAGCTTCCGCGCCGAAACGGTCATCGAGTTTCAGCCCGACACCTATCAGCAGGTCGCTGGCCTGACGCACTACTATAACCGGTTCAAGCTGCACGCGATTGTCGTCACCCTGCACGAAAAACTTGGCCGTTCCGTCACGATCATGACCTGCGGCGGCGATTACCCGAATGGTCGGCTGAGCTTCCCGATCGGAGGCGGCGTCTCCGTTCCGAATGGACGTATCCAGCTTGCCATGGAGGTCCACGACAACGACCTGCAGTTTTTCTGGCAGGCCGAGGGCATGGGAGCATGGCTGGCTATCGGCCCGGTCCTCGACGCTGGCGTCATTTCCGACGAGGGCGGCCGTGGCGAACATGGTTCCTTTACGGGCGCCTTCACCGGCATGTTTGCCTTCGATACGTCAGGCCGGGCAAAGACGGCTGATTTCGATTGGTTTAACTACGACGAGCTGTGAACTGTTTTCGATTTGTCGATCGCTCACCTGCCTGCCTTTGTTCGCAAGGGCGGGCGGGATTGTTTTTGAGCTGCCGCCTGTCACTAAACTTACGTATTTGTTCGATTAACAAATGCTCGCAAACGCATAATTTCTATTACAAAATTGTAACAATCTCTTCAGATTCGCTTCACCTCTTGCAGGATAACTCTGCCCGCAGATAATAAGAAAATAAATTGAGGAAACATTCGATGAAAAAGCTCTTCTCCGTCCTGCTCGCCGCTTCGGTTCTGGCAACCCCGCTGGCGATGGCGTCCGAAGCCAGTGCGGCGCCGGAGAACAAGCAGGCTGTCGTCGTTGAGAAAAATGGCGCCAAGAAGAAAGTTGTCGTCCGCAAGGGCGATTGGGTGAAGGGGCGTCGGCTATCCGCTTCCGATCGCAGCCGCGCGGCCAGCGTCGATTATCGCCGTTATCACCTGTCGGCTCCGCCACGCGGCTATCATTGGGTTCGCATCCACAACAGCTTCCTGCTTGTCGGTATCACCAGCGGTTTGATCTCCAAAGTGCAGGTCGCTCACTGAACTCAGTCTGACATCGGAATGAAAAGGCGGCCCGGCGGGCCGCTCTTTTTGTGACGCATTTTCCCCGTATTTCGGCTTGAATCAAAAATCCCCGGCTCGATGACCGGGGATTTTTGTTTGCGCATTATCCGAGCTATCAGCTCAAACGTCCCGCCGCATGCGCCAGCATGGTGTAGACCTTGCCGGTGTCGGAGGTCAGGTAGGACTGCGTGACGCTGCGGTCACGGTCGGTACGGGCGACGTCCGCAAGCAGCTTTTCGAAATCGGCGATATAGCGATCGACGGCGGTGCGGAATTC
Organism: Rhizobium sp. BR 317; assembly: GCF_047445835.1. Lineage (NCBI taxonomy): Bacteria > Pseudomonadati > Pseudomonadota > Alphaproteobacteria > Hyphomicrobiales > Rhizobiaceae > Rhizobium > Rhizobium sp. BR 317. The sequence goes on along the minus strand of NZ_JARWLB010000002.1, from coordinate 21,193 downwards.
CGGCTCGCGGTCGTATTTGCGCTTGATCTCGTCAAAGGTCTGCTGGCCCTTCAGCGTGTAGAGGCGGCGAGTAAAGACATCCCGCTCGCCGCGCTGATAACGCCGCCACAGATCGACAGAAGCATCGTGGTCGATGGCCCGGGCGATATCGACCGAAAGCGAGTTCAGCGATTCGACCACATGCCGCGGATTACGCGCGACCGGTGCTGCCTCCGTCTGCGGGCGTGGTGCAGCCTGGCGGGCCGGCGGCAGGTCGGCAAGGTCGTCGCGCGACGCGCCGCGCAGAAGATCGCTGATCCAGCCGCCGCCAGCCGCCGTTTCCTGGCGGGCCGGAGCCGGCGTCTCGATCGGGCGCGGCTGCGGCGCAACCGGACGCTCGGTGATGGTGCCACGGAGGCCCAAAGCCTCGATCGGCGGCTGCTGTGGCTGAGGCACCGGCTGCTGCGGTATCGACTGCTGCGGCGCCGGTTGCTGTGCTATCGGCTGAACGGGCGCCTGCGGGGCAGGCTGCTGGGGCCGGGGAGTTGCCGCAACCGGAGCCGGCGCTGCCGGGGCAGGTGCCGCCGGACGAGGACGCTGAGCCGGCTGCGCATCGGCCAGCGCACGGGCCGAAGGCTCGGAGATTTCCAACTGCTGCGTCGAGCGGCCGACGATCTGCGAAATGTCCTGCAGTGCCTTGATCTGTTCGGCAACGGCGCGGCGCATGGCGGCAGCGCTTTCCTTGGCCTCTTCCGGCAGGTCGAAGGCGCCGCGCTTCAGTTCGCTGCGGGTCAGGTCGAGTTCCCTGCGGATGTCGCCTGCCGAGCGGCGGATCTCGTCGGTGGCGCCCGAGAAGCGGCCGACGGCATCGTCGACGGCGACGCGCAGTGTCTCGCGCAACTGCTGGGCTGCGCCGTCCGAAGTTTTGCTGGCTTCTGTCAGCATATGCTCGATGTCGGCGATCGAAGCGGAGAGACCGCCGCGGAGACGGTTCGTCAGCTCGCCCGAGCGACGCTCGGCGTTGGCGAAGGTACCGTCTATCGTCTGGTTGGCTTCTTCGCCCGCCTTCTGAAGCGCGCTGCGCATGCTTTCCGCAGCCTGTTCGGCGCGGGTTTCCGCGTCGGAGAGCACACGGCCGATATCGGCGAAGGAGGATTGAACGCCCTGGCGCAGATTGCCGGTGACCTGGTTGGAGCGCTGTTCGGCGCGGTCGAAGGCGCTTTCCACCATGCTGCCGAGGGCGCGCATGGTGTTTTCGATCTCCTCTGAGCGCTGCACCAGGCCAATGGACAGGTTCTGCAACGCCGTTTCGCGTTCTTCCAGCGTCGAGACGAGGTTCGACTGTGCAGCACCCAAGAGCTGGGAGGCCTGCGACAGAACCTTGGAATGCTCGTCGAAGCGGCCGATGATGCCGCCGACCTGCGACAGCGTCTTGCCGGAAACATCCGAGAGCTTGTCGACCTTGCCTTCGAGAAGCCGCGTCGAGGCAGACACCATTTCGCCCGCCTTCGATGCGGAGTCGGCGAACCGGGCCGATGTCGCGTTGAGGCGGCCGTCGATGGTGGCGAATTCCTCGGCGGCACTCGTCAGCATGCCGGCGATCGCGGAGTTGTTCTCCGCCAGTCGCTCGATGATGCCGTTGACGCTGGCAAGAAGGTTGTTCTCCAGCGCGCTGACTGCGTTGGCGGCATGTTCGGTGCGAGCCGAGATTGCTGCCAGCGTATCATTGGTACGCGAGGCGATCGCGTTGATCAGAGCGGCGTTTTCGGCGCGCAAACGATCGCTGCTTTCCTGAGCGGCGGCCGAGATGAGCGCTGCGGCTTCCTGGCCGGTCGCAGCGTAGCGGTCGACGATCGGGCGGGCCTTCTCATCGATCAGGCGCGACAACTCGCTGGAGCGGCCGGCGAGCATGGAGTTCAGCTCACGCGTGCGCTCGTCCAGCGAAGAACGGATCGACGTGCCGCGGGCTTCCAGAGCCTTGTCGACATCGGCAAGCGTCGAGTTGATCTCGCGAGCACGATCTTCAAGGCTGGTGCGGATCGCATTGCTGCGCTCGTCGAGCGAGCGCTCGACCTGCGCCATGGTGGAGGCGATCTGTTCGCTGCCACCGGCGAGCGTGTTGCGGATGGCGGCGCCGCGTGCTTCCAGCGACTGCTCTGCGGACGACAGCGCCTGCGAAATGGCGTTGACCTGGTTGCCGACGAGGCCCTCAGCCTCTGCAACCTTGTTGACGATCGCGTTGCCGGCTTCTGAGAATGTCTGAGCGACTGCAGCCGCCTGGCTCGCCAGACGGTTATGCGTTTCGGAGACGCGCGTGACGATCTCTTCGGAACGCTCGTTCATGGAGCGGGTAAAGGCATCGCTGCGGTTGCCGAGATCGTCGGCGAATTGCTGGCCGGTGCGGGCAAGCAGGTCGGCCGTGCGCGTCGCCTCGCTGTCCATGCCCTGAGCGGCATCGGCAACGGCAGTGCGCAACGTCGTGGCGAGGTTCGTGGCCTTGCCTTCGATGGTGCGGTTGACGGCTTCGAGGCCGACATTCAGAGCGCGGTCCATGGTCGATAGGCGCTCTTCGATGTGGGCGCTGCCGCTTTCGAGCGCCTGGCTCAGATTGGCCGTGCGGCTATCGATCGCTTCCGCCATGGTTGCCAGGCGATTGTCGAGCGCGGCTGCAATGCGGGCCGCAGCGTCGCCGCCGCTACGGTCGATCTGCGTGACGCCGCTCGAAAGCGTGTCGGACAGTCGGTTACCGGCAGCATCGACCTGCGCTGCAACGCCGCCGACGCCATCATGGATACGGTTTTCGAGGGCGGACAGGCTGGCTTCAACGCGCGAACCGGTCTCGGCGAAGCGGCTGGTCATGCCGTCGATGGACTGGTTGAGGTTGGAAGAGAATGTCTCGGCCGAGCGCGTGATGTCGCCGGCTGCCTGCTGAATGCGACCGGCAATATCGCCCGCGCCGCCATGCAGCCGGTCCTCGAGCGCTCTTGCACTGGCGTCGATGGTCTGGCGCAGCGAAGCTTCGCGATCTTCCAGCGACATTTCCAGCATGCTGGCGCTGGTGGCGATCGAGGTGCCGATCGCGGTTGCCTGTTCAGTCAGCGTATTGTCGAGCTGCGCATGGGCATCACGCAGCGTCAGGCTGATGGCGTTGCTGCGGTCCTCGAGGGTGTTGCGCATCCGCTCATAGGCGGAGGCAAGGTTTTCGTCCATCTGCGACAGGCCGATGCCCAGCGTGTTTTCGAGCTGGCGCGTCGTGGTGTTGAGCGCGCTTTCGATGCGCTCGGCCGAACCGCCAACGACGGTTTCGAGGCGGTCGCTGCTGCTGCCGAGCAGGCCGGAGAGCGCTTCGGTATGAGCGCTGAGCGAGCGGTCGAGACGATCCTGATTTTCGGTATAAGCGGCGCGGATGGCATCGGCCTTGTCGCCAAAGGCACCGGCGACGCGGGATTCCGCACCGGCGACGCTATCGAGCAGGGCGTTGGAACGGGATTCCAAAGCACTCTCGAAACGGCTCTGATTTTCGGCGAGCGTGATGGCGAATGCCATGCTCTTGTCGTCGAGCGCATCGGTCAGCGCCGCATGGCCGCTGGTAACGGAGTGGGCAATCGCCTCGGCGCTGTTTGCCAGCGTTTCCTCGATGCGAGCCTGATTGTCTGACAACGCGATGGCAAGCGCCAGCGTCTTGTCGTCGAGGCTGCTGACGATCTTGTCGTGCGTGCCAGCGACCGTATCGGAGAGCGCGTCCAATCGGCTGGAAAGGGCATCTTCAAGCCGCGATTGCGTGTCGGAAAGCGAAATGGCCAAGGCCATCGCCTTTTCGTCCAGCGCGTCGGCAAGGCTGCTGTGGCTGCCCGTGAAGGCGTTGGTGATCGCTTCGGCGCGATTGGACAGCGTTTCCTCGAGGCGCGACTGGCCGGTCGTCAATGCTGCCGCCAGAGCCTTGGTCTTGCCGTCCAGCGTATCTGCGACGCCTTCGGCGTGGCCAGAAAGAGTATCTTCCAGGCGGGCCTGGCTCTCGGAGAGCGCAACGGCAAGCGCCATCGTCTTGTCGTCGAGCGTGTCGGCGAGTTTGCTATGCGTATCGGCAATCGCGCTCGTCAGGCCTTCGACACGACCAGAGAGCGTTTCTTCGAGACGGGACTGGCTATTGCTGAGTGCCGCGGCCAGTGCTCTCGTCTTGTCATCCAGGGTGCTGGCCAGTGCGTTGTGCGTATCGGCAATCGCGCCGGTGAAGCCCTCGACGCGACCGGACAACGTGTCTTCCAGGCGTGCCTGGCTGTCGGAGAGAGCGATGGCCAGCGCCATCGTCTTGTCGTCGAGCGTGTCGGTGAGCTTGTCGTGCGTCTCCGCCAGCGCGCTGGTCAGGCTTTCGGCCCGGCCCGTGAACGTGTCTTCGATGCGCGACTGGCCATCGGAGAGGGCGATGGCGAGCGCCATCACCTTGTCGTCCAGGGTATCGGCGAGCTTGCTGTGGGTTTCGGCAACGGTGCTGGTAATCGCATCGGCGCGGCTTGCGAGCGTATTTTCAAGACGAAGCTGGTTTTCGGCCAGCGAAATGGCCAGCATCGAGGTGCGCTCGTCGAGGGCTGCGGTCAGATGCTCATGGCTGCCGGTGACGGCATTGATGATACCCTCGGAGCGGTCAGTCAGAGTCTGCTCGAAACGTGACTGGTTGTCCGAGAGCGCGCCAAAGAGGGAGGCGCTGCGCTCGGCCATGACGGCGTCGATGCGCTCGTGCGCCGAACCAAGCGCCTGCGTGATTTCGCCGGTGCGGGCCGAAAGCGTATTGTTGATCTCGCTGGCGCGGCCGAGGAAGGTGTTGGTGAGCTCGCTCGTGCCCTTGTTGAGGGCGGAGGAGATATCCGACGTCGCCGTCTGCAGCGCCTTGGTGAATTCGCCCGAATGTGCCGCAAGCGTATCGTTGAGTTCGTTGGAGCGGCCGGCGAAAGCGGATGTCAGTTCCTCGGTTCCGCTCTTCAACGCGGCGGAGACGTCACGCGTTACGCCTTGGACGGCGGAGGTGAAGGTGCCCGCATGAGAGGAAAGGGCGGAGTTCAGCTCGTTGGTTCCGGAGGCGAGGGCCGAGGTAATTCCGTTCGTTGCGCCCTCGAGAGCGGAGGCGATCTCGAGGGCCTTGGAGCCGATCGCGCTTTCCAGCACTTCCTGGCTGGTGGCGAGCGTCGTTGCCAGCGCAAAGGACTGGTCGGTCAGCGAAGAACCGAGGCGCTCGATGCTGGAATTCAGGATGCCGTCGATGGCATCCGAGCCGCCGCTCAGCGTTTCGTTGATCCGTGTCAGGCTTTCCGACAATTTGCTGTCCAGCGAGCCGGCACGCTTGTCGAAAGCGGAGGTGAACTCCGAGACGCGTTCGTCGAAGGCCGTCGAAATCTGCGCCACGGTCGACTGCATACGCTCTTCGAAGAAGCCGGTGCGCAGGTCGATGTCCATAATAGTGTCGTCGGCAGTCGACTGCAGGCTCTGGCGGAAGCTTGCGCCCTTTTCATCAAGGGCGCTGTTGAGCTTGGAGAGCACATTGTCGAGTGTGCCGGTGATCGAGCGTTCGCTGCCGGTCAGGCTTTCGCTGATTTCACGCGTGCGGGCGACCAGAGTCTCGTTCAATTGACGGGCGCGTTCGTTGAGCGCGGTGTTCAGCTTGTCGGTGTTGGCATCGAGCGTGGAGGCGCGGGTTTCGAACTGGCCCAACAGCTCCTTGCCGCGTTCCGCCAGCGTCGATGACAGCGATTCAAGACGCGTATCGAATTCCTGGCTCAGCGCAAAGCCGGACGCATTGAGATTCTGCAACAGGCTGTCGGTCTTGGCGGCGAGCAGGGTGCCGAGCGTCTCTACGGCGGTATCGGTTTTCTCCATCAGCGTCGCTGCGCGCGTATCGATCATGGAAGCGAAAGCTTCGCCCGAGGTCGACAGGCGCACGGCAATTTCCTCGGTCGCCAGCGACAGATCTTCCTTGATCTGGTCGTGAACACCAACGATCGACGAGCGGATGCGTTCGGCGTGGTTGACGATGGCGTCGCGTTCCGAGCCGAGTTCATGCACGAGGCCGCGCACGCGCAGTTCGTTATCGGCGTAGCTGCGCTCCAGCGCATTGACTTCGGTATGAACCAGCGTCTCAAGCTCAGTGGCGCGTGCGATCGTCCGCTCGATGCCTTCGTTCATGGCCGAGACTTCGCGGCGCACCGCCTGACCGACGGTCATGATGCGTTCGGAAGCAACGGTTTCCGGCTCGGCGAGGCGCAGCGCGACTTCCGCCATCGAGCGGGCCGCATTGCGCATATCCTGGGCCCGCGAAATCATCATGCCGAAAGCATAGAAGAGAAGGACGGGAACGATGATGCCGATGATGCATGCGATGACGCCGGGAAGGGCGGCGAGATCGGCGACCGTGCGGATGTTCAGGAGCTGCGAGCCGTAAAGCAGAAAAGCGAGGCCGATGCCGCCGATGATCCAGAACAGCGAGAAGATCGTCGCGTTACGGACGGCGCGGCTCTGCGAACCGCCATCGAGGGATTTCAGGATGCTGGCCGGGCTGACGCGGTTGGCGTCATTGGCCGGAGCAAAGATCGGGCTCTTCGGCACTTCGGTCGGCCGGGCCGCTGCGGCGCTCCGCGCGGCGGCTGCCTTGCGTGCCGCATCATCCTGGGTCTGTCTTGCAGGCGGATTCGATGGCTCAGACACTCTTGTCTCCGGGGTGTCAGGCGTTGAACCGTTGCGAGGCTCCAAGGTCTCGTCACTGAAATCGATCTGCAAAGCTTCATCCAAAGCCTGAAAGGCCTTGTCTTCGATCGACTCGATGTACTTTTTGTTCGCCATACGGTTACGCCTCGTTACAACTCGATCGGGCCTGCCGTGTCTTCTCCGGAAATCCGCCAACGTCCGGAAAAGACGAACCTGCCTCCCGTTAGGTCACCCGCCTCGACTGACGCCGGAGGTGGATTTCCCATTACATTTCATAGTGGATATCCGCTTTTTCAAACGAATGGTATTAAAACATTACCACTATCCACCCCTTGGGCAAAGGCATGTGCCATGAACCCAATTTGCCAGTACCGTAGTGACACATTCCCCCATGCGTGACAATTAATTCCACGGCTGGAGTCTTGTCCCATTAAGTCATTGTTAACACTTTTCATCTGCGCAACTTGCTGAAAACCTAATAATTTAGCCATGTTTAACGCGCATTAACCATGTCGGCAGATTTAGGCCCCACCTGTGCCAAAATTTAACTGGATCGCCATCGGCTGGCCGCAACCATACGGCAGATCCCAGAGACAGTTATAGATATAAGACGGGAGACTTGGCACATGGCAGCATTGAATATCGCGTTCGAAGCTCCGGACAATTCGCGGGGTGCGGCGCCGTCGCGAGAGCGGGCGATCGATCTGGTTCACCTGGCGAAGCAGACGATGGGCGACAAGGCGCTCGAAGTGGAAGTGCTTCAGATGTTTGCCCGGCAGGCGCGGTCCTGTCTGCAGGAAATCGGCTGCGGCGATCGCAAGCGTGCAGCGGCCGCATCGCATCGGTTGAAGGGCGCGGCAAGTGCCGTCGGTGCGTTCAAGGTGGCCGATGCCGCCAATGCGCTCGAAAGCGATGTCGGTGATGCCGCGCGCATGGCTGCTGTCACGGCCTGCGTCATCGAGGCTGAGAACTTCATTCTGAAGTTGTCGCGTTGAGCTGACGCCGCGCGCGATCACTTGATCTTTGCCATTGCGCCGCCAAACGGTTTCTGCCGTTTCGGCGGCGCAATTGTTGACTGCCCCCGGGAATTGTTGGAAGAAAAATTCCGGATCCTCCCTTCACTCACGAATACCGGAATTCAATCACATGACCAAATTGACCATCGTCGCTTTCGACGGCACCCGTTTTGATCTCGACGCCGACGAGGGCTCCACCGTGATGGAAAATGCCGTACGCAATTCCGTACCAGGCATCGAAGCGGAATGCGGCGGCGCCTGTGCATGCGCCACCTGTCATGTCTATGTCGACGAGGAGTGGGCCGAGAAGGTCGGCGGCCCGGAAGCGATGGAAGAAGACATGTTGGATTTCGCCTTCGATGTCCGCCCGAGTTCGCGTCTCTCCTGTCAGATCAAGCTGACGAAGGCGCTTGACGGCCTCGTCGTGCATGTTCCGGAGCGCCAAGCCTGAGGCCTACCTCCCAGCAGATTTGGGATGCGTCAACAAAAAGAAGCCCCGCTCAGCTTGTCGCAGCGAGCGAGGCAAGGCGGGCGCATCACCAACAGGCAAGGGAGGAAACACCTGCGGCTTCAGGACGCGCCAGGAGAACACTGGACGCACGCGTTACACGTCAACTCGACGGCGCGGCGGGACGAATAACCCGTCAACGCAAGAACTTTGATCGGTCTTTGCGAAAACCCCTCCGGCTTCCGATGATAAGCCGCCGAAGCGGATCACCCCGATATTTGATAGGAAAAACCTATTTCAGATTCTCGTAAAGTTCAAAAATGAGAAGTTGTGAATGATTCACAGGTATAGTGACAGTTTTCACACAGATTGCTGTGGTCAGGACGCAATTTTCGCGAAAAAAGTGTCTTAGCGACCCGTCATTCACCAGTTTGCTGGCTGCGATAGGTCATCAGCCTCTGGATGCGGCTCTGAAAATTGATCGCCTCGATTTTGTCGAATCGGGCCTGATCCTCATCATGCAACTGTGTTTCCTGCGTGGTGACCGCGTTTGCCTTGTCCTGAAGCGTGTCACAATCCTTGGCGGAAGGCAGGGCAAGGATCGACTGTTCCATCCGCCGCGCATGTTCGCGCGCAATCTCCGCGTGCCGGTCCTCGTGGCGGCGGATATCCGCCGAGAGCGTATCCCAAATCATCGACAGTTGCCGGCTCGCATGCCGACGGTCGCGCCAGCGCGGCAGAATGATTTCGGTGTCGACCGTAATCCTGACGTCGGAGATATAGCAGCGGCCGTTCCGCTCTGCGTATGTTGCACTGCCGCCGAAGCGAACCTTGGTTGCGCCGGGATGGCGGCTGCTGGAGCCCATCGTAACCGGCCCGTGCGCATTCAATGACGCATCGAGCGCATCGGCGCTGTCGCCCTTGATATCGAAATAGGAGACGGATTTGCGGGCGACCACCTCCGCGTCGGCGCCGGTGGAAATGCCGCACAGAAGCAATAGGATAAGCGAGACACGGATCTGTCGGCGTGCAAACGGCATTCGTGCTGCTACCAGGTTGAACTTCGACGGAGCTTGCGGCATAGCCACTGCAAGCGCAATATCCGGCGCGAGGTTTTTTCATTTTCAATGGGATGGACGGATCGTGACAGAGCTTCGCAGCCATAGCTGGCATGTCGCGCATGGGCGCAGCCTCGATGTCGGCGAACGGAGCGCCATCATGGCGATCGTCAACGTGACGCCGGATTCTTTTTCCGACGGCGGACACTATGAGGCGGTCGACGCGGCGGTCGCACATGCGCTTGCCTGCGTGGAGGAAGGGGCAGCCATCATTGATATCGGCGGGGAATCGACCAAGCCGGATGTCGAGGCAGTCAGCGCCACCGAGGAGCAAGGGCGCGTTCTGCCGGTCATCGAAGCGCTGCGCGGCAAGACGGATGCGCTGATCTCCATCGATACCTATCGTGCCGATACCGCAAGACTGGCGATCAGTGCCGGCGCGCACATCGTCAACGATGTCTTCGGCCTGCAGCGCGAGCCGGAAATTGCAACGCTGGCGGCGCAGACGGGCGCCGGGCTTTGCATCATGCATACCGGTCGCGAACGGACAAAGCTTCCTGACGTCATCGACGACCAGGTGCTGTTTCTCAGCCGATCGCTCGATATCGCAGCAGCGGCCGGCGTGAACAGGCAGAGTATCGTTCTCGATCCCGGCTTCGGTTTCGCCAAGGATGTCGAGGAAAATCTGGAGCTGATGGCGCGCTTCACGGCACTGCTCCGCTTCGAACTGCCTTTGATGACCGGCACCTCGCGCAAACGATTCGTGGGCGCCGTTACCGGACGGGAAGCGCCGGATCGGGATGTGGGGACCGCTGCGACCAGTGCTATATTGCGTTTGCAAGGTGCGGCAATTTTTCGGGTACACAATGTCGCAATCAACAGGGATGCCCTGGCGGTTGCCGATGCTATCCTCAAGACACGGGCGAAATTAGGCGGCAGGACGCCATGAGCGATATGATCTACACCATCACCCTTCAGAACTGCGCCTTCTTCGCCCGCCATGGCGTGCACGACGAAGAAGAATTTCTTGGCCAGCGTTTTTTCGTCGATGCCGAGCTCGATGTCGATGCCGGTGAGGCATTGGCGCAGGATTCGATCGAGGACACCGTCAATTACGGCATTGCCTTCAGCGTTATCGAAGAGATCGTCACGGGGCGCCGTCGCTATCTGATCGAGGCGCTGGCTCTCGATGTCGCGAAGGAATTGTCCCGGCGCTTTCCGAGCGTGCGGAGGGCGAAGATCACGGTGCGCAAACCCAATGCGCCGGTTCCCGGCGTTCTCGATTATGTGCAGGTGAGCGTTGAGCATTTTGCCTGAAGTCGGACTGACGCGCGCCACTCTCGGTCTTGGCGGCAACCTCGACAATCCCGTTCGAGCCATGGCGCGCGCGTTGCGCATGCTCGATGCGCGGGCGGACTGCCGCGTCGCTGCGGTTTCCCGCCTTTACCGCACGCCTCCCTGGGGAAAAACGGACCAATCCTTCTTCTACAATTCCTGTGCAGCGGTCGATACGACACTGTCGCCGGAGGTGCTGCTCGATGTTTGCCTTGGTATCGAGCGTGACATGAAGCGGGTGCGTATCGAACGCTGGGGGCCGCGGACGATCGATATCGACATCCTGACCTACGGTAATATCGTTCGGGTCGAACCGCTATTGACGATCCCGCATCCGCGCATGACCGAGCGCGGCTTCGTGCTGATGCCGCTTGCGGATTTTGGGGCCGATCTCTTGATCAGCGGACGCAAGGTGGCGGATTGGCTGGGCGAAGCGGATGTGCAGGGAATAGAAGTGGCGGACGAAAACCGCGATTGGTGGAAAACGGCGTAACGCCCGTGCCATCTCATGTGCCAAGGCATATCCAGTCAGCGCTCAAAAAATAAACGCCTCCGACCTGAATTTCAGGCGGAGGCGTCATTTGCTGTTAGTGCATAAGCGTTACTGGATTGACCCAACAGCCATCTGATCGAGATCAGCGGCCCGCTGCAGCGTCACACCGATGACAGGCACCATCTGATCATTGACCTTGACGGAAATCGTTACATTCATTGTCTTGTTGTCCGCGACGCGGGCAATCATGGCACCGTTGAGCTTCTGGCGATTGAGACCAAGGACCACGGTGCCGTCGTTGACCGTGCCCGAGGTAACATCCAGGCCCTTGCCGGCCGCGCCGTCCAGGAATTTGCCGCTATAGCTGCCACCGCTCTGGGTGATTTCCGCCGTCATCGGCTGCTGGAAGACGCCGACGCGGCAGGTTCCGTCGAGCTTGACGCCGGCGCTGTTGCCGCTGAGCGGCTGCCCGGTCAGATTGCAGGTGAATTTCGTGCCTTTGTACTTGCCGGCGACGATCTCGCCTGGGCCTCGCCATGAGCCGGCGACGGACTGAAAGAAGGCCTTGTCACGGGATGCCGCATCGGCGGACTGCACCCAGGCACCTGCAGAGAGAGCCGCGGCGGCAAGGCCGCAAACAAGAAGAAACTGGCGCGAAAACATGGACATTCCCTAACGAAGAGGAACTGGAAACTGGTTTCCACTTTTGCCTCAGAATGGTTAATGCTTGGTTTCTTATGGAGGCAAAAGGCGCTTTCGCAGGCGTTTGCAGCATTCAGCGGCCGGTGATGTTGGGCGCCAGATCTCCGGCGAAATCGCCGATTCCCGGCCGTTTCAACGCCTTGAACGACAGTGGCCGGCAGAGATCCATCGCAGCGATGCCGATGCGCGCCGTCATCATGCCATTGACGACGCCTTCGCCCAGCCGGGCCGAGAGTTTCGAGGCCAAACCGTGGCCGATTAGCTGCTGTACGACGCTGTCACCCACGGCAATGGAGCCGGTAACTGCAAGGTGAGCGAGCACGTCGCGCATCAGCCGGATCATGCCGAGCGTGCCGGGCCTGCCGCCGTAAAGCTCCGCCATGGCGCGCACCAGCTTGGCCGATTCATAGAGCACGTAGAGAATGTCGACCAGCGCACGGGGGCTAACGGCCGTGACGACCGAAACTCGTTTGGAGGCGCCGAGAATCAGTGCGCGGGCGCGTCGATCAAGCGGACCGAGCAGTTCCCGTTCGGCAAGGTCGATCAATTGCGGCGCGTCGATGATATCGTTTTCTGCCGCTTTTAAGGTCGCGCGGCCCTTCGCCGTTTCCGGATTGGCCTCTAAAAGCGTGCAGAGGCGTTGGACGAGTGCCTTTGCGCGCGCGGGGCGCGTCTCAACGATAGCGGCTTCGGCCTCCGCTTTGATCGTCTGCACCGCCGCAAGTCGCATCATGCCGGCGGTCTCGCGAATGACGATGGCGAGGACGGCGAGAATGCCGACGCCGAGCACCGCGAGGGCGGTATAACCCAACCAGTCGGCGCGACTGAAGAGATCGCGAATCAACTGGTCGGTCCACAGACCGAAGGCGAGAGACACGAGAATGCCGAAGGCGCCGGCGGCAATTTTGCCGAAGGAAAAACCGCGGCGGCGCGGCTTGGCTACTGCGATATCAACATCGGAGGCGGTAAGAGCAGGGTTGAGGAAAGGATCTTCCTCATCCGGCGTCAGGACGACTTCCGTATCGAAACTCTGTGGCTTGCGGCGCGGCGGCTCCGCAACTGTTTTAGTAGCCGAATCGTCCTTCGACATTTCCGGCTCGACTGAAAAGGCAGCGGGACGGCGCGAAAGGCCTTTGGGATCGTCTGCGGTCGGCTTCGTCATGCGAGGCGATCTCCGAACAGGAACTGCATGGCGCGGTCGAGGCGGATGTGCGGCACGGAGAGTTTGATGCCGGCGCCGGTCTCGTCCAGTTCCGGCGGGCGGAAGCGGACGACGCTCACCTCGGGCAGATGGACATTTGTCGCACCGGGTTCAAACGCATCGAACAGCCATTGCGGATTTTCCGGAAGGTCACCCGGGAAGACCGCCGTTTTGCGACTGCCGTCGAAGGTCTCGCCGCCGATCGCCTCGCGATCCATCGGCGTGCCGACGATAACAGGAAGCGTTTGACCGTCGCGTTTGACCGTCGCTTCGCGCGTGGCGCGGACAGACGCGATTGCCATGACCTCGATGCCGGCCCCGGCCATGCCGATCCGTTCGATGGCGCGTTCCACCAGGCGGCGTGTCAGCGCCTCCAGCCGATCGTGACTTTCGTGATGAAGATGATCGGCCTTGGTAGCGGCAACCAGAACGCGGTCGATGCGGCGGCCAAGCAGGGAGGAGAAGAAGGAATTGGCGCCGGGGCGGAAGCAGGCAAGCACATCCGTCAGCGCGCGTTCCAGATCCTGAACCGCTTCCGGGCCACGATTGATGGCCTGCAATGCGTCGACAAGAACGATCTGCCGGTCGAGGCGGGCGAAGTGCTCGCGGAAGAAGGGTTTCACTACGACGGACTTATAGGCCTCGTAGCGGCGCTCCATCATTGCCCAGAGCGACCCCTTCTGCGCTTTGCCTTCGGGCGGAGGCACCAGCGGCGCGAAGGTCAGGGCCGGCGAACCGTCGAGGTCACCCGGCAACAGGAAACGGCCGGGCGGCAACGTCGACAACGAACGTTCGTCGGATTTGCAGGCTTTGAGATAGGCAGAGAAAGCGGTGGCGAGTTCGCGCGCAATCATCTCGTCAGCGGAAGCTGAAGCATCGGTCGACTGCGTCATCGCCAGCCAGGCACGCGACAGCTCCGCCCGAATGCCGGTTTTCGCGAGCGTCAGCGTCTCCTCGCTGAAGGCGCGGAAATCCTTGCCGAGCAATGGCAGGTCGAGCAGCCACTCGCCGGGATAGTCGACGATGTCGATGGAAAGGCGGCCGGGCGAAAATAGTCGGTTCCAGCCGCTGGCGCTCTGATAATCCAGCGTGATCCGCAGTTCCGAGATGGCGCGCGTCGAATCCGGCCAGATGCGTTCCTTCACCAGTGCGCGGATGTGATCCTCATATTGAAAGCGCGGGACTGCATCGTCCGGCTGCGGCTCAAGGCGAACGGCGGAGACCCGGCCGGATTGCACCGCCTCGAACAGCGGCAGGCGACCGCCGTTCAGCAGATTGTGCACCAGGGAGGAAATGAAAACGGTCTTGCCGGAACGGGAAAGGCCGGTGACGCCGAGTCTTATTGTCGGATTGACGAGGCCAGTCGTGCGGTCGACGAGATTGTCGAATGCGATCAGGGCGTCGTCTGTGAAGGAGGTCAGGCTTGGCGGCAAGGCGGGATCCCAGAATGACAGCGTGATCGTCAATATAGGAAGCAATAGGAGGCCCGAAAAGAGACCGCGCTTTGCGGATCAGGGCCGCAAAATCATTGCTCCACCTGATATTTTTCTGCCGAACCTATTTTTTGACGAAATCCGTGAGGACCCAGCCCGACGGCGTCGAGTCGACAACGGCGAGTCCGGCGGTCGGAAAGCCTTTGGGAATCGCGGAGACCAAGGCGTGATGGCCAATCAGTGCTTCCAGCGTACTTTCAATGATCGGGTTATGGCCGACCAACATGACGGAGTCCTCGGTCACCTGCGATGAGATGATTTCGAGATAGATGTCTGTTGTGGCGTCATATAGCGCGTCGACGTAACGGAACTTGGTAGAGGGGCTCATGGCGTGGCGAATAGCGTCGGCGGTTTGGCGGCATCGCAAAGCTGTCGAGGAGATGACGAGTTCCGGCTTGTAGCCTTTGTCGACGGCTTTTTTGGCGACAATTTCAGCGGCGGCATAGCCATCACTGCTAAGCGCGCGGTCGAAATCCTTCTGACCAGGTGTTGGCCGCAGAGCCTTGGCATGACGCAACAGGTAAATCCGGGACGGTGGAGGCGTGATGCGGGTCATAGCGGAATTCCCGTGCTCGATTTGCCTTTGACGTACCGCCTGATCCTATATGCCGTCAACTGCGGGGCGAACGGCAATACGGAGGGGTTGGCGGTCATTCACGCGAAGGTTATGGTTCTATCACATTTACGTCATCGCGAATATATAATGGAAAAATAAACCTTTAGCCAACTTTTATGACAAATTTAAAAATCCGTTTACCACGTCTATTTGGCTTGAATCGTTACTACCGGTTGGGCTATACAGCGCGCCATATGAGATGTTCTTCAGGAGAATCGCGTTGAGTGAGAAGATCGATCTTAGCAATTATGTGCCCTCGGAAGACGAGGAGTTCATGAATCTGAATCAGCGAGCTTATTTTCGAGCGAAGTTAGTCGCCTGGAAAAATGATATCCTAAGAGAAGCGCGCGAAACCCTCGACCATTTGGCCGAAGAAAGCGCAAACCATCCCGATCTTGCTGACCGGGCTTCTTCCGAAACTGACAGAGCCATCGAACTTCGGGCTCGCGACCGTCAGCGTAAGCTTATCTCAAAAATCGACGCCGCGTTGCAGCGTATCGAAGACGGGACCTACGGTTACTGCGAGGAAACCGGCGAACCGATCGGTCTCAAGCGTCTGGACGCCCGCCCGATCGCGACCCTGTCGATCGAAGCACAGGAACGTCACGAGCGCCGCGAGAAGGTTTATCGCGACGAATAGGTTTCAGACCACTCCGATTGGAACGCAAAATTAAGGCACGGCAGAGATATCCGCCGTGCCTTTTTCATGCCACCAGAACGCCCGTCGGCGCCTCACTTGTMGCGGTTGACGCTCATTTCGCCGAAAATACGTGCGACCTCTTTCTGAAGCGCACTATCCGCGCCGGTCATCGGCGGGAGTTCCGGATCGCGGCGCTGCGCCGGGGCGGCGACTGGCTGCTGTATCTGCCGTTGTGGCGGCACATTCGGTATGATCCGTTCCGCCGTGAGATTATTAGACATTTCCGCTTCCAAAATGCTCTGGAAATCGGCGCCGGGTTCGCGCACCGGCGGCGGTGCCACCACTGGCGCCGCCGAAGCAACGGTAGGAGCCATCGGCTGGAGGACGGGCTGCGGCGCGGCTGCAGCGACACGCGCCGGCTGCTGCTGTGGCAATACGTGCTGACGAGCTGCATCGAGAATATTGGCTACTTCCGCTTCGCCAAGCATCGCCGCCGACTGTGGCATGTGCTGCTGCGGTGTTACGGGAGGTTGCGGGCGTTCGATTGCCGGTGCGGCACGAAGAGGAGCCGGTTCTACGGCAGGGCTGGGTTCCGGCGGCATATAGGCTTCGACTGAAGCTCTCTGTGGGATCGGCTGTTCCGAAGCTGCCGCCGGTGCATGATCGAGGCGCGGCGCTTCCTGCGCCGGTTCCAGCCGGCGTTCGTAGGCCAGCGGCGTTCCGACCGGGGTCGGTGCCGGCATGCCCGCCTTGGCGGCATCGGAAATCCCTGACTCGATGACGATATCGGTCGGGCCGCCGATCATGATAAGGTGCTCGATGCCATCGCGGCGTACCAGCACGAGGCGGCGGCGGGCGTCGACGGCGGCGGCGTCAAGCACCTGCAGGCGAGGCTGGCGGTTCTTGCCGCCGCGCACGAAAGGCGAGGGAGCGCGGTTTCGGAAGATCCAGAGGATGCAGATCAATAGGAGAAGGGCAATGCCGACCCCACCGGCTGCGAGGAAGAAGCGACTGCCATAGGCCCCGGCGATTTCGTCCCACATTTCGAGATACTCCGTAATTATCCCCGATGTCGCAGCCTTGCCGCAAAAACGACCGGCCCAACGTCTTCACCTTTGTATCGATATGAGGCGATCATATGGACAGGTCCGCTCTGGAAACAAGATAGATCGTTCTTTGTCCAGCGCTCTTCCTTGTGAATACAGGCCTTTCTAGCCCCGCAAAGCTTTTTGCTGATGCCGCAAATTGCTAAAGAAGATTCGAAAGGTCCGAATCCGCGATCCGTCAAGTGCCTGACGGGAGAAGGAAGAGGGCGGAGACGAGGGGTTTATGACGAAGCAGCGTCAGTCCGACGAGTATAGCGTGCCGCTGGTGGATCGCGGGGTTCGTTCGGGCACCGTGCTGCGCATCATTCTGCTCGCCCTAGTGCTGGTGGCCGCCGCCGCCGCTTTTGTTATCTTCAAGGACCAGCTCGACAACGAAACCGTGCTTGGCGGGCTCGGCATTCTCGCCATGGTCGGCATTTTCTTTCTCGTCTCGTCGATTATCGGCTTCGTCGAGGTCATGCCGCAGACGCAGTCCGACAGCCTAGCGCGTTCATTCCTGAACAGCCATCCGGATGGCACGCTGATCACCGACGAAAAGGGCCGCATCATCTATGCCAACGGCGCTTATGGTCAGTTGACTGGCGCGGCCAAGGCGACCGAGGTGCAGTCGCTGGAAACGCTGCTGTCGCGTAATCGCGAATCCAATGAAGCGCTCTATCGTCTTGCCAATGGGTTGCGCGAGGGCAAGGAGGGTTCGGAAGAGTTCCGGCTCCTGAAGCCGCTCGGCCCCGGGGAAGGCAATGGTAACGGCGCGCATTGGTATCGCTTGAAAGCGCGTGTGCTGCCGCCGGAGCAGGGGCGCGGCAAGGCGCTGCATATCTGGCAGATCACCGACATCACGTCTGAGCGGGACGATCAGGAACGCTTCTTCAAGGAACTGCAGAACGCCATCGACTATCTCGATCACGCGCCGGCAGGCTTCTTTTCGGCCGGCCGCAAGGGCGAGATTTTCTATCTGAACGCGACGCTTGCCGAATGGCTGGGCTTCGATCTGACCAAATTCACGCCGGGTTCGATGACCATCGGCGATCTCGTGGCCGGCGAGGGCCTGACGCTGATCCAGTCCGTCCAGGCCGAACCCGGCCTCAAAAAGACGGTGACGCTCGATCTCGACCTGCGCCGCGCCAACGGCCAGAGCCTACCGGTGCAGATCGTTCACAGTGTCACGTCGATGCGCGACGGCGCCCCGGGTGAAAGCCGCACCATCGTGCTGACCCGGCAGAACGGCGGCGATAACGATCAATCCGCCTCCGTCGCGGCGATGCGCTTCAGCCGCTTCTTTAACAACACGCCGATGGCGATTGCCTCCGTGGATGGCGCGGGTCACATTCTGCGCACCAACGCACCTTTCCTGAAGCTCTTCTCCGATCTCGTTTCGCGCGACGATATCGAGCGTGGCGCCGCCCTCGAGAACATCGTCTATGAAGCTGACCGGCCGCGGCTGGAGCAGGCGCTTGCCGCCGCCAAGGACCGGCAGGGCGATATCCCGCCGATCGATTCGCGTAATCCGAAAGACGACACGCGGCATTTCCGCTTCTATATCAATGCCGTCATCGATCAGACCGACGAAGCGCCTGAAGAAGCGGCCATCGTTTATGCCGTCGAAGTGACCGAGCAGAAGGCGCTGGAAACGCAGATGGCGCAGACGCAGAAGCTGAATGCGGTCGGTACACTCGCCGGCGGCATCGCGCATGATTTCAACAATGTGCTGACGGCGATCCTGTTGTCATCGGACCATCTGCTGCTGCAGGCAAGGCCATCGGACGCGAGCTTCGCCGATCTCATGGAGATCAAGCGCAACGCCAACCGTGCGGCCGTACTGGTACGGCAGTTGCTGGCCTTCTCGCGCAAGCAGACGATGCGGCCGACGATCCTCAATCTGACGGATGTGATCGGCGATCTGCGCATGCTGGTGGACCGGCTGCTGTCTGGCACGCATGTCAAGCTGGATGTCGACTATGGCCGCGATCTCTGGCCGGTGAAGACCGACCTGTCACAGTTCGAGCAGGTGCTGATCAACCTCTGCGTCAATGCGCGCGACGCCATGCCGGGCGGCGGCACGCTGACGCTGCGCACCCGCAATTTGTCGGCAACGGAAGTGGCCGGCTTCAACTACGCCTATCTGCCGCATGAGGAAATGGTGTTGGTTGAGGTCAGCGACACCGGTACGGGCATTGCGCCCGATATCATGGACAAGATCTTCGAGCCATTCTTCACAACAAAGGAAGTGGGCAAAGGCACCGGACTTGGCCTTGCCATGGTCTACGGTATCATCAAGCAATCGGGCGGCTACATCCATCCGGAATCCGAAGTCGGCAAGGGTACGACCTTCCGCATCTTCCTGCCGCGCCACATCGTCGAAATCCCGACGGTGATCGAAGGTCAGGTGTCGGAGAGCCGCGACGTCTCGGCGATGGATCAAAGTGTCGCCGCCGTCGTCCCGCCGCCGGAAGAACCTGCCGATCTCACCGGCAAGTCGGCCGTCGTTCTGCTCGTCGAAGACGAGGAGGCGGTGCGTCGGGGTGGCAAGCGCATGCTCGAGACACGCGGCTATACCGTCTATGAGGCGGGGTCCGGCGTCGAAGCGCTCGACATCATGGATGAACTCGACGGCCAGGTGGATGTCGTCGTGTCCGACGTCGTCATGCCGGAGATGGACGGGCCGTCGCTGTTGCGCGAATTGCGTAAGAAATATCCCGACATGAAGTTCATCTTCGTGTCCGGCTATGCCGAAGATGCCTTTGCTCGCAATCTGCCGGCCGACGCCAAGTTCGGTTTCCTGCCGAAGCCATTCTCGCTGAAGCAGCTTGCCGTTGTCGTCAGGGAGACGTTGGATCGCTAGGTGAGGGAAGCTGTAGAAAGCGCTGTTTCGATGCGCTTTATCGTCTTGCTAACTAAGGCGCGCGCAAGATTTGAACGCTGGGGGGGGGGGGCACAAGTCAGATGTTTCCCATTGCCATCTTTGCTCGATCCATGGCATCAAACCGACATGACCGATCTCGCGAACACCGGCCTCCGGATGTGGTGGCGCTCCTTCTAGGAGCGGCAGTCGTCATTTCTTGAAATCGACCCTTGCCGCCGTGATCCGGCAGGCATGGTCATTTCCCGGCACTCTCCCCGATCGCGGCGGCTCCTCTGTGGAGCAACCAAATGTCTTTACCTATCGACAATCGCCCGGTCATTCTCACGGGCGACCGGACCACGGGTCCTCTCCATCTCGGTCACTATGTCGGTTCTCTCAGGAACCGCGTGGCCCTCCAGCACACTCACCAGCAATTCCTGCTTCTGGCGGATATGCAGGCTCTGACCGACAACGCGCATGATCCGGAGAAGATTCGCCGTAACGTGCTGGAGGTTGTCTACGACTATCTTGCCGTCGGGATCGACCCGACCGAGACGACGTTTTGCCTGCAATCCGCGTTGCCGGCGTTGGCCGATCTGACGGTGCTCTATCTTAACTTCGTCGCCGTCGGGCGGCTGGAGCGCAACCCCACAATCAAGACAGAGATCCAGCTCCGCGGTTTTGAACGCGATATTCCGGCGGGGTTTCTTTGCTATCCCGTCGCTCAAGCGGCTGACATCACCGCCTTCAAGGCGACGATCGTCCCGGTAGGCGAAGATCAAGCCCCGTTGATCGAGCAAACCAACGAAATCGTGCGTCGCCTCAACCGGCAGGTTGGCCACGAAGTTCTTCTGGAAGCCGAGGCGATGATCCCGATCGTCGGTCGTCTGCCAGGCATCGATGGCAAAGCCAAAATGAGCAAGTCGCAAGGCAACGCTATCCCGCTATCCGCGTCGCCGGACGATATTCGGCAAGCCGTGCGACAGATGTACACCGATCCCGCCCATCTGCGCGCTGCTGATCCGGGAAAGGTCGAGGGCAATGTCGTCTTCACCTATCTCGATGCCTTTGCCGAGGATAGGGATTTCGCCGAGGAGCTGAAGGAGCATTATCGAAAGGGCGGCCTTGGCGACATGGTCGTGAAACGACGGCTTGAAGATATTCTGCAAGCTCTGCTCGCCCCGATCCGTGAGCGCCGTGCTCGCTATGCCGCTGATCCTGGCTACGCCCTGGGTGTGCTGCGACAGGGTACGCTCAGGGCAAGGGAGCGGACGGAAGCAACCCTTACGGAACTGCGCGCCGCTCTAGGTCTGTTCTCCTTGACCTAGGGTCGAGACGCAATCAGATCCACCAAATGATGATTGCGGCGATATAGCATGTTGCGGCGAAGTTTGTGGCGAGCTTGTCGTAGCGCGTAGCGACCCTGCGCCAGTCCTTGAGACGGCAGAACATGCGTTCGATGATGTTTCTGCGTTTATAGGCCTGGGGATCGAACGGCTGGATTCGTTTACGGGTCGGGTTGTTGGGAATGACGGGACAGGTTCCTCGCTGGATGAGGAAAAGCCGTAGGG